>NZ_JALLKV010000056.1:0-39083 GCF_023093815.1 Pseudomonas sp. PNPG3
GGCAACACCCTACCGGAAAGGTCAGGTGTTGCACTCAGTTTTTGCCGCCGCCCACTGTATTTTAAGCAAATCCCCTTGTGGTTATCTCCATAGCTTCCCCAAATTGCGGAGTTATCACACTCTTTCATAAAGCAGGCAACATACCACTGAGGGTGCATCAATATTTGTATTTGATCGAGATATCTTGCTGCAAATATATTTGTTAGCTCTAGGAATTTTTTGTTTGACTCAGGAAGCATGGAGTGATATTTAATCTCGTAGCCGGATACGCTCAAGGCAATTTTCTGATAAGTTTCGTATATTCTTCCTAGGTCGCCATATTTTTCGATGTTAGCAATTATAGGAATGTGAAACTCCACATCTTGTAAAGGGTCAAAAGGTGGACTGTTGTGCCTAACGTCGGTCATGTCATGTTTGTCATTGATCGTTAGTACGATTGATAGGAATCTATCATGCAGGCCAAAAAGATAGTGTGTTAACTGAGGCTTGTAGTGCTTGTTATGATTTTTTGCAAAAGCTTTAGCATAGGAGTGGAAGACATTATCACTCTGTAGCAGCTCGTCCATATCTTGATAGGCGGCTAGAAATATCCCATCAAGTTGCTCAGGGTATTGCCATGTTGGCAGGTTTTTTTCTAGTGGAACACCACGCGAAACATCATCTATCTGCCAACTACGCAGAGCTAACACAAGGAGGTAGTGTCTGAAAAAATTCATCCAGACAATCTGGTCTCCTGACCAAAAAATCTCCCTATAACCTTCAAGTGGGTCATTCAGTTGGTCGGGTGGTGCAAAGTAGATTTCCAGGTTCTCAAGTTCACCAGGAACAGCTTCTGAATCTGCTGTTGCATCCTTACCAAGCAGCCTGTCCGCAGTCCTGAATCTGTAGAGATATTGCTCCATGAATACTCCGCTGCTTGTAGAGGGGAAAGGCCCGAAGGCCAATTTGCACTCAAACCGACATCATACTGCCAACCCAGCCTGACCAACCAGTTGTTGAAATGGCCGCTCCAACTGAAAAAAAGGGCCCCGCAGGGCCCTGATTTTTGTACTCAACAGTATTACTTAGCCAGCCAGGATTCGACCTCTTCGGCACCATGCTCGGCTTTCCACTCTTTCAGTTGCTTGTGGTTGCCGCCCTTGGTTTCGATCACTTCGCCGGTGTGCGGGTTTTTGTACTGCTTGACCTGGCGGGGCTTGCGGTTGCCTTTGGTTTCGACAGCAGATGGAGCGCGGCGGGTTGCGGCTTGCGGATCGAGAATGGCGATCACATTGCGCAGGCTGTAGCCGTACTCACCTAGCAGGTCACGGAGCTTTTGCTCAAACTCAATTTCTTTTTTCAGCGAGTCGTCATTTTTTAGGGCTTCCAGCTCAGCCAGTTGGGCTGCGAGCTGTTGTTCCAGGGCGCGGAATTCGGCAAGGCGTGACATAAGTATCCTTAGATGAAAATAAATGACGAATGCAATCTAAGTCTCAACAGCACAAAAGTCAATTTGCGGTTAAGTTAACTCCGTTGTCAAGCGATCCTGGTTGTCGGAAATACTAAAGTCGTTCCTCAGCAGACCCCGGCGCTTCAGTTCCTGGAGGTAATCTTCCTGCGAGAGGTCACCCATCGTCCTCGCATTCGCCAGGGCAGTGAGCTCTTCAGCCGAGCTGTTGATGCCATATTCTGTGTGGATGTCGACGTGGAAGTCAGGCTCAGCGATTTTGTTAAAATACGCGATCCAGCCAAGCACTCGCTCTGCCGCCGAAGCCAAGTTCAGCGCGATCAACGCAACCCGGTTGTTAGTTTCACCAGCCCGCAGCGCCCGACCAGTCGCGGTCTCGACCGCTCCATTATTTTCAAGCATGTCAGACCCGTACGACTGCATCTTCGCCTCAAGGTCTTTGAGCGAATCCCTGCCTGCGCCGATTGCTGCACCGCTGTGCTCGACGTATTTAAGGTCAGCCCCTGACTCACCCTTAATCGCATACTCGCTGCCAATGGCAATCGCAGCATCATCAGCGACACCTGAAGCGAACAGCACCGGCACCCTGGCAATCCGCAAAATATTGGACTGGTCACTACTCTCCTGGTAATGCTGCAGGTTCATAAATGCCAGGTCTTTCAGTGGCGGTGCAGCAAACAGCTCACCACTGGCCACAACGGCAGACGAATGCACTGCAACGACCGGAATCTCTTTGAGCGCAAACGCCTGATCAACTGTAACTGCCGTGCCGTCTTCGTCGTACAGAGACCAGGTCACCTGCTCGCCGTCGCGCTTAAATACCCGCACCCTGGTTACTTCTTTTTCGCCCCACTCGCCATCGGCAACAACTGCGCGTTCTTGGATGCGGATCTCTGTCAGACGGTCGTCTTCGTCCAGGCGGTAGCCGAGAATGTGGTCGCCGGAGAGGTGGTATGCGTAAGGGCGGCCACCCTGGACTGCGCAATCGACGGCAATAAAGGACGAGCCATTCCACAGGGCGTCCTCAAAGACTGTGGATGACAACCCGGTGAGGCTGGTGCCTTTACCATCAACAGCTTTGACGTACTCATCGGCCAGCTCTTGGTAATGCTCGCTTTTGACGACAATCGGCCTGGTAAAAGGCTTTGAGGCCAAGTTTTTAGCAGTTTTGTCCGTGTAGTTGGTGAGGAATGACCGAGCCAGGCGCCGCTTGTACGACTCTGCGGACTCACCTGGTTCTTTGGGTAGGTATTTTACCCCGGCATTTCGGAGTGCTTCGGTGCCGCCACGGACAGCCCTGATTAATTCGCGGTCATCGTAGTATTTTTGGCAGCGCAAAGTGCGTTGGCTGACTGACATATATGTGCCTATTTTTATTATTGTGTGGCTTGCAAATATTTTACATGTTTTTGCTGCTAGCGACTTGAAATGCCCTGATCTCTTTTTGGATAATTAAGACAAGACAAAATACAAGGAGAAGATATGGACGTGTTTGCTGCATTTAAGCTCTGGTATGCGGACGCCGATATGCCGGAAAAAGTTAATGGAAGGTGGGTCGACATGGAAACAGGCATCGGATTTGATCCGAGAGCCTGGCTGCCTAAGCTGCCTGCAACCCCTGAACTTAATGGCTCAGAAAAACAGGTGGCATGGGCAACCAAGATCCGCAACGACTTTATGTACAAAATCAGCGACCAGGAAACCAAGAGACGTTTGACTGCAAAATATTTGTCGTCAAAGTTTTGGATCGAAAATCGCAACCTCACGCCAGGCGAAATGAGTGCGCTGGCTTGACGAATTCTCTTGGCTTGCGGCTTCCAAGCGAAAAAACTTACCTTAGAGTGTGGGCATTAAAAGATCTTTACAGGCTGTCCAGCGGAGGGTAACGTTACGTCACTCGTTTGAGACTTGATTTGGAGATCTACATATGGCGCCTAGTCTTCCGAATGGTATTTTTAAGCTAACTGACGACGAATACGCAACAGTTATGTATGAGCTGGTTACTAAGCCGGCGCGCACCCATCAGTTAAAGGAGAGAGAGCGATTTGAGTCTAAACTGCTAGATGTTATAAAGGCTTACTGGAAGCCTGGCCCTGAAAAAGAATCCGCAGCCATCGCGCTTGTTGACTTCTCTGACGAAGGAAGGGTTGTTGTTAGTCTTTATAAGAAGGCTTCTGGGTGTAAGACCGACATTGTGGTTTCTAACTCCACGCAGGAGCTTCGTAAGCGCCAGTTTCTTTGGGCGAAAGTCGTGGTCAACGAGGTTGGTGATACCAATGAAAAGCATTTTGAGCTGATTACCGACCCCAATCACTCGTATACCGTTTACTCAAAGAATCTTATTGACGAATTCACCATTCCTGTCCGAATCGATAGCCTTAGCAATATAAAATTTCTATACCAAGATCATCCCTACATCACCTGATCCCTTGCTGCACTGACGTTACCGGACGCTTCCAGGTTAAACGGTATGCCAAAGCGTCCCACGCATGGTCATCCCCAGCCTTAGCCACGCTATCCAGCTGATCCTCATCTCGCTGAAGTTCCGGAATCGACGAGTTTAGGAAACGGCAGTTGGTAAAGAAATAGATGTGCGGCTTGCCTGGATCTTGCTCAACTGTTGCTTGCAAACGACTGAACATCAACTGCGCGCTAGTCACCCTGGAGCCCGGAGACTTGTCGGAGTTCACGAAAGTCATGCCCTCAGCAGCCAGATCCTTTGCGACTGTCGGCGCGGTGCCCTGGTCGACCTTGCTTCCGTTAAAAATTTGATTGTCCGCAGGGCCTGGAGTGACTTTGGCGTGGTTCTTCAGGATGCTTTCTTGAAGCTTGAGCTCGCGCTGCTTGAGCCGCTTGCCGATGTTGCCGGCGCTCAGGAACAGACCTAGATCACGCTTTTGCTGAGTTCCGTCTGCGTTCAGTGGAGTGCCGTAGTCCTCACCTACGACGATGATCGACCCCTTGGGCGGACAGAAAGGCTTCCCGTTGATTAAGACTGACTCGCCGTTGGCTTCCGCAGTCCAGAGGCAGCAAAACGGCGTGGATTGGCCGTAGTCAAACGATCTTTCGACTTTCCAGTGCGCGGGGATGGTGAAAGGCTGCATGAGCAGCACATCCTTTTTCCAAAGCGGTGCGAACATGGCGCTATCGTCGACAGCTTCCCAATCCCCGAGCAGCCAGCTGGCCCGCTTTGCAGGATCGCTGATAGTC
Source organism: Pseudomonas sp. PNPG3 (assembly GCF_023093815.1). Taxonomy (NCBI): domain Bacteria; kingdom Pseudomonadati; phylum Pseudomonadota; class Gammaproteobacteria; order Pseudomonadales; family Pseudomonadaceae; genus Pseudomonas; species Pseudomonas sp. PNPG3. Next base: position 4,658 of record NZ_JALLKV010000056.1, read on the forward strand.
CGCAGCCAGGCCTTGTACTCATCGTCCAGGTGCGGGTTTTCAAATACGGTGCCAAAGATCGCGCACTTGTCCCGACGTCCATTTTTGTACTCGATCTGGCCGCTAATTTTGCCGTCAATAAAGCGGGCTTTGACCCAGCGCTTGCCGACTCCCCACGGGTTAGTAGTCGACCTGACCTGGAGTGGTGGCATGAGCGGCTGGGCTTTCGTGGGCTGGTAGGACGTCCGCAGCGTCGACATCATCGACTCATATATGTCGTCCGTGGCCCACGTTGTGAGCTCGTCAAAGCCAATAAAACTGTACTCCTGCCCGTGGAATTTGGCTTCGTATTGCTCCTTTTTTTCGATGTACTCAAAAATCAGGACTTCGCCGGTCGGGAACGTCCACTCCCTCAAGGATTTGTTGAACGTGGCGCCAGGGAACATTTTTGGGAAAAGCCTGTGGCTCTTTACGACCAAGTCCTTTAGCGAGGAAAACTGCCGACGCAGGATCACTCCTCGCCAGTAACTGCCCCAGCCCTTGCCAACATGCTGGGCAAACGACATCAGAAGGCACTCGGACTTACCGTTACCACGCGAGCCGTGGAATAGCACTTCCCTAATCAAGTTTTGAGGTTGGCCGGTGATGAGCAGCATGCCTTGGGAGCTAATGCCGCCATCCGAGCCTGGGATCGGCTGCCACACCACATTCCGGACAGCTTTGGCGATGTGCTTAATGTTCCCGGCTGAGCTCATAAACCCACCATTGCAGGCCTAATGCTCCCATTCGGGTTCACTACGCGGCTCGCGCAATCCGGGAGGGAAGAGCCTTGTTTGCGCACAATCGCCTGGTTGGTTTTGATCACAAACCATCTCCCATAACGACAAAATGGTTGGAAATCGCACCGCCCGTGTGCATCCGCTTGTACAGGATCACCGCATCGACACACTCGTACTCGCTCACGCTTCGGGGGCCGGTGGCCGAGGGGGATGGGTCGTGGATCTGTTTGCCGTCAAAAAAGACCTGATGGAGTACGCCTGAGGGGGTGAGGACTTGGAGGATTGCGGGGTGGCCGAGGGTTTCCAGGATGTCCGGATTTGCCGTGCTCATGTCGATGCCGCTGGCTTTGACGAAGCCTGGGAATGCCGTATACACAGGTGCGTAGCCCAGGCTGAATAGGATCGAGGCAGTGTGCTGAATGGTTACGCCGCCGCGTTGCTTGTCAGCGCCGTAGTGGTCGAGTGATTGCTCATAGGTAATGCCCAGGGCGTTGGCCAGCGTGGCGATACCGCAGTCAAAGGGGGTGCGTTGCTTGATCATCAGCTGAGCTCGCTTGTTTTTGTTTTTGCTAGCTGTAGGGCGTCTGATTGCTGCTGCTGGAGGAGCTGATCCAGGTCGTTGTCGCCGGCCATGGATGGAATCAGGGCGATGCCAGTGCTTGATTCTTCGCTTACTTCTTGGCGGATCGTGACTTCCTTGCGATTCCAGTCACCGAATTCTTCTGGCATACGGCGAGAGAGGAGGCGTGCGGCTTGGTTGGCATCGCCGTCCTTAATCGCTTGCATGACTGCGTCAATTGCTGGCTTACATGACTTGGCTTTGGCTAGGTCGATGCGCTCCAGAAATTCCAAAAGCAAGAGCTCATCCTTGGTTAAGTCAGACTCGTCTTTAGCTTCGTCCTCAATTTCCTTTGCAGCCTTTTGCCATGCATAAAATGTGGAGGAGGGCACACCTGCACACCCACAGGCGATCTTCAAACTTGTTGTTTGAATAATGTATTTTTCGAGATCCGCAATGATCTTTTTAGTGAGTGCCTTGGCCGCCATTAGTCACTCCAGGAACCTAACGCCAAACTTGGCGAGCATCAGGCTGTCGGAGATCCCATCACGCACAGCACGCTTTCCGGCCCTGGCTTTGCCATAGATCTGCTCAGCCCGGAAAACCTCGTATGCCACTTCGGCAATCTGCTCTTTTGAGAGCCCTGAAAGAGCCTGGAATCCACGCCACTCCTGAGGCCTGGAGTACCGAACGACAGGGCACAGGCACTCCGCGATAGCCCTGACAGCGCCAAAGGCATCCCCGAAGCTGAACATGGAAGTAACACCTTGCCCAGGCCTGGCACCTACCAGTTCTACGACTGCCAGTTCAGGCGAGTGCAGCGAAATAAAGTCAAATACCGGGCGCGGGTCTACACGACGCTTTTTGCCGTCAAAGGAGACAGTTGGCATTTGAATGCAAGCAATTAAGTTGAATTGCTCGTCGATGATGGATAATCCACCGGAGAGACCTGGATCGATCCCCAAGATCTTACGCATGTCGCACTCGTTCTTATTGTTCTTATGCAGATATTGTAACACTATTAACAGCTTTGTTTGTGCGCAAATATTATGTGTAAAGCCTGGGCAAAAAAAAGAGCCGTCGTGGCCCTTTGTGTTCTTTTGCATCTTGCATGGGTTGGGTGGGGTGGGTTATTTGCCGAAGGTGGCTACCAATCTTTTGTACTTGTCGGTGGCCCGGAAGGCTTCTTCCTCGCCTTGGTAACAGTATTCAAAGCCCTCCTTTGAAATCCACTCCTCTTGGGTCATCCTGGTGCCATCTTTGCGCGGCCTTGACCAAGGGCAAATAATCCCTTTTTCTTGAAGGATGAAGATAATGTGAACGCCGTTCTGTTCCGCCACTGCTCTGTATTTCTTTGCGTCTACCAGGGTGGGAATAACACCTTTGATTTCAAACACGATCTTCGGATTATTCGGATCAACTGAGTCAGGTTGATATGTGTGCTCAACAACGTACTTGAGCTTTTGTTCCTTCGGTTCGTATTCGCACTCCTGCAGTCCGCCAAAAATCATAATGAATGCCTCAGGCCAACTCCGATAGGGCTTCGGCACTGGCGGGAGGTCGGGGAGGAAAATGACCTCTTCGACCGTTACAACACGTCCATTGTAATGCTGGGCATTGTAATCGTTCCATGGCACCTTATGGAGCGCATGCAGGCAGGTCTGGGCGATGCTAAACAAAAGTCCTCGGTCGAGCTCCCTAAACCCCCATGGCTTCATGAGGCAATCCCTTATTTCGTCAACTTCCCCCATGTCAATTTGATGTTGCGAGATATCAATAAAAGCGGTCATAAAGCGTTCCTTTTTTTTATTCTTGCTATACCTTCCATAATAAATATGAGCATTTGGCCGTTCAATAGCTTTTTGCAAGTTTGTCAAAATATTTATATTAGGTATATTGCAGCGCCTTCCTTGGCGCTTGGGGTATTAGATGTAGCGTGTCATTTGGGCCAGGGATTTAGGGGTGATCGTGTAGAAAAACTGCTTGTTAGTTGTCTCGTGCTTTTTGACGACAAGACCGAACTGGGCGAAGATTTTCGTGATGTCGGCTTTCTTTGCCTGGTCGCTTTTGGCGGAGCTCATCCGGATTCCGGTTGTCAGGACGTCAGTGCGAATGGCGTTGAGGCTGTCAAACAGTGCAACGCTGTGATCACCCAGCCAGGCGTTGCCGGTAGTCATGGTCTCAAATGCTGGCTTCAGCAGGGCCATCACCCGTTTAGAGCTGCGCTCGTCTGTTGCGGCAAGGGTTGCAGTTGCGCTCATCAACTCACGGAATTTAATGATCTTCGACTCACCCTCGCCAAAGCCCCACACCATCGCGTCGTCCATATTAAAGTCTGGAACCTTCATGACTTCGACCGCCTTGGCTCGCGAGGTTTCCAGGTATTCCTGCTCGGTCACCGACCCGTATTCTTTGACGCGCTGTGCGGTCGCCTGGTCAGCCTTGTTGGCGTGATTCACACCGTTGGCGATCTGGCGTTTAACAGCTTTTCGAGCCTGGCTGTCTGCCTTAAATCCGGACAGCGAAAGGTCGTCGTCGTGCTCCAAGACTTCGACATTAAAGCCGCGAGCCAGGAGACTTGCTGGCAGCGTGTTTTGGATATGGTCTCGCAGCCAGGCCTCGTTTTTGCGGTGCGTGTATTCAACAAACCGGAACTGCAAGGCGGCCAGCTCCGATCTAACCAGGGCTGCTGCCTTAGCTTGCTCACCGTCCCTGAAGCTAAGGCCAGCGAGCAGGTCATCCAGGCTTACTGGTTTGCACTTGTACACTGCCTCGACAGCTTCGGTTTTGCTGTACTGCGGCTGCTTAATACCAACCACAAAGCTCCTTGCGGTGCGGTCACGGCGGAGCATTTGGATTGCATCGCTAGGCACTACTTGCCCTTGAAAGATCCCATAGTGAGCCTTGAAGTGACCCGAGGTGATCGACAGTGCCGAGGTGATTACCGGGCTGTAAATCACGACCTTGTGCTCAGTCGCATTGGGGTTAGCGATAAAGGCAGCTTGCTCTGGCCACAGAGCATTGTCAGCGGTAACCACCAGGGCTGCTGGCCCACCTTTTTTCTCGATTGCCTTCGCGAGAGCCATGGCTTCTTTGACAGCATCGCAAGCAATCAGGGTGGTTGTCCTGCAGGCCGACTCAACTGCCAGGACGCGAACGTGGTTAATGTCGCCGGTTTGCACCTTAATGCTGGAGTGGGCTGCGGCCTTTTTGTAAAGCTTGTAGCCCGGCCCAATCATCTCTGCGCAACGTGCGTCGATGTCAGCATCGCTCAAAATGACGTTGGCAGTGTTTTTGACGACCAAATTGAGGGTTTCCCACACGGACTGACGGTTTTTGACTTCGCCGCCGAGGACGTGGGAGATCACCTGCGAAGCTTCGTCGATCACCACCAAATCGACTGTCTGGATGAAGCGTTTGAACTTGATGGAATTAAGGGAGTTGACGACGATCTTGAGCCCCCTGGCGTTGAGCAGAACGTCAGGGTGGTCGCACTCGTCGTAGCTCACGATGCCCGGAAGGTTTGCGAGTGTTTTGTTGATTGAGCGGCGGTGGGAGATCACCAGGACTTTTTTGCCTGCGTCCAGATAGTGGCGAATGACTGGCTCGTTGATCCTTGAGGACTTGCCGTCACCGGTAGGCAGGCTGATGAGGTACTTGCCGCCGTCCGCCAGGATGGTGTCTCGGATGACCTCCGGGCTCTCGGCGGAGATTCCAGTGTCATTAAGGGCGTTGGTTTTTGAGTTCATCCTTGCAGTGAGAAATTCAAGCTTGCTGTTGATAGACGAGGCGCAAGCGTCTTGGGTGCGACCGGTGGCCCCGGCAAGAGCTTTGGCTTTCTCTTCGGTTTTACCCGAGACAAAAACATCGCGAGCGATTTCAAAAGCAGCGGCGTCAAAGGCTTTGTCGCTGCTATCGGCCTTAACGATCATCAGGGCCAGGTTGAGCTTTGACATTGTGTAAATTGATTTTGTGATCTGTCCGTCATGAGCGCTGTGCAGGCCAGAGGCTGTTTTATATGCCACTGAAATCGCGTCAAGGACGTTTCCGTCAATTGACACTAGGCGAGTAGTGCTTGCGTACTCTCTGAGCTCAAGGGCTGTTGCAAGGGCTTCCTTGTTGTTTTCGATGACTACTGTTTGTGCGTTGTTCATGTTGCGTTCCTTTTTTATTTGAGACTGTTCCGTCTCTATGTAGCTAGTATCAAAAATGAGCAAAAGGTGTTGCAATACCCAAGTGCAAAGTTAGTTAAAATAATTAAGTTGGGTATATTTTGCGTTATGTGATTCCAGGTTTTTCTTAGCCAAAATTTATTGTGAATACCTTTAGTTTGATCGACCCCTGCCAACCCCATCTACCCCTCCTTCTCTCTATATATAAAAAAGGGTAGTGGGGGTAGGTGGGGTGCTGGGCGGTACATAACTCTTGGTTAAGAAAAACTTTTTGTAAACCCCTCGAAGCTCAACTAAGCTGAATTTGGCGGAGTTAAGCTAACCTCAGCTCATCTCATCTCTCGGCAGCGCAAATAAGCTCAACTAAACTCTTGCGCGAACCGTTGCTCATTTTTAATACTGTAGGAACTGGGCATGAGATAGCCCACAAAAAAAAGGAAAATACAATGAGCATTAAATACGCAACGCAGAAAACCGCAGAAACAAACCGTGTTACCAGTGGTGAGGTGGACTCCTTCCTCGCGCTTTACCAACAGTATTTTGAGCGACCAGTGGTTTTGGCTGAGAAAACGGATGCTAGGACGTTCGTACCGGCCACTTTTAGAATTCCAACACGCAACGATAGCAACGTAATTTCATCTAGCTTGATCATTTTTGACATCGATCAAAAGCTTGGGGAGGGCTATGACAACGACATGCTCGCCCTGGAAGAGGCCGAAGATGCGCTCATGGACATGAATCTTGAGCATTTTATATATACGAGTCACAGCCACACCCTCCAAGCCCCACGGTTCCGGATCGTTATCGCTGTAGCCAGGCCTTACTTCCCGGCTGAGCACAACTCTATTTGTGCCGCCATGCTTGAGACTCTCGACGATTTCCTTGACGGTAGGCTATTGAGAGCAATTGACCCGTGCTGGAGAACTCTATCCCAGTGCTATTATATTTATACAACACACCCAGATCGCCACAGTCACGCAATTAGTTTTTACAATCCCGGCAAGCCTGCTGATGTCGACGAACTAAAACTCCACCAGTCGCAATACGGATTATCGGTTGAATACAAACCAGGCGCGTCACGTCCAGCCTCAGGCGACACTGGCGCCAGGGGCAGGTCTTACGATCTCAACAGAATTGTTGGGGGCATGATTACGTCGTCGACTGAGGCGGAAATAGCAGAAAGGTTGTTTGAGTACGACAACACAGCTCACGCGGGAAATGAATACTTTAGGGACATGGTATATCCACGCAACCGCCCAGACCCTGGGGAATCGCCAGACGCTGCAGCCTGGCGCTCCTGCAAAACATTTGCTAAATCCCACATTAGTTCGCTCAAAAGAAAATTCCGCAAGCAGATCGACACGACTATTGTCGTCAAAAAAGCTTCTTCTACTGAGCCTATGCCAACCCACGACGCCATGATTCGGTTCAGGTCTTTTAACAGCAGGCCGACCAACAACGGGGGAGAGAGCGTATTGCTTGAGTTGCAAGTAATGTCCGGCGAGCACGCAGGTCGTCATTTCTGGCACAGACTGTACGGCAATGGTAACCACGAAGTCGCGATCAAGATCAGCAACTCAATCATTCAAAAGATTTCCAAGGCGACTCAGACTCCGATGGAATCCCTAAAGGACATCATCAAAGCCGAAGGGAAAACAGTAAAGGCCAGGATTAAGCTAAAGCCAGGAACCGGTGGATTCAAACCTCAAAACGAGATCGGAGACATACACTTAAATCAGATCTGATTTGATAGCAAAAAAGGAATTAAATCCCACACTTAGTTATAGTTACATGTTATAATTTACCAAGTGATGCGGGTTTACCTCCTTTTCCCCGCATCGCACCCCCAGGCCCGCCGGTTCTCTCGCATCCCGGCGGGCTTTTTTTTGTCTTTTTTTAGGGCATGGGCTGGGCGGAAATGCCCGTATTTACTGGAATTTCAGTCGATTTAAGAGTATGCGCTTGACATACCCATTAAAAATGTGCCTTGACGGAGAATGACGAGATAATTTAGCGTAAATTGACATCGGGAGGGCATGAGAGCCCGGTGAACTGTCAATTTTACGAAAAGGGGTTTGCATGGAAAACAAAAGGGTGGCTCAGCGGGAATTTCTGAGCGCTGACGAGGCGGCTGCAGTGCTCGGAGTGTCAAAAGAGACGCTGCGTTTTTGGAGGTACACAAACAAGCACGTCGAGGAAATCCCTCCGCTGAAGCATGTTTCTAGGCGTATTTTTTATCGCACTGCGGACGTTGTTAGGTTCTCGAAAACGATGTACTGCCCGGCATAAGCCTTCAGAAAAATACTAGAGCACGATGCTCGCCCCAGGCTCCCGGCATGACGCCTTGAGCCGCCAAGAAGCCCAGCCATGATCTGGGTTTTTTTGTGCCTGCAGAATGGTGCTTTGAGGGCGGCTTGGTAGCCGACCAGCGGTCGAAAATATTTTTGAAAAAAGATGAGATTTTTTTGCCAGGAAGGGCGATGAGATGCTGGGAGCTGGCGAAAGCTTATGAAAGCTGGGGGATTTTTAGGGTGCAGCTACCAAATAGCTACCAAGAGCCGAAAAACGGGCAAAAATGACGTGGCAATGGAGAGATTGCTGAAACGCTGGAGGCCTTGAGTGGCGGGGCTTGCAGGGGATTTTGGAGGGGTGGGATTTGGCGGAAAAATGGGTTGACACTCAGCAGATTTTAAGTCTGCTGTGTATACCAATTCCACCACACTCGCACGCTTGAAGGGGCCGTAACGACCAGCTCGCTTCTAAGCAGAAGGGCTTCGCAATCAAGCGCGCTTTATAACCCATTGTTATAGTTGAGTCAACCACAGCGCCTATGATCAACAGAATGAAGGGTCGATCGAATGGGCAATTGACACCTTGCTGTCATTACGCCACTGTTGCCCTTTTATTGGATCCAAAGAGTGTGCGGTGATGACTCTGTCCGATACTTCCGAGCGTATCGTGCACCCACGGCTGTTGTGGCGACTTTTGTTCGTGCTGGTCGTCGTGCTGGCGGCATTTCTCTACCTGAGCCTGATCAGCCTGGGTGGTTATCTGTTGATGCTGGGGTTCGATGCCGAACACTCTCAACCGCAGCGGCTAATGGCCCTGACCGGTGGCGGGCTTATCCTGTTGGTCGGCTTGTGGCTGCTGAAAGTGGCGATGCCTCGGCGCATCAGCCCTGTGCTGGTTGAGCCTGGGCGTTGAACCTCGCAATGTTTTCCCTCCTGCTGTGCCGGTGGAGTTCGCATGGTCTCAGCTGACTGTCTCGATCACCCTGTCATGCCTGCCCACCGCTATGAACAGCTGGTTCAGTCGGTGGTGGATTACGCCATTTACATGCTTGATCCTTCCGGCCATGTGGTGTCGTGGAACGCAGGCGCGCAACGTATCAAGGGGTACCGTGCCGATGAAGTGATCGGCCAGCATTTCTCGTTGTTCTTCACTCCGCAGGATTGCACCGAGGGCCGCCCGGAGCGCTTGCTGCGCCAGGCGCTGGAGCAGGGCGTGGCGCAGGATGAGGGCTGGCGCGTACGCAAGGATGGCACGCAGTTCTGGGCGCTGGCCGCCCTGGATGTGATTCGCGATGACCAGGGCCAGATTGTCGGCCTGGCCAAGGTGACCCGGGACATCACCGACCGCCGCGAGTCGGCGCTGCAACTGGACGCGGTGCGCGCCCAGCTGTTCCAGGCACAGAAGCTGGAGGCCCTGGGCCAGTTGACCGGTGGCCTGGCGCACGACTTCAACAACATGTTGACCATCATCATCAGTTCGGCGCGCCTGGCGCTGGCCACCCAGGACCCGGCACGCGCCCAGCGCATGCTGCAGCATATTCTCGATGCCGGGCAGCGGGGCACCGAACTGACCCAGCAGCTGCTCAGCTTTGCCCGCCATCGCAAGCTTGATGTGACTTGCGTCGCCCCGGCGAACCTTGTTGCTGCGACCCGTGGTCTTCTGGAGCATGCGCTGCCTGGTTCGATCGACCTGAAGGTGCTGTTGCAACCGGATCTGCCCCTGATCGAGGTGGATGCCGGGCAATTGCAGATGGTGCTGCTCAACCTGTTGTTCAATGCCCGCGATGCCATCACGGGGCAGGGCCGGATCGGCTTGACCGTCGATGTGGTCGAACTGACCGGCGAGGTGGAGGGCCTGCACGGCGGGTTTGTGCGTTTCGAGGTCGAAGACAGCGGCGAGGGCATCGCGCCAGCGGTACTGCCGCGGATCTTCGAACCATTTTTCACTACCAAGCCCTTTGGCAAGGGGACTGGCCTGGGCCTCAGCCAGGTGTATGGTTTTGCCAGGCAGAGCGGTGGTGCCATTTGCGTCGACAGTGAGCCCGGCCGGGGAACTTGCATGCAGCTTTACTTGCCAATCTATCAGGGCCAGACGGACAGCCAACTCGACAGGTAGAACACCATGGCACAGGCACTCAGGCGGCTGGTGACGGGGATCGATGGGCTCGATGCGTTGCTCCAGGGTGGCCTGGTGGCTGGCGCGTCCTACATCATTCAGGGCCCGCCGGGGGCTGGCAAGACCATCCTCGCCAATCAGCTGGCCTGCGGGCATGTGCGCGGTGGTGGCCGGGTGCTGGTGGCCACGTTGCTCAGCGAGTCGCACGAGCGGCTGTTCCAGTACCTGGCGACCCTGGAGTTCTTCGACCCGGCGCTGGTCGGTGATCCGATCCAGTTCGTCAGTGCCTTCGATACCCTGGAGCAGGAAGGCCTGGACGCCGTGGTACGGCTGCTGCGTCAGGAAATCGCCCGCCAGCAGGCCAGCCTGCTGATCGTCGATGGCGTGCTAAATGCCCGGGTGCGTGCGGAAACCGCGCTGGATACCAAGAAATTCGTCTCTGAACTACAGGGCCATGCGGCCTTTGCGGGCTGCACCGTGCTGCTGCTGACCAGCGCCCGGCTGGAAGAGGGTAGCCCGGAGCACACGATGGTCGACGGGGTGATCGAACTGGGCGAGCAACTGTTTGGCAGCCGCGCCGTGCGTCATATCCAGCTGCGCAAGACGCGGGGCAGTGCGGCGTTGTCGGGGCGCCATGAATGCCTCATCGATGAAACCGGCATGCATGTGTACCCGCGCCTGGAGTCACTGTTCAGCCACCCCAGCCAGGCGGGCAGCGCCACCTTGGAGCGCATCGGCAGCGGGGTGGCGACCCTGGATGAAATGCTCGGTGGCGGCCTGGCCACGGGCTCGGTCAGCCTGCTGATCGGGCCCTCGGGTATTGGCAAGACGTCATTGGGCCTGGCATTTCTCGGTGCCAGCAGCCTGCAGGCGCCGGGGCTGCATTTCGGCTTTTACGAAACGCCGGAGCGCCTGCGTATCAAGGCCGCTTCGCTGGGTTACGATTTTGCAGCCATGGAGCAGGCTGGCATCCTGCAGCTTTGCTGGCAACCGACTACCGAGGGCCTGCTGGACCAGGTCGGTGCGCGCCTGCTCGAGCGGGTCGAAGCGCAAGGCAGCAAGCGCGTGCTGATCGACAGCCTGGGGGCGTTCAGCCGCCTGGCCATCGACCCGGCGCGGCTCAATGCGTTTTTCCGCGCCTTGGTCGGCGAACTGCGCGCGCGCGATGTCAGCGTGATGCTGACCTGGGAAATGCGCGACATTTTCGGCGCGGAAATCAGCGCCCCAGCCCCGGACCTGTCGAGCATCGTCGACAACTTGATGCTGATGCGCTTCGTCGAGCTGGATTCGCAGCTGCGGCGCATGCTGTCGATCCTCAAGGTGCGTGACAGCCACCATGACCCTGCCTTGCACGAGCTGCTGATCGGGCCGCAGGGCATTACCCTGCGCAAGGCGTTCGAAGGTGCTTGCGGTGTGCTTTCGGGAACGCCGGTGCCGCAGGGAAGCGGGTGACGGGGCGGGCGATGAACACCATCCTGATCGTCGATGACGAGTACCTGATTGCCGACATTCTCGGTTTTGCCCTGGAGGACGAGGGTTTTCTGGTGGAAAAGGCGAGCAACGGCTGCAAGGCGCTGGAGGCCCTGAAGGAAAAGCGCGTTCAGCTGGTCATCACCGACTACATGATGCCACTGCTCAACGGCGAGGAGCTTGTGCGCTCGATGCGTGAAGACCCGGCTTTGAGCGAGTTGCCGGTCATCCTCATGAGTGGCGCGCAGGCCAATCAGGGATGCCCGGAACTGTTCGCCGCGGTGTTCGACAAACCGTTCGACATGGACTGTATGATCGCCAAGGTGCACGAACTGCTAGGCACCTGAAGCGCGGGGCGATCAGGCGCGTCCGTGCGGCTTGAGGCAGGTCGCTCAGTGCGAGTCGTCGTGCTTTTCCGGGGCCGGGCTGCCGGCCTGGATACGCTTGAAAATCTCTTCTCGATGGACCTGGACGTCTTTCGGTGCATCGATACCGATCCTCACCTGCATCCCTTTGACGCCCAGAATGGTGACTTTGATGTCATCGTTGATGACGATGCTTTCGCCAACCTTGCGGGTGAGTATCAGCATGTAGTTCTCCTTGGTGATGTAAAAGTCCGTCGGGCTAGTTGCCACGGCGGCGGGAGCTTGTCCCTCTTCCTTCTCATTAAAGACGCTTTCGGCGGATAGTAATTCCCCGACAGACAAATTCTGTTGCGTGTCTTCAGTCGCAGGTGCCGAAGCAAACCGCCAGCGGTTTGTCGGCCAAGGTGCTCGGTGGCAAGAATAGGGGGCTTGGCGGCCAATGGGAAATTTCTTCGCATCATGGTCTGAATAGACCGGGTTAATGGTCATCCTGTTCCTCGAGTGCCTGAAGAAATAACAGCAAGGCTACTTCTTCACGGTCCAGGCCTTTGCGCACACGGTTCTTCGGCAAGTTGGCCAGGCGCCCCAGGGCATAGTGTTCAAGTACAGCCGGGTGAATGTAGCAGCGCCTGCACACTGCCGGTGTATTGCCCAGGCGTGATGCTACCTGGCGGACGATGGCGGCGACCTGGCGCTTGGCTTCGCTCTCGGGCTCCCAGGCCAAGGGCCTCAGCAGGTCCAGGGCGAGGCTGCTACCGGCCCAGGTGCGGTAGTCCTTGGCGGTGAAGTCGGCACCGGTCAGCTGCTGCAGAAACTGGTTGACCTCGCTGGAGCCGACGCTATGGCGCTGGCCGTCGTCGTCCAGGTACTGGAACAACGCTTGGCCGGGCAGCTCCATGCAGCGCTTGAGCAAGTTGGCCAGGCGCCGATCGTTGAGGCTGACGTTGTGCTCGACGCCGCGCTTGCCGCGGAACTGGAAGCGGATGCTGCTGCCCTTCACCTCGACATGGCGGTTGCGCAGGGTGGTCAGTCCATAGGACTGGTTGTCACGCAGGTAGCGCTGGTTGCCGATGCGGATCAGGGTGTGGTCCAGCAGGCTGATCACCAGCGCCATCACCTTTTCCCGGTCCAGGCCTGGCCGGGCAAGGTGGTCGTGCAGCTGTGCGCGCAATTTCGGCAGGGCCTGGGCAAACGCCAGCATGCGCCCGTACTTGTGCTGGTCGCGTATTTCGCGCCACTGCGCGTGGTAGCGGTATTGCTTGCGGCCACGGGCATCGCGACCTGTGGCTTGCAGGTGGCCTTGCGGGTCGGCGCAGATCCACACCTCGGTATAGGCCGGGGGGATTGCCAGTGCAGCGATGCGGGCAAGGGTATCGCTGTCGCGCACTCGTTGGCCGTCGGCATCCAGGTAGATGAAGCGCCCTCTCCAGCGCCTCCGGGTAAGGCCCGGCTGGCTGTCGTCGACGTAGTGCAGGGTGCGCGGCAGGGGGCAGTCAAGCATGGTTGGCAGGCCTCGATCAGGTCACTGATCAATGGACACCAGCGACGTGGCCGATGCTCAGCCCAGCAGTGCCACCGACTTGATCTGGGCAAACAGCACCTGGCCCGGGTGCAGGCCGAGCTGGTCTGCCGAGAAGCGGGTGATGCGCGCGAGCAAGGCGTTGCCGCCAGCATCCAGGCTGACCAGTACATGGGCCGGGTTGGCGGCCGGGCGGCTTTCGCGCACGCGCACCGGCAAGCGGTTGAGAATGCTCGAAGTGCTGTCGGCTACCAGGGCCAGGCTGACGTCACGCGCCTGCACCTTGACCCGCAAGGTGCTGCCCATCACCTGGGCAGGGTGGGTGATACGCAACAGCGGCCCGTCGTTTCCGGGCAGGCGCAGGTCGAGCAGGTCGTAGTGCGCGTCGTGTGCCACCACCAGGCCTTCGAACACCACCCCGGCATCCTCGCCCTCGGCCAGCGACAGGTCGAGACGGGCCAGGGTGTCGCCGATCGGGCCGCTGGCCACTGCCTGGCCTTGCTCCAGCAACACCAGGTGGTCGGCCAGCCGAGCCACTTCCTCCTGGGCATGGCTGACATATACCAGCGGGATGTCCAGTTCGCCATGCAGACGCTCCAGGTAGGGCAGGATCTCGCGCTTGCGCGGCCCGTCCAGTGCAGCCAGCGGCTCGTCCATCAACAGCAGGCGCGGGCTGCTGAGCAGGGCGCGGGCAATGCCTACCCGCTGCGCCTCGCCACCAGACAGGGTCGTCGACCGGCGTGCCAGCAAGTGGCCGATGCCCAGCAGTTGGCAGGCCTGGTCTAGGCTGACCTTGCGCTGGGCAGCGGCCACCCGGCGCCAACCGAACTCCAGGTTGCCGCGTACCGACAGGTGCGGGAACAGGCTGGCCTCCTGGAACACGTAGCCTACCGGGCGCAGGTGTGGTGCCAGGAAGAAGCCGCGGGCGCTGTCTTCCCAGATTTCGCCGTTGACTTCGATGTAGGCGCTGCCGGCCCGCTCCAGCCCGGCCAGGCAACGCAGGCAGCTGGTCTTGCCAGAGCCGGAGTGGCCGAACAACGCACTGATGCCGCGGCCGGGCAGGTGCAGGTCTACGTCCAGGGTGAAGTCGTCGCGCGCCAGTTTCAGGCGCGCCACAATCGATGTGCTCATTTCAGCTCCAGCCAGCCTTGCCGCGGCGTCCTGCGTACAGCAGGAGCAGTACCAGGAACGAGAACACCAGCATGGCACCTGCCAGCCAGTGTGCTTGCGAATAGGCCATGGCCTCGACATGATCGAAGATCTGCACCGAGACCACGCGTGTCTTGTCGGGGATGTTGCCGCCAATCATCAACACCACGCCGAACTCGCCCACCGTGTGGGCGAAACCGAGGATGCTGGCGGTGATGAAGCCTGGGCGGGCCAGCGGCAGCACTACGTGGATGAAGGTGTCCCAGGGGCTGGCGCGCAGCGTTGCGGCCACTTCCAGCGGGCGCTGGCCAATGGCGCCGAAGGCATTCTGCAGCGGCTGGACCACGAACGGCATGGAGTAGATCACCGAGCCGATCACCAGGCCGGTAAAACTGAACACCACGCTGCCCAAACCCAGCGCCTGGGTCGCCTGGCCCAGCCAGCCATGCGGGCCGAGGGCGATCAGCAGGTAGAAACCGATCACTGTGGGTGGCAGTACCAGCGGCAAGGCCACCACCGCGCCCACCGGCCCGCGCAGCCACGAGCGCGTGCGCGCCAGCCACCAGGCGATGGGCGTGCCGACGATCAGCAGGATGAGGGTGGTCATGCTGGCCAGTTTCACGGTCAGCCAGATGGCACCCAGGTCACTGGCATCCAGTGGCATCAGATTTCATAACCGTAGGATTTGATCACTGCCGCGGCTTTCGGGCCTTTCAGGTAGTCGACCAGGGCCTTGGCGGCGGGGTTGTCCTTGCCTTTTTCAAGGATTACCGCGTCCTGGCGGATGGGTTCGTGCAGGGACGAGGGAACGATCCAGGCCGAACCGCTTTCGACCTTGCCGTCCTTGTAGATTTGCGAAAGGGCGACAAAGCCCAGTTCGGCGTGGCCGGTGGATACGAACTGGAACGCCTGGGTAATGTTCTGCCCTTCGACCAGCTTGGGCCGGGTGGCTTCGGTCAGCTTCAGCTTGTCCAGCACCTGGGTGGCGGCCAGGCCGTAGGGCGCGGTTTTCGGGTTGGCAATGGACAGGTGCTTGAACTGGTTGTTCTTCAGCACTTCGCCGTTGGCGTCGACATAGCCGGGCTTGGCCGACCACAGCGCCAGGGTGCCGATGGCGTAGGTGAAGCGTGAGCCTGGGGCAATTGCGTTTTCCTGCTCGAGCTTGGCTGGGGTGCTGTCGTCGGCAGCGAGAAATACCTCGAACGGCGCGCCATTCTTGATTTGTGCATAGAACTGGCCGGTGGCGCCATAGGCAGCGACCAGCTTGTGGCCAGTGTCTTTCTCGAAGTCCTTGGCAATGGCCTGGATAGGGGCTGTGAAGTTCGCTGCGACCGCGACCTGGACTTCATCGGCCCAGGCAGTGTTGAAGGCAAGCAGGCTGGCCAGGGCGGTGGCAGCCAAGTGGGGCGGGCGGATACGCATGAAGACAGCTCCTTGGGGCTTATCGTTATATCCTTAACTATATAGCGATAGGCCGTGGGCCGGGAAGGGGGCAGGATGATGCATGGCCAGGTCCGGCCCCTTCGCGGGCTTGCCCGCACACAGTACTGCGCAGCATTCAAAATCAGTGGTGAACCTGTGGGAGCGGGCAAGCCCGCGAAGAGGCCGAACCTGCTTATGCAGACGCCTGGCGGCCGATCACTGCCAGCGCCTTTTCGGCAATCTCCCGGGTCAACTCACCCGCCGCCATATGCCTGCCCAGCCGCAACGCCTGCCCCGACCACAGGTTGCTGAAATCGCTATTGCCCTGCGGATCTGTAATCGCCCGCAAAGGCATCAAGGCCCCGCCGGCCAGCGGGAAGTGCGGGGCCAAATCGCTCATCGGCCCCAGCTCGCGCATGATGCGGTTGTTGATGCCACGCGCCGGTCGGCCGGTGAACAGGTTGGTCAGCGCCGTGTCGCTGGCAGGTGCGCTGTCCAGGGCCTGGCGATGCGCCGGCGACACCTTGGCCTCGGGGCAGAACAGGTACGCCGTTCCGATCTGCACTGCCGAAGCACCCAAGGCCAATGCCGCCAACAGGCCGCGGTGGTCAGCAATGCCGCCAGCGGCAATCACCGGCACGCTGACCGCATCGGCCACCTGTGGCACCAGCGCGAAGGTGCCGATCTGGCTGGTGATATCGTCGCTGAGGAACATGCCGCGATGGCCGCCCGCCTCATAGCCCATGGCAATGATCGCATCACAGCCGTGATGCTCCAGCCACACGGCTTCCTCTACGGTTGTGGCGCTGGACAGCACCTTGGCACCACTGGCCTTTACCCGTTGCAGCAGGTTGGCATGGGGCAGGCCGAAGTGGAAGCTCACCACCTCCGGGCGCAGTTGCTCGACCAGCTGGCAGTTCTGTTCGTCGAAAGGCGCCCGGTTGGACACCGGCGTGGGCGCCGTGAAGTCGGCACCCACTTCGCTGTAATAGGGCTGTAGCGCCTGCTTCCAGCGTGCATCGCGCTCGGCATCGGGCGCTGGTGGCTGGTGGCAGAAGAAGTTCAGGTTCAACGGGCGGCCCGGGCAGCCGGCGCGGAAGGCGGCGATCTCGGCGCGCACCTGGTCGGCCGTGAGCATTGCGCACGGCAGGGCGCCCAGACCGCCCGCCAGGCCCACGACAGTGGCCATGCCCGAGCCCGTCGCACCGGCCATGGGGGCCTGCAGAATGGGCAACTCGATACCCAGCAGGTCGAGGATGCGGCGGTCGGGCCAGTGGCTCATGCGATTCTCCTTGCGCGGGCGGGCAGTACGGTGGGGCGGGTGTTTACAAGGCTTTGCTGACCTGGATGTCGCTGATCTTCTCGGCGTCTTCGCCGTGAATCTTGCGCAGGGCTTCCAGGGCTTGTTCAAGGGAGGCGTCGGGCATCAACGCGAAGTCCCAGCGGCGCTGGCCGTCGAGCTTGTACTTGATGACGTACTTGGTGGTCTGGGTCATGGTGGCCTTATCTGAGTTTCGACGATGAACGACGGATGATCTTGATCTTGTGGGTCAAGGTTGGCTTGCGGGTAACCGAGATCGGGCGGGTGGTCACGGTATCGATGGTGATGTTCCAGAAGCCGGTGCTGGGCACGGTGATCTTCGCCGGGAACTTGTCGAAATGGCCACCGTGGTAGGTATGACGACCGCCGTTCTTGAAGCTGCGGAAGTTGGCGTCGTTCATCAGGCGGATATTGCAGCGCTGGGAGCACTCGATGACGACGATATCGTCCTCGTTCAGGTGCTCGCGCTGGTGTACGAATTTCATGTGATGCTCCGCAAGGATTGGTTCTGCAAAGGCGAAAGATACCACGATGTCGGGTTACACTGCCGCGCTGTTCCGCCAGGCGTAGATAAATCTGCCAAAGCAGGGAGCAAATCGGCCTGGCTGTGGTCGAAGCGGATTCTTGAAGGCAGAGGTGCTGCAAATGAAGTGGATGGTGGCGGCGTTGGCGATGACGCTGGGTGGCTGTGTGAGTGTTACGGAACTGGAACAGTCGCGCGAAACGCTGGATGTAATCTCGGGCAAGTCCCCACGCGCGTATGCCGATTGCGTCAAGCAGAAGCTGGCCGATACCCGCGAGCCGCTGGTGGAAGAGCAGCGTGGCGATGGCCTGCGGCTGATCGTGCCGCAGAAGATCAGCTCGGGTGTGGGCCCGGCGGCGCTGGTGGATATCGACAAGCGTGGCAGCGGCAGCAGCATCAAGCTGCACGAGCGGCTGAACAATTTCCCGCTGCGCCTGGGCGACGTGCGCACCGCAGCCACCCAATGCATTTCCGGTAGTTGATCCAGGGCAACTGATCACGCTCCTTTTGCTTATATGTTTTAAGCCTAAGCTTATAACAATAGAAAAGGAGATTCGTGATGACACCGTTGAATCGCGCCTTGGTCGGCAGCCTGCTGATCCTGGCCTGGCCCACGGCGCATGCCGCCGATGGCCAGAAAGTCTTCACCCAGGGTGGGGCCAACCCTGCCGCCATGGCTTGCCTGGGTTGCCATGGCCCGGACGGCAAGGGCATTGCCGCTGCCGGCTTCCCGCGCCTTGCCGGGTTGCCTGCCGCCTACCTTAGCAAGCAACTGCATGACTGGCGCGACGGCAGCCGCAAGCAGCCAGTGATGGAACCGCTTGCCAAGGCCCTGACCGAGGATGAGATCAAGGCGGTCAGCACCTATCTGGCCAGCCTGCCGGCAGACCCTGCAGGCGACCTGCGCCGCCAGCAGATCGCGGATGATCCCACCACCCGCATGGCCCTGTACGGCGACTGGAGCCGGCAGATTCCTGGCTGCGTGCAATGCCATGGCCCGGGCGGTGGCGGGGTTGGCGAGCATTTCCCGCCCTTGGCCGGTCAGCCCGCGAGTTACCTGGTGGCGCAGCTCAACGCCTGGCGTGACGGCACCCGCAGCAATGACCCCAACCAGCTGATGGTCGGTGTGGCCAAGGCCATGACCGATGACGAGATCAAGGCCGTTGCCGAGTTCTTCGCCCGCCCCGCCAGCCAGGAGGTCACGCCATGAAACCGATGATTCCAGCCCTGCTGCTGCTGGCCATGGGCACCGCACACGCCGCCCAGATAGCCATGGAAGACCAGTCGCAGTTGAAAGTGCCTGGCGTGCAGGCCGCGCCGCAGTTCGTGCCACCAGCGGAAAGCGAGTTGCCTGACAATGCCTTTGGCAAGATGGTACGCGAGGGGCATGCCTTGTTCGTCGACACCCGCAGGTTGATGCCCGAGGCTGTGGGCAACGGCATGAACTGCAGCAACTGCCACCTTGACCAGGGGCGGCTGGCGCATTCCGCGCCGATGTGGGGGGCGTACCCGATGTACCCCGCCTACCGCAAGAAAAATGACAAGGTCAACACCTATGCCGAGCGCATCCAGGGCTGCTTCCAGTTCAGCATGAACGGCAAGCCGCCTGCGGCCGATAGCCCACAGATGACGGCGCTGGCGGTGTATTCGTACTGGCTGTCGACCAAGGCGCCGACCGGCGTCGAGATTGCCGGGCGCGGGTACCCGGAGGTGCCGCAACCAAAGGGCGGATACGACTTCAAGCGCGGTCAGCAGGTTTATCGCGAGCAGTGTGCGATTTGTCACGGCGACAATGGCGAAGGGCAGAAGGTGGCGGGCGAGTACGTGATGCCGCCGTTGTGGGGCAAGGACTCCTACAACTGGGGCGCCGGCATGCACCGGATCAATACCGCGGCGTCGTTCATCAAGTACAACATGCCGCTGGGCAACCCTAACGCATAAGAATATATACTAGCGGTTTTCCTTCCCCAGGAGCCGCCCGCAGTGAAAGCCGGACCTAAGGTTTACAGCTACCTTCGCTTTTCCGACCCCAAGCAAGCAGCCGGCCACAGTGCCGATCGCCAAGCCCAATATGCGAAGTCCTGGGCGAAAGAACGCGGGCTCTCATTGGATGAATCCCTGACGCTCCGCGATGAAGGCCTGTCGGCCTATCACCAGCGCCACATCAAGCAGGGTGCCCTAGGCGTGTTCCTCGCCGCCATTGAGGATGGTCGAATAGCGCCTGGCTCTGTCCTTGTCGTGGAGGGCCTTGACCGCCTGAGTCGTGCTGAGCCAATCCAGGCCCAGGCCCAGCTCGCGCAGATCATCGGCGGCGGAGTGACGGTGGTCACGGCCAGCGACGGCCGTGAATACAACCGCGAACGCCTTAAGGCTCAACCAATGGACCTGGTTTACAGCCTGCTGGTGATGATCCGGGCGCACGAAGAAAGCGACACCAAAAGCAAGCGAGTTTCCGCCGCCATTCGCCGACAGTGCCAGGGCTGGCTTGACGGAAGCTATCGCGGGCTCATCCGTAATGGCGGTGACCCTAAGTGGTTGGAGTGCAAGGACGGGAAGTGGGAGCTTATCCCTGAGCGTGCCAGCGCCGTACGCTTTGCACTTGACCGCTACCTGGAGGGGATAGGCGGAAACCGCATCTATCAGCTTATGACGGAGCGCGGGTATGACCCGGAGCTTTTGTGGGAAGGGGGAGGCCGGATTTATCGCATGGTTCGCCTAGTAGCGCTGAAGGGCGCCAAGCAGATATCTGTGGGCGGCGAAGAGTTCGAACTGCCGGATTACTATCCACGGATTCTGTCAGATCAGGAATTTGACACCTTGCAGGCCATGAACGGCGAGCGAAATCGGCGCCGTGGCAAGGGTGCTATTCCAGGCGTTGTGACCGGGATAGGAATGACCTACTGCGGCTATTGCGGCACAACCGTATCCGGGCAGAACATAATGAAAAGGATGAAGCCCGATGGGTCGCTGGTCGATGGCCATCGCCGGATTATGTGCATCGCGTACATGAACGGAAAGGGTTGCAGCGTTGGGGGAAGTTGCAGCGTGGCACCGGTTGAGCGCGCCATCATGGCGTACTGCTCGGACCAGATGAATTTGCAGCGGCTCCAGGAGCCAGCATTGGAAGGGCGCAGTCTGATGCAAATGCGCATCGACGCTCAGGCGGAGTGCACCAACATTGAAGGTCAGGTGTCGCGAGTGACCGAGGCGCTGGCGTTGGGGGAGGGAGAGGGCGTGTCCCCGATTGTCTTGGTGCGCAAGCTTCAGGAGCTCGAGGAACAGCACCAAGCCGCAAGGGATAAGCTGCAGGAGGTAGAGCGGAAAATGGCTGCAGCAACGGCTAGCCAGGCCCCGGCAAATGCCAAGGTATGGGCGGATTTGGCAGCGGGAGTCGACAGCTTGGATGTCCGGGTGCGCGAACAGGTTCGGCAATTGATGTTGGATACCTTCGGTAGAATTGTCATCTACATGCGTGGTGTGATCCCCGCCGGGCGCAATTCTCCAAACATCGATGTTCTGCTGGTATCGAAGTCTGGCCAGCGCCGGTGGCTGCGCGTTGACCGAAAATCGGGAGACTGGGCGGCCGGGACCGACCGCCCGATGTAAGTCAGTCAGGCTGTTTGCCGATAGACCCTGGAGGTTGAGTATGAACCACCAGGTGCCCCTGGCCCTCCCAAAAGTTCTCCTGGACTTCGACGCAGACTCTCCAGGCCGCCCAGGCCACATCCTGACCCTGGGCGATGACATTGCCGTTCTCGTCGATGATGGCGAGGCGGGCGTTGCCGCCTGCTTCCGTTTTGGCTGTGAAGCCGGTGCTGACGGTGGCGCTGAGGGATGCGCCGGCCAATACGGGGTTTGGTAGAGCAGCTTTCATAGATTGTCTCCACGCCGCCGGTGGCGGCAGGTTGGTGGTCAGGTAGAGGCTCGGGCTGCTTTGGCGTGGCCCACGCAAACTCGAAGTGGTTCACCGCGCTCGTCGAGGTCGGCATGACACATGAAGCCTTTGCGGTCATGCGCCATGAATTCGGCGTCGCTGGTGGTTATGGGTGACTGATTGGCGATGGAGCCCAGGCGGTAGGCGCAGCCATGGCATGCGCCGGCGGGGTCGCACTTATTGGCGATCTGCACGCCTTGGCAGGCGCCGAAGATGGTCGGCAGGTTCACGCTGTCGAACTTGTCGGGGTGAACCCCGCATTCATGGATGAGGACCATGTCGCTCATCTCTGCGCAGTTGGCTGCGACGGAGTTCGCCATCCCAATGAATTGAGCGAACATCTCGGCTAGCTTTGCAGCGCCGTGCTGTCTCCACAGGGCCTCCACCATGGTTCGGCGTGTATCCAGTCCATGCTGGCTGATGTCGGCGATGATCAGTGCGTCGTCTGGCGACATGCTGTAGTCGGTGTTTTCGGGCATAGGGCCTCCATGCCCGCGAGCGTGCGCTGGCGGGCTGAACTTGGGGGGGCGGGTTACTTGGTCAGGTCGTGACCGAACGGCACGCGGAAGCCGGAGGCATTGCGGTGACCACCGCCGCCGTACTGCTTGGCGATCTCCGACACATCCATGCCCTCGTCGGTGCTGCGCAGGCTGAAGACGCGGCCTTCCGGGGTATCCCAGTAGCAGGCGGCGAAGGGCTCGCCCTGGGCCATGAGGTGACCCGCGTCGCTGGTGAGCGTGTAGGGGAGACTGGCCGCCGGCACATCGTGGCCACCAATGACCAGGCGGCGCTTCATCACGGCGACCAGTTCGGCAATGTCCTTGTGGTGCTTGCGCTCGATCGCGGCGCCGTCCGAGCGGAGGGTTTCCACGTCTGCGGCCATGAGCTTGTCCCAGACTTCGAAGTCGTAGGGGTAGCTGAACAGGTTGGCCTGGATCTCGCGAGTGCCATCCAGCTGGAATAGCCAGAGGTCGCGGTCCTCGATGTGGCGCAGCAGCATTGGCGGCTCTTGCCCGGGGAAAAAGTGGTCCCAAGCGAGCATGGCGCCGCTCCGGTTCATGTCGAAACAACAGGCGATTGCTGGGGCACCCTGGGAGAGCATCAGTTCGTGGGCGCTTTCCCAGCCCAGCGATACCGAGTTGTCGGCATAGCGGCCATCTACCCTAACTCCAGCATGGAAAGGCGGAAACTGCTTAAGCTCCTCAGCTGCAGACTTGTGGTGGTCCAGGATGATGATGCTGTGCGCCTGCCAGCTCATCTTGGCCAGCACGTCGTACTTGTAGCTGAAGTCCACGATGATGACGTCCTTGCCTTCAACGTCAGGCGGTACCTGACCGTACACTCCGGCGACGAACTCGACCTGGTCACCTAGGGCCTTGCGGACAACCCAGGCGGCACCGAAGCCGTCGGCACAGTTGCCGTGGTAGATGCACATCATTTTGCGTTCAGACATAGAGGTTCCTCGCCCGCACTACAGCCGGCGGGCATTTGAATAGTGGTAGGGTGAGGGTCAAGCGGGAATCTTTTCAAGTACCCCATCAGCAACCTTGATAGCGGCCTGGGCGTCGTTGACGTAGGCGGGGTCAAAGCCGCCGGCGTAGTGGATCACTCGCTGGCAGGCATCCAGCTCTTTGCGCACCAGTCGCAGCGCGCGCACCAGTTCTTCCTGCAGCGCACCCTCGGCGCGACCGATATCCCAGAACTCCAGGCCCCAGTGATCGGCAGGCGGTGGGTTGTTGTTCTGCTTGCCTGTGGCAAGTGCGCCGATGATGACCTCACAGACCGAGCGCTTGTAGGTGTTTTCGCCGTCCAGGCTCAGCCCACCGTGGCGTCGCAGGGTATTAACGACCTCGTCGACGTTCAGGCCACTGTCTTTCAGGACGATATCCAGTTCCGGCTCGCCGGGCGTGTAGATCACCAAGGCCAGCTTGGCGCCCGGATTAAGGTTTTCGCTGATCATCACCAGCGCGTCGTTGGCGACCTGGTGGAATCGGTTGGTTGCGGACATAGGGAATCCTCGCCCGCGCATGTCGGCGGGCTTGAGTAGTAGGGGGGAGGGGTGAGTTTTATTCAGCCGCAGCGGACGCGCGGCGAATGGAAGGTTTGCGGGCGAGCAGGACGGACGGCTTCGAAGTACAGCTTCCACATGTCGTCCCAGGCCTCTTTCATCGTCGAGCCCTGGCCGGTGCACCCCATTCGCCGGCACCACCAGGAGCCGTTCCAGTAGGTCATGCGCGCTTTCATGGTCGCGGTCCTTTGTAGATCAGGTAGGCCATGTACATCAGGGGCAGGATCATGATTTTCGCTCCAGGAAGCACCAGACGAGCGCGGCAAAGGCGCAGGCAATACCCAGTAGGTAGCCAAGAGCCGCCGGGCCATTCGTGCCGACACCATTGGCCGTGATAAAGAACAGCAACGACAGGATCAGGCAAAATTGATAGTTGCTCATGGCATCAGCTCCTTGGGCACTTGGACGGTATCGCCGAGCTTGGCTTTGACAAGGCCTCTGCAGAAGGCAATTAGCGCAGTTGGGCCGTAGCACCAGAAACCGGTCCTGCCTGGCCCAGAGCTGTAGCGGAAGTTCGCGTCGGTCAAGTGAGCCTCGTAGTGCAGGCCGCCGTGATAGGTGTCGATTAGCAAGCCGCCCTGGCTCCAATCGGAGGAGGGCTGGTAGAGATTCGTCCAGCACCCTCCTTCCGGGGTCTCGTATATGCAAACGATACCCTGCTCTCCGATCTTGAGTTCTGCAGCTTCAGTGGCCATGGCCACCGCCCAGTCAAGCGCCGCACCGGCCAGGTTGGATACCCTCACTTCGATCAGGTCGGTCATTGCTGCACCAGCAGCGCGATATCGATCGCCGTCCTTTTTGCTTGTTCTTCCTCTTGAGCGCTCGGGTTGGTCAGCCTGACCGCTCCATACGTCTTGTCGCCCATGAAGCCTTCTTCGACATAGATGTCCCTGCCGCCGAACGGCAGTACTTCAACAATCACCTTGCGGAAGTTCTTCAGCATGAAGTCAAGGCGCTGCGTATCCGTGAATTCGCTCACAGCTGATACCTCTCATCAATCCAGCGCCCAGGCGCCAGAGCGGGTGTAGGTTCGGGTTGGGTTTCGTGCGGGGAGAGCTGGCGCTGGTTGCCGGCGTTCTCCCTAAAGAGCTTGCGGCAGGCATCGGACTTGAGGTTCTTGATCAAGCATTTCTCCGGCTCAGGGGGCGCCAACATCCAGTTGGGCAGGCAGGCCATACCGCTATCCGACTGCCAGCAGGTGACGGCACGGGTTGTGTCTTCCTTAACTTCCAGGTGACCTGGTTGCTCGATGCAGCCGGCCAGGGCGGCCAGCAGCAGGAGGCAGAGGGCGAGGCGGGTCATGGTTGCACCTCGGCGTTGTAGCGCTTGTAGTCCTCGCCGAACTCCCAGCAGTAGGTCGCCGGCCATGCACCGCGGGTACCCTGCGGCACGATGTTGTACATGCAGTCGTAGGTGCCGTGGCCAGGGGTTGTCTTGATCCAGACATGCTCAGGACCACCCAGGAACCAGCCAGGGTGATCCGCAACGGCAGCCTTCATGAACTCTTCCAGATTGTGGTGACCCTTGCTCATGCAGATGTAGGTGTCTTCGCCGACGCTACGTACATCAAGCGGATAGGTTTTGGATGCCATCGTGCTGCGCCTTTTCAAAGTGGAAGACGACCTCAACCCCGGTCTCGGCGATCAAGCCGTAGGCCTTGGCCAGGCGGTAGATGGGGTGGTACTGGTTTAGGCTATTGACATGGCCGGCCAGCCAGCGGCGCCAGTCCTCCAGCTGCATGCGTGACTTGCTCAGGTTGCATGGCACGCAAGCCGGCATCATGTTGGCCAGGTTGTGGTTCTGCATCTGCTCCGCCACCCGGTCATCAGGCAATCGAATCACAGGGGAGAGGTGGTCGGCGTGCCAGCGATCGCCCAAGTCGTTGCCGCAGTAGGCGCAGCGGCCGCCGTACTTCTGGCGGACCTGCTCGCGCTCGGCTTTCTTCAGGCGCATGGTCATTTGCGCAGGTCCTCGTCCGGATCAAAGCCGAAACGGCGGCACAGCGCGTGCGCAACGCCTGATCCGCAGCAGAATGCGTCCTTCATGAGCACCCAGCGTGGCTGCTTCATTCTGGTGGTGCCCCGCACCATGCGCACCGCAGTGCGGAGCAGATCGTCTTCTGTGAACTCACAGCCGGAGAGGGTGATGGTGCGACTCTTCCCGTTCAGGTGCTCGAGCGCTGCCCGGAACTGCTCGATGTACTCTTCTTGGGTTGATCCCCACCGGTTGACCAGGCATTCATCATCAACCGGGAAGCCTTCATCTTCGGGCTCGTCCGAAGGGGTGCCAGGCACCATCAGGAACTCACTCTCCACTGCCTGAAGAAGGTCGGAGAAGTGCTTTGTGTTCCTGACGTTGACCTCAAGAACGCTGATCGGATGCGAGTGATGCAGGCCGAAAATGTCGTAGATGCGCGCCACGTCTGGGTGCAATTGGCTTTCTTCAGGCATGACTTCGTCCTTGGCCGCCATATCGCGGCAGTGAATAGAGGGGAGAGGGGTTACAGCAGAAGAGTACGGATGTACTCCTTTCAGGGTTCGTCGTACTCAGCCGGTGGCGTGTGCGCGATGCCGATCAACTTCGGGTCGAGGTTTGCGCCTGCAAACGCCTCGCCGCACTCAGGGCAGCCTGCCTTGTTGGAATAGCTGTGGTCGCATCCGTCGATCGGCTCTGCGCTGGCGGATAGGCGCTGAGCATGGCCAACAATCCACATCAACAAACCATCTCCGCTGTTGTAGAGATGTGCAATTTGGCCAGCTTCCTTTACTGCTTGCGCAAGTGCATCCCGCTCGGCCAGCTGGGCGCGCTGATTCGATATGCGCATGCTCTGTCGCATGATCTGCGCGTCAGAGTGTTTGATGACCTCGCGCAGCTGCTCGATCTCGGCGCTACTGGTCAGCGGCCCGACCGGCACCACCGGTAGCCCAGTCGCAGCCGCATCCCTCTCTGCCTCTTCTTTGGTCCACCAGAAGGCAGTATCAACCATCCAGGCTATTGGCTCGGGGTGGGGCTGCGGGGCTGGCTGGCATAGGACGGCGCGCAATTCAGGAAGCGCGGCCAGTGCTGTTGCCGTGTTCTTGCCGAGGTCGAGACGCTCAAGCAGTTCGCACGGCACGCTGACCATTCCGAGGATGCCTTCGATATGGTCATGCTGTTCGATGGTGCTGGATCGTTTTTCTGTGGGCATGGGGATACCTCGACGCGTATCATTCGCGGCAAAAAATGGGAGGGGATATGTTGAACGACTATGGAAAGAGCCTGTTTAAGCCATGGCTCTCAGTTCAGAATGTGGTGTTAGTCCTTGCATTCCTTTATGCCGGACTGTTGTTGGCGAGGATTTACAAGCTCGACAGTGGTCAAGTCGCAAGCTGGGTTCAGGCTATCGGTGCAATCGTATCTATATGGGCCGCATGGTCTATAGCTGGCGCCCAAGGTAGAAGGTCAGCAATTGAAGCGCGGCGGATCGAAATGGCCAGGTGCTCCGGCGTAGTCGGAATATTGAGGCACGTTGACTCTGTAGTTAATTCTTTGACTAGCCAAAATGATCCGGTGAATGTCGTGATGGTCAGAGAGAACTTTTCGGCGCTAGTGCAGACATTGAGCAAAATCGACCTTTTGACCTTGCCTAGTCCAGTCTTCGTAAGTGCAGTCTGTGAGGTGAGTCAAAAACTTGAAGCTGCCTTGCTGGAACTTCGCGACCCAATTCGAGCGGTACGGTTCGGATTACACTTCGACTTTACAATCTCCAGACCAATATCTTCATTGGTGCTCGGCCATATAGCATCGTGCGTAGAAGAAACTGAGGCTATACGGGCGCAGCCCGCGCTTTGATTGTCCAGCTTCACCTTTAGCTGCGTGTCGTCTCTTTCGTCGGGGCGGCGCTGGCGACCAGCGCCGTAGAGTCAGGCGGCAGCAGCTTCCGAAGCTTTGACTTTCCAAGGATCGTTTGAGCGAGCAAGTGCAGCCATCGGCGGCGGGCTTACGCTGTTGCCGCACATGTGCACCTGCTCAGTCTTGGTGAACGGCTTGCCGTCGGCGCCCTTGTCGATGATGTAGCTGGCTGGAAAGCCTTGGGCGCGGTACAGCTCGTGCGGCTGCAGCATGCGTAGGCAGATGTCGACGATGACGTACGGGGTGCCCTTCACGAAGACGGTGACCAGGCCCAAGCGGTCCTTGGTGGTGACTGTCGGTGCTGGCGCGTCTGCTGCGCTGGTATTTTCGGTGCCGTAGTAGCTGATCAGGAACGCGGCGACGCGCAGGGCGCCTTCCTCATGCTCTGGCGATAGCTTGTACTCGACCAGGGCGTGATGCTCGGCGCCGGCGGTCATGGTCGGCACCGGCTCATCTACAGCCCGCCCTACGCAGTTGCGGCGGAGCGTGGCCAGACTGGCTGTTACGAGGCGCTGCTGGCTGCCGGTATTGGTTACCGTGGTCAGCGGCTCGTCTGCACCCTTGGCCGGGGTGGTGTTGAAGCCGCCGTTGGCCTGCTCGATGAATGCAGTGACCAGGGCGCGGTGGTTATGCGTCATCAGCGTGCCCATTGGTTGATCAGCTGGCGCAGGCTTGCCGGCGTACACAGGCCCACCGGCCCCGATCATCACGGGGCTGGCCATCATCAGTTCACCACGATTGGCTGCAGTAACCGTTGGCAGCGGATCACGCGGGTTGTTCACACGGTCGGCACCCTGGTGCGTTGCTGGAAGAACCACTGGGCTTGCCACGGCGAAGGATCCGCCACGCGGCCATGAGGTGACGGTGCGCAGCGGCTCATCTGCCGACTGGGCTAGCTCGCCTGACCAGTTCGCGATCGGCACGATGAAGGGCTGCGGATTGTCCAGCACAAACTTCTTCATGCCCTTGGCCACCCGGCGCAGCGTGGCGGCTGCCAGATCCTTCTTGCGGCCGAAAATGCTCTTGCTCGGCACGCTCCAGTCGATGCAGTCCGCGGCAGTGCGCCACTTCAGCTGGCCCTTGGAGGGGTTCTTGGCGTGGGTCGGCTCTGGCCACACGATGGGCTGGCCGTCACACCGGGCAATCATGAAGAGGCGCTCCCGGCTGGTGGGCGCACCGAAGTCGCAGGCCTTGATGATCTGCCATTCCACTTGGTAGCCCATACATTCCAGCAACTGCACGAACCGGCGCCAGGTGATGCCGCGGCGCTTCGGGTTCGGTACCAGAAACTGCTGATGCACCGGCACGCGCTCGCCCGGGGCGGCCACGGTGCCGTCCAGCTTCATCACCCGGCCGGTGGCCTTGTCGCGCTTCGCGATGAGTGGGCCCCACTGCAAAATTTGCTTCACATTCTCCAGGCTGATGACCCGAGGCTTTTTCTTGCCGGCCCACTTCAAGCCGATCCACGACAGGTTGCGGATCTCGCGCTTGCGCGGCTGGCCGCCGGCGGCCTGGCTGTGATGCGTGCAGTCGGGGCTCATGTGGAACCAGCCCACGGCGCGGCCCTGGCATTCCTCGTCAGGGTCTCCTTCGAACACGTCGGTGGTGAAGTGGCGCGCCGCTGGGTGATTGGCGGTGTGCATGCTGATAGCTGCGGGACTGTGGTTCTTGGCCACCGTCACTGGTCGACCCAGGCCCATCTCCAGCCCGGTACCGGCACCGCCGCCACCGCAGAAGAAGTCGACCACGATCTCATCGTCCTGAGGGTCGAAGCCGAGGCCGTACTGGGTTTTGAAGTCGAGGGGGTTCTTTTTCTGAAACGCTGACATAGGCGGTCCTCGCCGAGGTGGCGTGCTGGTGGGTTCTAGGGTAGAAAGTGACCTCATTTATCACTAAGTAATTGAGGTAACTGCAATGGGGCGTTGGGGGAAGCACTACGGAAATGCGGGCGAATACTCAGTTCACGCTTGGGAGGAGCAGAACGCTGAAGGAACGTATTGCGAAGTCAGTTTTTACGTGAACGGCCCGGAAGCTTCGAACATAGCTTTTGCAGACCTCCCCTCGGCAATCGCTTTGGCTGAAAGGTTGGAGTTATCTCTTCAAAAGCGCCCTTCAGGCCCAACAATGGGCTAGCTCTCGTCAGCGATTGCGGCGTCTCGGTACTTGATCCGCTGAGGCGGCGAGTAGTCGATTGCTGTCGTCATTGTGTTACATAGGCGGTTTTTGAAATTTGCAAGGATGTCCAGTGTGAAAAAGTTCCGGGAGTTGCCCCAGTGGTTAATTGCGGCAATGACAACTGCTGTTTTAATAGCGGTAATGCTGTTGTTGTCATTTGTTGTACAGTTTGGTATTTCGCCTTCTGATGCTCAGGAGTCCTGGGGTCAGTTTGGGGACTTTTTGGGCGGTATTCTTAATCCGTTGTTTTCGATAATTGGTCTACTGGCTCTGCTTCATACAATCGTGCTTCAGAGTAAAGAATTATCTAAATCGACTAAGGAGTTGAAGGCTTCAGCTCGTGCTCTTAAGAGGCAGAACAAGCATAATGCTCGTCAGCAGTTTGATAATAATTTTTTCCAATTGCTATCATTGAATCTGTCGCAAATTCCAACTATCACTTTATCGTCAGATAAGAGGCTGGTTGGCGAAATGGCATTTCTTCGGTCAATCTACATTTATTTGGATGACTGGGATGTTGAGGGGGCAGGTGGTGCGCAGTGGATTGAGCGTTTCGATGATTGGCGTAGTGAATGTGCGTTTGTTTTTGATACTTACATACACTCCGTAAGCAACATAATCAGCTTTATCCATAATTCCGAAGTTTCGGAGGGGGCAAAGGAGTTTGCATATGTAACCTTGTCTTCTAACTTGTCGAGCGAAGTGTTGACTGTATTGTTTCTGTTTTCAACATTCTCGCCTGACCATTGTTGGGTGAGAGAGACTTTGGAAGAATCAGATTTTTTTGCGTGGTGTCAGATGGATCATCTTAATTATAGACCGGTTTGGCGGGAGATTGGTCAACTTAGCCGTGTAGAATTTATCAGCAAAAAATCTTGAGCGAGTAACAGCGGTATGCCGGTGCTGATAAAATTTAAACTGCGGTGGCGGATTGTGCCGGAGGTTCAGGCTCGGCGAACCCTGAAGCCGAACATGCACTCGATGTCGTGGTACTCGCAGCGTTCATATGCCTTGTACTTGGCCTGCGACGGGGTGCTGGCGAATACATCGACAATGGTTCGATTGGTGATGTCCCACCAGTCCCAGCCCGCGACCAGAACCTGGTAGCGCTTCAGCGGCAGCTTTTCGGCCATCTCGCCGTACTGCATTTCCCAAGTGGGGTGGTAGTTGCGGATGCGCTTCTTCGGGTCGCTGTCGAGGATGACGCCGATGTAGTGGCCGCGGTCGGCCATGATGACTCCCGGTTCGCCGTTGGCGATCACGCGGCGCCCGATCTCGGCCGGCACGTCGTAATGGCGGCGAACGTAGTCGCAGTTATAGTTGCTCATGGATCACTCCTTGATCAGGCCGCTTTGCGCTGGTTGAGCACGCGCTGGCGAGCGGCCTCGTACTCGCTGCTGACGATCTCGACCAGGCCTTCGACATCACCGTCAGCAGCCTTGCTGCCCAGGTTCAGGTACACGGTATCGCCATAGCTGAAGCACACCCCGCCACTGAGCCAGATACCGCCGCGCTCGACGCCGATGGCTTCCCACATTTCGTCCCGGTCGATAGCGTCCGGGCAATGTGCTTTCCAGAGTTCTTCTAGGCGCTGATGTTCAGCCTTCTCGGCCGCACGTACCTCTTTGTCCGTGCCCTTGGCATGCTTGGCCGCGCGGCGCAGCGAGCGGTAGCCATATTCATCAGGGCGGCACCAGTGCACGTCCAGGTCGCGGCTGGCGCTGAGCTTGATGCCGCCGACGTAGTTGCGGGAGCCGCTGTACATCGGCGAGGCGTCGGCACCAAAGGCCTCGCCCAGCTTCTTGCGCTGAACGTCCCAGGCCGCTTTCTTCTCGGCCCAGGCGCACACGGCGGCCAGGACTTTCGGCGATTCGGTCTTGTAGAAGTAGCTCATGGCTTTCTCCATGCATGCGCCGCCCTCCGTGGCCGGATGCGGCATGGTGGCAATTTGGCTTGATATGGGTTATCAGGTGGTGCCGGCGCGGGGCCGGATGAACGAGGGAGAAGGAATGCTCGGAGAAATTGGGAATATTGAGTCTTCGTCGAGAGACTCACACAACGGGGTCGCATTCACTATCAGGTTCTTCAAGTACCCGAATGGGTATATGACTGAGGTTCATGTCGATGGCCTGCCCGTTCGAAAAGACGACGACAATTGCTGGAAGACCAAGGAAGAGGCCCACCAAGCAAGTGTTGAGCTTGCTCACAAGCTGATCGAAAACAAGTAACAGTCGTATAGCCACTCACCGCGACCCCAAGCACATACCCCGGGGTCGCGGATTCAAATGATTACTTCGCGTCGAATGTACCCAGAGACAGCCTCGCGGCGGTACCGACCTTATCGTCTAGAACAGCTTTGAATTCCTGGGCGATTGCTTCGCGCTGGGCTTCTTCGCCGATCCAGCGCAGTTTCAACACCGGTTGCGCGCCGCCGGTGATGACGGACACACGTAGGCGAATCACTTGCTCGGCCAAGCCCTCGAACGGAATGACCTTGAAGTCCAGCCAGGCAGGCAGGGTTTCTTTGCTGCTGGCTTCGATCTGGTCCATGGTGCTGCGGCTGGCGCGGGTTTCACCGACGGCGTGATCGCTCTCCGACGAGGCCTTCACCGTGATGGTGCGAACCGCAGCGATCGCTTTGGCGATGGTCATGGTCTGGCCATTCTCATCGGTGGCCGACAAGTGCTGGTTCCAGTCTTCAATCCAGTCGCTCATGGCTTTCTGCACCAGGCTCTGGCCGCACACCGCCTGAACGGCGGCGAACGCAGCCGAAGCCTTGAGGCGCAGTACCGCGCGGTCATCAGCGTGGCCCGGCATCTCAGCAGTACCGATATTGAACAGCACGATGCAGCTCATGCTGTCCTGGTCGATGAAGCCGCGGGCGGCAGGCACGGCGCGCTCGACGACGTAGGCGCTGTAGTCGGCCAGAGAATGGGTGGAGTAGGTGCCACGGAAGCGGTTACGGCCGGCCTGGTAGCGTTCCAGATCAACTACGTTGAAGTTCTGTGGAACAACGGCAACTTTGCCGAGGGCCGGCAGTTGGATGCCAGCTGCAGCTACCGCATTTTCTTGAATCAGTTCGAGAGCTTCTTTGCTGAGGGACATGCGCTTTTCCTTGTAGGTGCTGTGAGTTACGAGCGTGGGTGTACAGGTGCTTCTTCACGGGTGAAGAGCTGGTCGTGTTTCTCAGGGAAGAGAGAAAGCTTGCCGCCCGAGCCGACGTGCATCGGCGTGTCCAGGCTGGTGTTTTCGCTGCGGGTACCGCGCTTGGTCGGCACCTTGTAGTCGAGCTTGTGCTTGATCTTCACCTGACTGGATTCGCCGATCTGGCTGAAGTCCAGGGTGATGGTTAGCTTTCCGGTTTTGCCGAAATCAACAACGCCTGCGGCTACCTCGGACAGGGCGTGGCCAATCTGGCTGGCGAAGGCGCCACCGTTGAGCTCCTGCAAGAACTCGGTGGTGTCTGTGGGTTTTGGCATTGCAGAGACTCCATGTGGACGAGGCCGCTGGGCGGCAGATTGATGTACTGCTGGCGCCGGCCATGCCGGACACGCGCGGTGATGCGTTTCATGCTGCTTTCTGCTGATTCCAGGCGCCGACAGCGGCAAAGATCTTTGCGGCCTCTGCCTCGTCGAGCGTTGTGTCGGTGGGGATGGCGATCCAGCCAGCCGCCACTAAGTGATTAGGGTTGGCCGTGGCCCGTAGGTCGGTGTAGGTAGCCTCGATCACGTCGGTCAGGTGTTCGGCCCGGTAGTTGCCCTGCGGCGCGACCTCGATCGACTTGTGGTATCGGGCCCCGAAGTGGTCGCGGCATAAGACGCTCAGGTAGATGGTCCACCGGTGCGGGATGTCGCAGACGGCGTCGACGACCTGGCGCACGCGAATCTGCTTGAGATTCTTCCAGTTGATCAGCACCTGCTGGCCGCTGGGATCGATGTTCACGACGGCGGCGTGGTTGGCCGAGACCAGGGCGCGGCAGGTCCGCTCCAGGCGTGCCCGCATGTTGTGGGGCTTGCGCTTGCTCATTGCGTCGCCCCTGGCTTGCTCGCTGCCCCGGCTTCCATTGCGTCCACGAATCGAAGCGCGGTCCGGTAGCTGAAAGCGAAGCCCTGGACTGCGCCGGTGGAGATTTCGACCACATCCCACATGCCTCCCTTGCCACGCGCTTGATAGCGAGGCGTTCCCTGGGCGATTCGGGCGAAGGCTTCGTTGCGCGCTTCCTGGCTGCGCTCAAGCAAGGCAGCGAGCACCATTCGCTTGTCCTCGAAAGCTTTATGCACGGCTGTTTGCATGAGTTGGTCCTCGGTGGGTCAGGCGTGGAGCTCGAAGGCCTCGGCCTTGCGAACGATTCGAACTTGGGCTGTGCGGCGTTCAGGAGCACGGCGGTCGCGGCGCATCGGGTCGCTGTCGTTGATCGCCGCGTGCATGGCGATGAGGGCAGCTAGGGCGATGCAGAGTGGACTGATGATCTGTTGGCGCATGGCCTTGGTGACCGCCTCGATGCGGCGGCCTGCTTCCAGCTTGAACAGCGCGGCCTCAATGCGGTTGGCCACGGTGCCCGGGCTGACCGCCATCTCGCGTGCGATTTCTTTGGTGGTGAGGCCTTGGGCCACCCACAGCATTGCTTCGAGCTCACGAGGAGCCAGCGCCTTGCCGAGCTGGCCAATCCATGAGCCGCAAGTGATCGTTTCCA
>NZ_JALLKV010000057.1:0-38785 GCF_023093815.1 Pseudomonas sp. PNPG3
AGCAGCAGGCGGCTTGATCACCGTAACCGGTGTCCGGAAATACTTGACCAGAACAAAGCCGCTCCCACAGGGTCCCTGCTAATTCAATGAGTTATGTGCAGCCTTATGAGAGCGGGCACACCCGCTCCCACAGGATGCGCAGTGCGAAACCTGAGAAAGCGCCTCCATCACTTCACAAATTCCTGAACTGATTATTTGCCCGCAGCGATTTTTCCCCTCGCCAACCGCCACCAGAATCGCTTCACCACAATCACAAGAACCGTGAGGCCACTCCCGTGGACCAGACACTCCAGGTACGGCAAGCCGCCGCCGACCTCGTTGCGGCGTTCGCCAGCAACGACACCGCTCGCTATTTCGCCTGCTTCAGCGAAGACGCCACCTTCCTTTTCCACACCCTGCCGCAACCGCTGCTGTCGCGCCATGCCTACGAGCAACTCTGGGCCCAATGGCAGGCCGACGGGTTTGCCGTGCTCGCCTGCGAATCGGGCAATGCCCAGGTGAGCCTGCAAGGTGACATGGCGATCTTCATGCATGATGTGGCCACGCACATCCGCATCGCCGGCGAAGAACACCAGTTGAGCGAGCGCGAAACCATTGTCTTCCGCCGCCACGGCGAACGGTGGCTGGCCTGCCACGAGCACCTGTCGGTCGTATCGCCGGCCTGATCCCCTTTACGCGGCCCTGCCGCCCTGCCATCGCACCCACAAGAAGGCCCGCGCACTGCGCCGGCCCACAACAACCGCGCTGGAGCATCACCATGAGCCACTCGACCGGTATCGAGACCAACGGCGTCGAACAGATCCCCGACGATCAACGCGACGCCTCCCCGCTGGACCTGTTCCGCCTGATCTTCGGCGGCGCCAATACCTTCGCCACGGCCGTGCTGGGCAGCTTCCCGGTGCTGTTCGGGCTGTCGTTCCAGGCCGGCGTGTGGGCGATCCTGCTCGGCGTCGGCGTAGGCGCGCTGATCCTCGCGCCCATGGGCCTGTTCGGCGCGCTCAACGGCACCAACAACGCGGTGTCGTCGGGTGCGCACTTTGGCGTGCACGGGCGCATCGTCGGTTCGTTCCTGTCGCTGCTCACCGCGGTGGCATTCTTTTCGCTGTCGGTGTGGAGCTCGGGCGACGCCCTGGTCGGCGGTGCCAAGCGCCTGGCCGGCCTGCCGGAAACCGACCTGACCCTGGGCCTGGCCTACGGCCTGTTCGCGGTGCTGGTGCTGGTGGTGTGTATCTTTGGCTTCCGCTTCATGCTGTGGGTCAACAAAATCGCCGTGTGGGCCTCGAGCCTGCTGTTCCTGCTGGGCATCGTTGCCTTTGCCGGGCCGTTCGACGCCGGTTATGCGGGTAGCGTAAACCTCGGCCAGGCGGGCTTCTGGGCGGCATTCGTCGGTGCGGCGATCCTGGCCATGAGCAACCCGGTGTCGTTCGGTGCGTTCCTCGGCGACTGGTCACGCTACATCCCGCGTGAAACCCCAAAGGCTCGCATCATGCTGGCAGTGATCGCGGCCCAGGGCGCGACACTGATCCCGTTCCTGTTCGGCCTGTGCACCGCCACCCTGGTGGCCACCCAGGCGCCGGACTACATCGCCGCCAACAACTACGTCGGTGGCCTGCTGGCGGTGGCGCCAAGCTGGTTCTTCCTGCCGGTGTGCCTGATTGCGGTGATCGGCGGCATGTCGACCGGCACCACCGCGCTGTACGGTACTGGCCTGGACATGTCCAGCGTGTTCCCACGCCTGCTCAGCCGTGCCGGCGCCACCCTGCTGATTGGCGTGCTGGCGATCGGTTTCATCTTCATCGGCCGCTTCACCTTCAACCTGGTGCAGAGCGTGTCGACCTTCGCTGTGCTGATCATCACCTGCACCAGCCCGTGGATGGTGATCATGATCCTCGGCCTGATCACCCGCCGCGGCTTCTACCATGCCGACGACCTGCAGGTGTTCACCCGCGGCCAGCGTGGCGGCCACTACTGGTTCCTGCATGGCTGGAACTGGCGCGGCATGGGGGCGTGGATCCCCAGCGCGGCGGTGGGCCTGTGCTTCGTCAACCTGCCAGGACAGTTCGTCGGCCCACTGGGCGACCTGGCCGGCGGCATCGACCTGAGCCTGCCGGTCACCCTGGGGCTGGCCGGTGTGCTGTACCTGCTGCTGCTCAACCTGTTCCCCGAACCTGCCGGCGTGTATGGCCCCCAGGGCCCGCGTTGGGTGCGTTGCAAAAGCACCGCGCACTCGCCGGTAACCACCGCCGAAACGGCCTGACTGGAAACCGACCATGACCACTTCCCACTACATCGCCGGCCGCTGGGTCGAAGGCCAGGGCAGCGACTGCATCAGCGTCAATGACCCGGCCTTTGGGCAACCGTTTGCCGAACTGAAGGCCGCCAGCGTCGCCCAGGTAGACCAGGCAGTGACCGCTGCCCGTGGCGCCCTACCCGCCTGGAAAAACACCAGCGCCAGCGAACGCGCCGCCTACCTGCGCGGCTTTGCCGAACAACTCGGGCAGCGCCGTGAAGCATTGATCACCTTGCAGATGCGCAACAACGGCAAGCCACGTCACGAGGCGGAAATCGACCTGGACGACGCCATCGCCACCTTCGGCTACTACGCCGAACTGGCCGAGCAACTGCCATCGAAGAACCGCGATGTGCCGCTGGCTGCGCCGGGTTTCAGCGCTCGCACCCGCCTGGAACCAGTGGGCGTGGTCGGCCTGATCGTACCGTGGAATTTCCCGCTAGTGACCAGCGCCTGGAAGCTCGCCCCGGCCCTGGCCGCTGGTTGCACCGTGGTGCTCAAGCCATCGGAAGTCACCCCGCTGATCGAACAGGCCTATGGCCAGATCGCCGATGCCCTGGAGCTGCCGGCCGGGGTGTTGAACATCGTCAACGGCAAGGCCGAAACCGGCGCTGCACTGAGCAACCACAATGGCCTGGACAAGCTGTCGTTCACCGGCAGCAATAGTGTCGGCAGCCAGGTAATGCGCAGCGCTTCGGCGCAGTGCCGGCCGGTGACGCTGGAGCTGGGCGGCAAGTCGGCGATCGTGGTGTTCGATGATTGCGACGTGGGCCAGGCAGTGGAATGGATCGTCGCCGGCATCACCTGGAACGCCGGGCAGATGTGCTCGGCCACTTCGCGGCTGCTGGTGCAGGACGGCATTGCCGATGCATTGCTGCCGCGTTTGCAGGCCGCACTGGAGCAGCTACGGGTCGGTAATCCATTGACCGAAGAGGTCGACATGGGGCCGCTGACCAGCCAGGCGCAGTGGCTGAAGGTGGCCGGCTACTTTGCCACGGCGCGGGAAGAAGGCCTGCAGTGCCTGGCCGGTGGCAAGGCGCTGGACCGTGATGGCTGGTTCGTCAGCCCGACGCTGTATGCCGATGTGCCGAAAGACAGCCGCCTGTGGACCGAGGAAATCTTTGGCCCGGTGCTGTGCGCGCGTCGCTTTGCGACCGAGGAACAGGCGATTGCCGAGGCCAACGATAGCCGCTTCGGGCTGGTGGCTACGGTGTGCTCCGCCGATCTGGAGCGCGCCGAGCGGGTGGCCGATGCGCTGGAGGTTGGCCATGTGTGGATCAACTCGGTGCAGGCGGTGTTCGTCGAGACCTCGTGGGGTGGCACCAAGGGTAGCGGGATCGGGCGTGAGCTGGGGCCTTGGGGGTTGTCGGCCTACCAGTCGGTCAAGCATGTGACGCGCTGTCTGGGTTGAGATTTCCGGGGCCGCTTTGCGGCCCTTTCGCCGGCAAGCCATATGCCATCCCTGTGGGAGCTGGCTTGCCGGCGATCGAGGGCGAAGCCCTCGCCTTGCCCCCCTCAGATGTAAGACTTTTCCCAACCTGAAACCAAATGCTTCAGCTGGAAGTAGCTTGGGAATTATCCTACCCGCGCCGCAGCCGTTTCTCTGTTGTTGAACAGGAGCATCAGGGCTAATTTCCCTGAGTCGTCACAAATGGCGACCGGGTGTGAGAGCCCGTGCTGATCTGGTTGCAACCTCAACGGTAGCTGTGCGCGGGCAGGCTTGGTCCTGGCCGGGTTCCTAGGTCTCCGGTCTCTCACCCCGCGTACGGCTGCCACCCGATCCTGTGAGAGGGAATGAGGTGGTAGCTCCTGACCGACCTAGGGAAACGCAATGAATAAACTTGTGCCCGATCCACCTGTAAAACCTGGCTCCCGCCCGTTCTACACCATCAACAACGACTTGCCCTCACCCGAGGCACTTCGTTACGTCTCGCAATTGCTGCTCGGCATTGAGGACACCCTCGACGAATACATCTGCGCCAACGCTGGCGAACCGGGCATCGGGTTGTTGGTCAATACCGTGCATAACGTGCAAATGACCCGGGCGCTCAACCAGTTGCTGTTGAACCGCGAGTAAGGCCTGGAATTGATGCCGGGCTCACCGGCCTCTTCGCGGGTAAACCCGCTCCCACAGTGATAGCGCAGGCCTGAAGGGCAGCACCGTACCTGTGGGAGCGGGTTTACCCGCGAAGAGGCCGGCACAGGCGATACAAAACTTTGCGTCCGCGTGACTTTGCCCGCCCACCGCAAAGTCCCACTTCCTGGTACCCCCACAATCACAACACCAGGCCGGACCACCCATGCACCCTCAACGCACCGCCTTGCACAACGAACTGCACGCCCGCCCGTCGCTGTATTTCGACGGCCCGGCGCATGTCTTCCACCTGGCCTTGCTCGGCGGCGATGCTGCCTGTGCGGCACTGCTGCAACGATGCTGCCCGGATGCCCTGGACACCGCAGCCGCCCAAGGCATCACCCGCCTGGATGGCCATCCGTTCAAATGGGAACGGCACACCGAGTTCTTCACCCTGACCCTGGTGGTGCCCTGCACTGCCGCCGACACCGAGTGGCAAACGCTGCCGCCGGTGCTGGCCGAGGCTATCGCCCCGCAAGCGGCGCAAGTGATCAATGCGGTGCAGGTGCTGGTCCGTGACGAACACGAACTGGACCTGCCCCACTACGGTTTCAAGGACCCGTGCGGCTCCTGCGTCGGCGGTGGCGATGCGGTGGTGTGGAGCGATTTTCGCCTGACCGAGGACGGCACCAACCGCTTCCTGTTCATCAACCGTCGCCTCAATGCCTACCGACAGGGCCGCATGATCCGCCGTCTGCTGGAGATCGAGACCTACCGCATGATGGCCTCGCTGACCCTGACCACGGCCAAGGACCTCAGCCAGGAACTGGATGCCTTCGACAAGACCCTGGTCAACCTCTCGGAGCGAAGTGCCGGTGTCGATGACCATGATTCCAAAGGCTTGCTGGAAGCCATTGCCCACCTGTCACGCCAGGTGGTCAGCCGTACGGTGAAAACCCGCCACCGCTTCGGCGCCACGCAAGCCTATGCGCAACTGGTGTTCGAACGCCTGGGCGAGCTGCGGGAAAGCCATGTGGGCGATTGCCAGCGCCTGGGGGTTTTCATCGAACGCCGGTTCAAGCCAACCGTGCGCTACTGCGCGGCCACCGAGCAGCGCCTGGAGCAGCTGGCAAAGAACGTGGCCAACCTGGGCGACCTGTTGCAGGCGCGGGTACAGGTGGAAATGGAAGAGCAGAACGCCGAGATCCTGCGCAGCCTCAATGCCCGGGCCGATGCCCAGGTGAAGATCCAGCGGGCGGTTGAGGGGCTGTCGATCATTGCCATCACCTACTACCTGCTGAACTTGTTCAAGCTGCTGTATGGCGGGCTGAATGTGCTGGGGTTGGGGCTGACGGCGCGGGATGGGCTGTTGGCCATGGCGCCGCCTGTGCTGTTGGTGTTGCTGGTGATTTTGCTGAGGATCAGGCAGGCCAAGCAGCATTGAGGGTTGGGGGCGCCTTGCGCCCCTATCGCGACACAAGGCCGCTCCTACAGGGACTGCACATTTCCTGTAGGAGCGGTCTTGTGTCGCGATGGGCTGCAACGCAGCCCCCGATGCTCACACCGGCTCGTCAGCCGGCCGTGCATTCTCTTGCACCAACACCATGCTCTGCGGCGACGACAGGGCAATACCTTCATCACGCAGGCGCCCAAGGATGGTAAACAACAGGTCACTGCGCGTACCGGACACCTGCCGCGGCCCCGCCACGTAACCACTCACACCTATCACCATGCCGCTGCTGGTCAGGTCCTTGAAGGTGACCGAGGTAGCCGGCGCATCCAGAATCGCCTCGTGCTCCTGGTAAGCCGCCAGCAGCAGTTCACGCACGCGGTTGGCATCGGTCTCCAGCGGCATGGTCAGGGTAATGCCGACCACGCCCAGGGCGTTGCCCATGGTCACGTTACGCACGTTCTGCGAGATGAACTGCGAGTTGGGCACGATAACCGTCGAGCGGTCGGACATCTGGATCTCGGTGGCGCGCACGTTGATACGGCGAATGTCGCCCTCGACACCCGCCAGGCTGACCCAGTCGCCCACCTTGACCGGGCGCTCGGTCAGCAGGATCAGGCCGGAAATGAAGTTCTGCACGATCTGCTGCAAGCCGAAACCGATACCCACCGACAGGGCACTGACCACCCAGGTCAGGCTGGTGAGGTTGATGCGCAGGGTCGACATCACCAGCATGGCCAGGAAGATGAAGCCCAGGTAACCCACCAGAGTCACCAGCGAGGCACGCATGCCGGCGTCCATGTCGGTTTCCGGCAGCAGGCGATCGCTCAGCCAGCGCTTGACCACGCGGATGGCGAACAGGCCGCCGAGGAACATCACCACTGCCAACAGAATGTCCTGGGGGACAATGTTCATGTTGCCCAGCAGCTTGCCACCGGTCTCGTCCCAATCACCCAGGCTCAACAGCAGTTCGCTGGGGCTGGTGCCCGACGGCATCAGTGCCAGCAACAACGCCAGGAACAGCACCACGGTGCGGCCGATACCGGCCAGGATGGTGCTGGCCTGGGCCTGGTGACGTGGCGCCAGGCCCAGGGTCGAGGCCAGCGCCAGGCCGCCGGGCTGGCGGGGCGACAGCAGGGTTTCGCACAGGTCGCCAAAGAATGTGGTCAGCAGGTAGGCACAGGTAATCACCAGGCTGACCCACAGCAGCTTGGCGGTGAGGAAATAGGCGAGTGTCAGGTAACCGGCGAGCAAGGCCAGCAGGATCAACGTAAGCCAGATCACCATCACGAACGGGATCAGCCCGGCCAGGCCTGTGGGGCGCTCCAGGTCATGCTTGCGCAGGGTGCGGCGGTAACGCAGCAGTGCACCAGCGAAGGTGAACGCCACTACCAGCGCGGTCAGGCCGTTGACCGCCACGGTCAGCGCCAGGCTGGCACCGATCACGCTGTTGATGCGTTCCATGGTCATCATGACCATCAGCGCCAACGCCAGCACCTTGGGGAACCAGCCCAGGGCGCTGGCCACTTCATCGTGAATAGGCGGCAGGCGCCAGGACGGACGCTGCAGCATCAGCATGGCGCGGCCCAGGCCGGTGATGAAGGCACTGAACACCACCAGGGCAAGTACATGATTGGCCAGGCTGGCGATATCGGCGCCCAACTCGGCGCTGCTCTCCAGCCCCCAACGCAGCAGCGAGACCGAGCCGGCGATGGTGCCCAAGGTTGCCAGGCTGACACCCAGCGCCAGCGCACTGCGGCGCAGGCGGCCTTCGGGCAGCCAGCTGACCATGGCGCCGGCGAGAAGGCGCTCGAGCACGCGGCGCACCAAGGTCCAGACCAGGATTGCCGCCACCAGGCTGGTAATGAACAACCAGCGATTTTCAGCGCTGAAGGCACTGCCGATGGCATCAGCCGTCTCACCACGCAGGTCACGCAGGCGTGCCACATCGTCCTGGGTGGGGCGAATGATGCTCTGCCAGAATGCCGGGGTCAGCGGTGAGGCCGCGCGGCTGGTGATCTGCGAGTTGAACTGGCTGCGGCGCAGGTTGACGATTTGCGTGGACAAGTCGCGCGCCGACTGGGTCAGCTTGGAGGCTTGGTCCTGCTGCGCCACCAAGGCCTTCTTCTCGGCCTCCAGCGCTTTACGCTGCTGGGTCAGGGTAGCCGCCTCGTCCGGCTGGACCGGGCCGATGACCTTGAGCTTGTCGTCGACTTTTTCAACATCAGTGGTGCGCAGGGCAGTCAACGCGTCGGCCTGACGCTGCACCTGCATTGCGCCCAGGCGCAACTGCGAAAGCAGATCGTCATTGGCGTCGCTGGTAACGCCCTGGCGTATCTGGTCCAGCCGCTCGCTCAACTGCTCGATGCTGGCGTTTTCATCCAGCACGTCCGCTTCGGCAACCGCCAGATTGGACAATGGCGTGGCCGGGGCCGACCAGGCCGGGCTGGCAATGGCCAGCATCAGGGCCATGAAAACCATCAGGCCTGGACAATAACGGGCAAGGCTGACACGCCTCATCGAATATTCCTCTTTACAATTCGATTTGGCGGGGGATTCTACGCGGCTTCACGCGATCAGGAGAGTGCCGTTTCTCGTTTGAGCAACTGCTGTTTGCGCTCGATGCCCCAGCGGTAACCACTGATGTCGCCGTCGCGGCGGACCACCCGATGACAGGGGATGGCCACGGCGATGTGGTTGGCCGCGCAGGCCATGGCCACCGCACGCACCGCCTTGGGCGCGCTGATGCGCTCGGCGATGTCGGTGTAGCTGACCCGGCTGCCGGCCGGCACCTCGCGCAGGGCTTGCCACACCCGCTCCTGGAACGCAGTGCCTTGCACATCCAGTGGCAAGGCCAGGCCCAGGGCGGGTGCTTCGACGAATCCCACCACCTCGGCGACCAACCGTTCGTAAGCACTGTCGCCGCCGACCAGGTGGGCCTTGGGGAACTGGTCCTGCAGATCGTGCAGCAGGGCCTCGGGATCGTCGCCCAGCAGGATCGCGCAAATGCCCTTCTCGCTCTGGGCCACCAGGATGGCACCCAAGGAGCATTGGCCAAGGGCGAAGTGGATGGTTGCCCCGGCGCCGCCGGCGCGGTATTGCCGCGGACGCATGCCCAGGCGCTGGTCGGCGCTTTCGTAGAAACGGCTGTTGGAGTTGTAGCCGGCGTCGTAGATGGCATCGGTGACAGAGCGCTGGCCATCTTCCAGGTGAGCGCGCAGGCGCCGGGCACGGAAAGCGGTGGCATAAGCCTTGGGGGTCAGGCCGGTTTCGGCCTTGAACAGGCGATGCAGGTGAAAAGGGCTGACGGCCAGTTGGGCGCTGAGTTGGTCGAGGCTGGGTGCCGGGTCGATGGCTTCGATCAGGCGGCAGGCGCGGGTGACCAGCTGGCTGTGGCGGGTGGCGCTGGTGGTGGCGGTGCAACGTTTGCAGGCGCGGTAGCCGGCGGTTTCGGCGGCAGCTGGGGTGTCGTAGAACTCGACATTGGTTCGCTTGGCAAGACGCGATTTGCAGCCGGGGTGGCAGTAGATGCCGGTGGTGCGCACGGCGTAGACGAAGTGGCCGGTGGCGGCGGTTTCGCGGGATTCTACGGCTTGCCAGCGTTGGTCGGGGGTGGTGTAGGAGTTCATTGGTAAATGTCCAGATAGGTTGTTGCCTGTGCCGGCCCTTTCGCGGGTAAACCCGCTCCCACAGGTACTGCATAGCCTTTCAAGGCTGTGGATATCCCTGTGGGAGCGGGTTTACCCGCGAAGAGGCCGGCACAGGCAGTGCAAAACCTCAAGCCCGCCACAGGTACCAGGCCGCCACGGTGCGGTATGGCCGCCAGCCGCCACCCAGCGAACGCATTTGCGCCGGCGTCGGCGCCTTGTCCAGCCCCTTCAGCCGCCGATACCCCTCGCGCACGCCAAAATCGTCGACCGGCAGAACGTCCGAACGCGCCAGGCTGTAGATGAGCAACATCTCCACCGTCCACCGCCCTACCCCGCGCAATGCCACCAGCCGTTCGATCAACGCCTCGTCAGCCATGGCCAGCGCCTCTTCCCGGCTCGGCACCAGGCCATCCAGCCGGCCTTGGGCAATACCCTGGATCGTCGCCATCTTGCTCGCGGAAAAACCACAGGCGCGCATGGTTTCCGGTGTAACCGCCAACAACTGCTCCGGCCCTGGGAACGCAGCCTCCGGGAACAACGCCAGCAAGCGCCCAAGAATTGCCTC
The DNA here is from genome assembly GCF_023093815.1 of Pseudomonas sp. PNPG3. Classification (NCBI taxonomy): domain Bacteria; kingdom Pseudomonadati; phylum Pseudomonadota; class Gammaproteobacteria; order Pseudomonadales; family Pseudomonadaceae; genus Pseudomonas; species Pseudomonas sp. PNPG3. Next base: position 10,030 of record NZ_JALLKV010000057.1, read on the forward strand.
GGCAGCACGGGCATGCAACTGCTGGTAGGCAATCGCTCGCACCAGCACTTCGTAAGGCTCACGCCCCGGCGTGGCCTGGTGCAGGCAAGGCCCGGTCGCCTCGATATGCCGCGACCAGTCCGGGTCGAGCGCCGCAAGGTATTCAGTGGCCTCACGGTAGGCTTCAGGCGATAGGTCGGACAGGATCATGGCACCTCCAACGGGTCGATTGCAGGCCCAGCTTAACGCAGCCGTTCATCGGACAAACGCCGATTCTTGCGCGGCTAATTCCTGGCAGGGTATTGCTCGGCACCATCGCCCCGCAACCGCACCGTGCGCCGGTACGACTGCCGGGCAAAGCACACGAACAACCCGGCCATCAGCGCCAGCGCGATGGGCAGACCATGCGGCGCCACATCCATCGCCGCACCGCTGACCAGCGGCCCGACCAGGCTACCCACACCCCACAGCAAGCCCACGCTGGCATTGGCGGTAACCAGGTCCTGCCCCTTGAAGCGCTGCCCGATCAGTACCAGCGCCAGGGTATAGATGCCGCCTGCCACGGCGCCCAGCAGCACCAGCAGCGGCCATAGCAACCAGGTCAGGTTCAGCAGCCAGGGCAGGCCGATACCGATCGCCATCGCCAGCAGCCCGCATACCAGGTGCAGCCCGGTGCGCTCCACCCGGTCGGCCAACCAGCCAAGCGGCAACTGGAACAACATGTCACCGGCAAACACGACGGTCACCATCAGCGCCGCCACGCCCACGGCAAAGCCATGGCTGGTGGCATACACCGGCAGCAGCGACAGCACCACGGCATCGAAGAACGAGAAGAACAGCACCGCCACGCATAGCGCCGGCGCCACACGGAAGAAACCGGCCAGGCCGAAGCTCTTTTCACCTTCTTCATGTTCCACATGGTCGTTGGGTACGGTCAGCACGATGCACAGCAGCGCCAGGCCATAGCAGGCGGTGACCATACCGGTGATCCACGGGCTGTCGGCGCCCAGCACCGCCAGCATTGCCGGGCCGAGCACCTGGAAGCCGGTGAAGCTGGTGGCGTACAGGGCCATGATCTTGCCGCGGTTGTGCTCCGGGCACAGTTCGTTGACCCACGACTCGCCAAGGATGATGGCGATACCCATGCCCAGCCCCAGGCCCAGGCGCAACAGCGCCAGCTGCCACAGCGAGCCGAACGCCGACTCGAGCAAGGCAATGCTGAACGTGCACAGGCTGAAGCACAGCAGGTAGATGGTGCGCCGGGTCAGGTGGCGACAGCAGGCGTCGACCAGGAACGCCGAGAGCATCATGCCCGCAGCGGGGATGGCCGAGATGATGCCGATTTCCAGGGTGCTCGCACCGGCTTCATGCAGGCGCAACGACACCAGCGGCAGGCTGGCCCCCAAACTGAAACCCACGACCGAAACGGCGAACAACAGGCCCGCCAGCAAACGCATGTTCATGTACCACTCCTTACAAACCGAAAAGACGTGCAGACACAGGCGCGCACGCCAGGGCGGCGAGCGACGCGAAAGCGCAGATCAGTTCAGGCGAGGTGTGGCGAGAAGGTGAAGGCAAACAGCACGCTGCGGCGACGCTTGAGCACCGTGTCGCGCGGCCACGCACGACGCAGGGCCTGGAAGGCAGGCTGGCGGGCGTTCGGCAGGGACTGGGTACGGCACATTGCTTTGACTACTACGCAGGTGGTTGAAGAAAGGGCGGACTCTAGGCCACCGCAGGTTGGCTCGTCAATTGCCCAGGGGGCCTCTACGAGGCCGTTTCGCGACACAAGGCCGCTCCTACAACAGTACGCAGTCCCCCTGTAGGAGCGGCCTTGTGTCGCGATGGGCTGCAAAGCAGCCCCGGCAATATCAGCGCTTGCCGGTACTTGGCAAGAACACCGCCAGCAACCCGAACAAAGGCAGGAACGAACACACCTCGTACACGTACTCGATGCCACGCAGGTCCGCCACATACCCCAGCAAGGCCGCACCGATGCCACCAAAGCCGAACATCAGCCCGAAGAAGATCCCGGCAATCATGCCCACGCTGCCCGGAACCAGCTCCTGCGCATACACCACGATCGCGGAAAACGCCGAAGCCAGGATAAAGCCGATCACCACGCTCAACACGGTGGTCCAGAACAGATCGGCATACGGCAGCACCAGGGTGAACGGCGCCACGCCAAGGATCGAAAACCAGATCACGGCCTTGCGCCCGATGCGGTCACCGATCGGCCCGCCAAAGAAGGTACCCGCCGCCACCGCACCAAGGAACAGGAACAGGTGCAGCTGCGAGCTGGCCACCGACACATCGAACTTCTCGATCAGGTAGAAGGTGAAATAGCTGGTAAAGCTGGCCATGTAGAAGTACTTGGAGAACACCAGCAGGCCCAGCACGATCAGCGCCGCCACCACCCGCCCGCGGGAAATGCCGTGGGTCGCCTGCACAGCCTTGCGCGCCTTGGCCTGGTTGAGGTGCTCCTTGTACCAGCCACGCAGCATCAGGGTGACGCCGAGAAAGAACAGCGCAGCCAGGCCGAACCAGGCCACGTGGCTCTGGCCGAACGGAATGACAATGGCTGCCGCCAGCAGCGGCCCCAAAGCCGACCCGGTGTTGCCACCGACTTGGAAGGTCGACTGGGCCAGGCCGAAGCGCCCGCCCGATGCCAGGCGCGCAATACGCGAGGTTTCCGGGTGGAAGGTCGACGAACCGATACCCACCAGGGCCGAGGCCAGCAGAATCATCGGGAAGCTGCCGACGAAGGCCAGCATCACGATACCCACCAGGGTACACAGGGTGCCCAGTGGCAGCAGGTTCGGTGCCGGTCGGCGATCGGTAAAGAAGCCGACCCAAGGCTGCAGCAGCGAGGCGGTGATCTGGAACGTCAGGGTGATCATGCCGATCTGGGCGAAACTCAGGTCGTAGTTGGCCTTGAGCATCGGGTAGATCGCCGGCAGCACAGACTGGATCAGGTCATTGATCAGGTGCGCCAGGGCGCAGAAACCGATTATGCGCATCACCAGCGGCGTGGCTTGGCTCGCCGCCGCACTGGTGGGCGCCGTGGAGGCGCTACTGATAGCCATGTGCCTGAATCTCCGTCCGTAGTTTGGGATCCGATTATCGGAAAACAAATAGATACATAGCTACCTTTTATTTCCTTTGTCCGCGACACACTTGAAAATGGTTCTCAATATAATTAGCATCCTTGGCCAAAACACCCGTCATCGTTGGGCGAAACGGCCCTAATCACGAGCACACCAACCCAATGAGCCCAATGCCCGTTCGCGTCCGTCCACGGCAGATCAACGCGCACCGCAGCCATCTGGGCAAATGGCTGGCGCTATTGTTCCTCCTGGGGCTGGCCGCTACCGCCTACCTGTACTGGCCGCTGATACAGCGCCTGGGCAGCGAATTGCATACCGATGCAGGTGAACGCCGCAGCATCCGCCTGGCCGATGGCACCACCCTGCACCTGGGCAGCGCCAGTGCGATGAACGCCGACCTGCGTGGCCGCACGCGCCAACTGCACCTGGTGCAGGGCCGGGTATACTTGGAAGTGATGCTCGACGGCAGGGCCATGGAGATAGCAGTGGGCGACGCGCGCATCCAGGTGTTCGGTACCCGCCTGCAGGTCGCCCGCCATGCAGGCCATGACGAACTGGTGGTGCTCAGTGGCAAGGCCATGGTTATCCAAGGCAGCGAACAGCGCATGGTATCGATGGGTGAGCGGGTAACCTTCGATGGCGCGCATATCGGCCCGGTACGGAAAGCCGACCTCAAGGCCGCCGATGGCTGGCGCAGCAGGCAGTTGAAAGCCGGTGACATGCCGTTGGGCAAGGCAGAACCCGGGCCTGGCCGCTAAGTTTTTGAAAGCGTGCAAATTTTTTTTGAAATGAGTGTTGACAGGGGGGCCGTTCAAGAGAATAATGCGCGCCATCGGCTACATAGCTCAGTTGGTTAGAGCATAGCATTCATAATGCTGGGGTCCGGGGTTCAAGTCCCTGTGTAGCCACCAAACAAGACGAAGGGCTTACCGCAAGGTAAGCCCTTTTTCTTTGCCTGCGAAAAATACCACAGGCCTGCACCCTTCCCGTACAGGGCATGCAATTGCCACCTCAACGCATTCCGGTCACCGCCACGGCCAGGCCCAACCCGATCAGCGCCAGGCCAATAACCCGGTCCACCAGCCTTTGCCGCTCGATCATCGCCTTGCGCAATGCCGTACTGGAGAAAAATACCGCCACCAGGCTGAACCACACCCAGTGAGCAATGGACATGAAAGCGCCGTAGGCAAAATCCAGCGCCAACGAGCTGCCCGGTTGCACTACCTGGGTGAAGGCACTGATCACGAACAGCATGGTCTTGGGGTTGAGGGCGTTGGTCAGAAAGCCCGTGCGCAGGGCCTGCGTTACGCTGGTGGCTGATGCGGCAACCCCGTCGAGGCTGATACGCCGGGTGTTGGTCAGCGACTGGAAACCCAGGTAGACCAGGTAACCCGCGCCCAGCACTTTCATGCCCAGGAACAGGGTCGGGCTCTGGCTGATGATCACCGCGATGCCCAGCACCGTGTACAGGACGTGCACCTGCACTCCCAGGGCAATGCCCACGGCGGCAGCCAGCCCGGCCTTGCGGCCTTGTGCATAACTGCTGCGGGTGACCATGGCGAAGTCGGCACCGGGGCTGATGACGGCAAGCAGGGTGAACAGGGCTACGGCAATGAGTTCGGTCATGCTGGTGGCTCTCGATAGACGATGGAAATGCACAGACCGGGTAATTATCGAGAGCTTATAGACCAGGAAAAATCGATTTATAGTGAAGCAAATCTGATAGCTTTCCTCACAGATATCTAGAGCCTGTGTCGGCCTCTTCGCGGGTAAACCCGCTCCTACAGGGGCGGCGTATCACCTGTGGGAGCGGGTTTACCCGCGAGAGGTCGGCACAGACAAACAGGAATGCCATGAAACTGCCGCCACTCAACGCCTTCCGCTACTTCGACATAGCCGCCCAGACCGAGAGCTTCGTGCGCGCCGCCGAGCACCTGCATGTCACCCATGGCGCCGTCAGCCGCCAGGTGCGTCTGCTTGAAGAAAGCCTTGGTGTGGAGTTGTTCGAGCGCCGCAACCGGGCCATTTTCCTCACCCCTGCCGGCCGTGCCTTGCAGGGCACTACCCAGGCGATCTTCGAGCAGCTCGAAGGCGCCGTGCAGCGTTTGCAACAACAGGCCCGCGACAACGTACTGGTGCTGTCGTGCGAGCCGACCATCGCCATGCGCTGGCTGATCCCGCGCCTGCCCCGCTTACACGCCGCCCATCCCGACCTGCAGTTGCACCTGGTGGCCGCTGGCGGGCCATTGGATTTCGCACGTAGCGGTATCGACCTGGCAATTCGCCGCGATGACTTCCACTGGGACAAACAGCTGTACAACCAGAAGATCTGCGACGAATGGATCGGCCCGGTCTGCCACCCCACCGCCCCCCTCCAACTCGAAGGCCAGCGCCTGCTGCACAGCGCCACCCGCCCCGGCGCCTGGCCCAACTGGCTGCGCCTGAGCGGCCAACAGGTCCGGCACACCGAGCGCAGCGACTACCAGCACTTCTACCTGTCGATTCAGGCCGCCAGCGCCGGCCTGGGCCTGGCCATGGCCTCAGCCCTCATGGTGCGCGACGAACTCGACAATGGGCAGTTGCAGGCACCGTTCGGCTTCGTGCGTGACGGCTCGGCCTACCACCTGCTCAGCCCCTTGCCGCTGGAAGACGACGGCAAGCGCCAGCGCTTCGCCACGTGGGTGATGGGCGAATGCAGGAGCTGCCTGGGTCATCTGGGCTTGGTACAGAACGACGAACCCGCACGGCCGTCACCACCCCAGGTACGGTAACCCGCGGTATCCACATGAATACGCCCGGAGGGGTAGCGCCCCAGGCCCATGTTCCAGGCCTGGCCGTATTGCTGCCAGAACCGGCACAGCGGGTTGGGGTCCGCCCAGTCGGGCAGCAGGATATCGACAGCGAACGCCCGGGTATGGGCGCTGTTGGCCGCCCCGCCGGCGCAGGCATTCAGGCGCGGGGCTCGATAGGCTGAAACCACTTCGAACTGACGCAGGATGCCCTGGTCATGAAGCGTCTTTATCAGCGAGAGCGTCGAGCGCACTGCCGGCCAGTTGCTGGCGGGCGGCACGGCGAAGGGGGACGCGTGGCACTGCTTCCAGTCCGAAGCCGAACGCAGCAGCTGATGGATCGGCACCACGCCATAAAGACGGGCATCCACAAGCATCTCGCGAAATGGCCGTGTCTGATGGTCCCCGGCCCATTGCGCGAACAACCAGATATCACGCTCATCGGCCTGCGCTCCTGCACCCAACATGCCCAGCACCAGCGGCAGCCATCCTGCCCTTTTCATCCCTGCTCCCCTTGCCACAGTATGTGCCACGCTGCCGAATACGGCTGCGCCCAACAAGGAGTTAAGCATGCACAAGATGGCATTACCGAGCCTTGCCGCCCTGGCCTTCAGCGGCCTTGCAGCCGCCGATGCGCGAATCGACCTGGGCGACGCCCAGCGCGTCACCCGCCTTTTCGCCTTCCCCAACAACTGTCACGTGATCTGTTATCGCGACTGGACCCTGGAGCAAACCGTAGAACACTATCTGACTCAGAGCGTACGCCGCGACGGCCATGCCGCGGCCCAGGTGCATGTAAGCCGCGACAACGATCGCCTGCACGCAACCATCAGTGGCGTACCCGCCAACTATGCAAAACCCCTGCGCAAGCTGCTCGACAGCGGTGAACTGGCCTATCAGGCGGCCACCCGGCTGAACGAGGACGGCAAATGGTCCTACGACTGGTATCTGTTCCTGCCGCTGGGCATGGCCCTGCAGAACCGCCGCAGCATCGAACTGCTGCACTTCCCGCCGGACTACTCGCTGACCCAGGCCCAGGACTACCTGCGCTCCAACACCACCGACCGCTGGGCCGAGCTGTTGACATTCAATGGCGTCGACGCCAGCCAGACCCCGGCCTACCAGACCATCATCGATATCGCTCCCATCGCCGCGCCCGCCAGCGCGGGTGAAACGCTGAAGGAAACCTACAGCTACTTCAAGGACTACCAGGTGCGCATGGTCAGCGAGATGACCCTGCAAAACCCCGCCAGGCCTCTGCCGATGGTGGCATTCGGCGCGCCGGTACGCAGCTGGATCCAGCAGCAGTACGGGCCGCAGGTGAATGTGCTGGGCCTGGTCAGCATCAGCCCGCAGGCAGGTGCCAAGGTACCGGTACTGGGTGCCAACCACCCTAGTGCCATCTGGTATGCGGCAAACAAGGACAGCCACGGCGGCGACCAGGATGCAGCTGATGCTGCCGGCTTGAAAATGATGGGGCAGGACCTGACGGCAGCCTGCTGGCAGGCAGGGATGGGGCGCAATCAACGGGCCGATGCCAAGCTGACGCTGGATGCCTGCTCGACCAAGTGGCAGGTTACACAGAAGAAACAAACCTGCGAGCTGTTCTTCCGCACCATTCGCAAGTACACGCCGGAGCAGGCGGCGGCAAAATGCAATACCGGCAGCGTGACCAGAAGCCTGCGCGACCTGGCCAAGCCGATGGAGGCTCAGCCACAGGACCTGTGATTGAAGCCCGCCCTGCTCAATCTTCGAGCAGGGTGCAGGCCATCACCAAGGCGTCTTCACGGCCGCCGGCAACCGGGTAATAGTCGCGGCGGCGGCCGATTTCGTTGAAACCAAAGCGTTCGTACAAACGATAGGCCGACTGGTTGCTGGCACGCACCTCCAGGAAGCACTCGCGGCCATTGAGCTGGTAGGCCCGGGCCATCAGATGCTCGAGCAGCCGCAGGCCCAGGCCGCGGCCCTGGTTTTCCGGCTTGACGGTGATGTTGAGCAGGTGGGCCTCGTCGATGATCACGTTGATCACGCCATGGCCCACCTGCTGCTGGCCGTCGAACATCAGCCAGACTTCATACGATTTGAGCGCATCCTGAAAGATCCCTCGAGTCCAGGGATGACTGAACGCGGCATATTCGATCTTAAGTACGGCATCCAGATCCGCCTCGGTCATCCGGCGGAAGCTGATCGAGTCACTCATTCAACGCTCTTCCAGCGCGCCATCAGCTGGCGCATGGCTTTCCAGACGTCCGCCTTGCGCTGCGGCTCGTCCATCAACAGTTCAAGGCCCGGCAAGGCCCAGGCTTCGCCCAGGCCCTCGAGCTTCAGGGTTTGGTAATAGGCTTCGCCGTCGACATTGGCGGCAAAGCGCAGCGCCGGCAGGCCGACCAGCCACAGGCAGGTGCACGGGGCGTCCTCCAAGCGCGCCTGGACAAAGCCCTGGACAAAATCGCGCGCCGCCTCCGGGCCCTGGTCCATGTTGCCGCGCACCAGCAGCGGCCAGCGCACCGGCTCGCCGATGATCTGCGGTGCGTCGGGCAGGCCGGCGGCGCGCAGCATGTCCTTGAGCAGCAGGTACGACGGGTCGCGGCTCTGGAACGGCTGGCCGGTAGCCAACTCCACCAGTAGCAGGCAGCTGCCGGCTCGCAGCAGCTGCAGCGAGAAGCGCGGGGGTGGCACCATGGCCGGGCGCGGTGGCGTGGCTTGCTCCTCGGCCTCGACAGGCTTGGCGGCCGGCTTGGGCGCACTGCCCGGGCGCGGAATCTCGATTTTCGGCCGCTCGCCGGAGCGGGCCTGTGGGGTGACTGGCGCCTCGTTGGCAGCCGGTGCCGGCCTGACGTCGAAGTCGAGGTCCTCGACCGGCGCCACCGGCAGCAGCAGCTCGGGCCGCGACGGTGCGGCGAACGGCAGTTCGGCGCGCGGCAGCCAGTGCACCACTTGCATGGCGGAAAGGTAGGCGCGGCGACGGGGTTCGGTGAGCAAGGGGCGGGGTTCCGAGGGGTGAAGACAAAGGGCCATTCTAACGCCGTTGGCATTCGAGTGCCGCAACTGGTCGGCGGATTTTTATTGCCTGCACCGGCCCTTTCGCGGGTGAACCCGCTCCCACCGGTACTGCGCAAGGCCCTGTGGGAGCGGGTTCACCCGCGAAAGGGCCAGTGAATCCCGTACAACGACAAAGGTTATCTCTCATTACAGACCAAGGGGTGAAAACCTCCCCCCCGGATGCAGTACAATCGCCCCCTTTTTCTTGGCAACGAGTCGAAGCCAATGATCGAACCCAAGCGCGTCCTGCGCGCCCTAGCCGAACACTGGGCCCTGATCGAGCCGCTGTGCGAGCGTTTCGACCAGGGCACCCTGAGCCTGGTCGAATTGCGTCAGCATGTGGCCCGCCAGCAGGTCGAGAGCACCCCGCAGGACATCACCCAGCTGCTCGACGTGTGGATCCGCCTGGATATCCTGGTCCCGGTGGCCAAGAGCCCGAACCGTTTCGAGCTCAACGCGCAGATCCACGACTTCCTCGCCTACCTGCGCCGCGAACACCGGCTGGGCCTGTGCCTGGAGATCGAAGCCTACCTGCGCCACCTGGAGCGCCTGGCCGGGCATATTCAGGACGCCTTCGACAACCGCGACAGCGACGACCTGGCGCGCCAGCTGCGCCTGCTCGACATGCGCGTGCGCGATGTACTGAAGAAGCTCGACAACGACGAACAGGCACTGGTGGCCGTGGCCGAGCGGGCCAAGACCAGCAACCGCCAGATCCCGCTGCGCCAGCGCTATGCCGAAGTACTGGCGACCTGGGACGAGTATGTCGAGCCGATGATCCAGCTGGTCAACGCCGACGGCGCCTTCGAACAGGGCGTGCGCAAGGTCGAGACCGTGCTGCTGAAGCTGCTGGGCGAACAGGCGCGCCTGGGCCACCTGGTCGACGACGACATGCTGCTGCGCACCCATGCGCGCATCCTGGAAATGCAGACCAGCGCCCAGCTGACCCTGCGCCACGCCCGCGAATTGCTGCTGCCGCTGCGTGAAGAAGCCCGCCGGCACAACGCCGTGACCCGTGGCGCCGCACTGGCCCTGTCGGTGATCCGGCGCAAGGGCATCGACGCCGTACCGCAAGCGGCCATGCCGATGTTCACCCGCCCGCAAAGCACCTTCCTCGGCAGCGCCAGCCAGGTCGAGGCCTATGTCTACGCCCTGGCCCGCTTCGAGCCCAAGCCAGCACGCTTCCCCAAGGCCCACAAGACCCAGTCCGGCGCCCTGCCCCGTGCACCGCGCACGGTCAAGGAAATGGCCGAACGCTGCGAACAGGCCCTGCCGCTGCCCGACCTGATGGTCTGGCTGCTGGAGCAGGAACCCGAAGGCGCCACCGACGAGTTGCTGTACTGGTTCTCGCGCCTGTCGCGGGAAAAGCGCTTCAAGCGCGAACGCCTCGACCGCCGCGAGTACATCACCCAGGAACACCTGGTCAGCCTGCGCTCGTTCGCCCTGACCTCCAGCCGCGAAGACGCCGCCAGCGCGCCTACCGAATCCAACGCGAGCCCAGCCCATGCATCTTGATCTTTCCGAACTGTCCCAGCTCGCGCCGATCTTCCGCGAGCTGTTCAAAGGCTTCCACGTCAGCCGCCGCGACCCCGAGCTGTACGCCCAGCTGTCGAATTTCCAGGACCAGTACCGCACCCTGTTCAAGGCCCTGGGCTTCGAACTGGTGTGCGACACCCGTGGCTTCTACTACTTCGTGCCGGACATGACCGCCGCGCAGGTCAACAAGACCGCGCAGCGCCTGTCGCTGTTCACCTTCATCCTGGTCGAACACCTGGCCGACCAGGGCCGCGACCCGATGGCCGTGCTCGATGGCGGCAGCATCGGCCGTGACGAACTGCCCTCGCTGCTGGACAAGTACCGCGACCTGTTCCTGCAGGCCGAAGTGCAGACCGTGGACGAGCTGGAAGAAAAAATCCTGCGCCGCATGACCCAGCTCGGCTTCGCCTTCGAGGAAGGCGGCATCTACCGCTTCCTGCCGCCGATGCATCGCTTCCTCGACGTGTGCCTGGCCGTACAGCAGGACCGCGACCTGGCGGCCACCCTGCACAGCGACCTGCCGCTGCCGACCCCGGTACTGGTCGAGGAAGAAAGCCCCGAAGAAATCAACCGCACCGACGACCCGCTCGACCTCAGCCCCTTCGAGGGCGAGGAAAGCGAAGAGGAAGCCCTGGCCCGGGCCATCCGCGAAGAGCAACAGGAGATTGACGCATGAGCCAGGAACGCTACGGCATCCGCCGCTTCGCACTGCTCAACACCGCCGGCTACAGCCTTGGCCTGTTCCCGCTGGAGCACCCACTGTCGGTATACGGTGCCAACAACCTGGGTAAATCGGCGTCGATCAACGCCCTGCAGTTCCCGATCCTGGCGCGCATGTCGGACATGAGCTTCGGCAAGTACAGCCTCGAGCAGTCGCGCCGCTTCTACTTCGCCAGCGATACCTCGTACATTCTCTGCGAACTGAGCCTGCCCCACGGCCCGCACGTCATCGGCGTTGTCGGCCGCGGCCCGGGCGGCGGTTTCGGCCACCAGTTCTTTGCCTACAAGGGCGAACTGGACCTGGCCCACTACCAGAAGAACGACACGTGCCTGCGCCAGAAAGAGCTGTTCACCAACCTCGAGCGCCTGGGGATCAAGGCCTACGAGCTGAAGCCGGACGAACTGCGTCGTCTGCTGGTCGGTGGCCACACCTCGGTGCCGCTGGACCTGACCATGATCCCGCTGCGCTCGACCAGCGAGCAAAGCCTGAAAACCTTCCGCGCGCTGTTCATCAACCTGCTGCACATGCGCGAAATCACCGCCGCCAAGCTCAAGCAGCTGTTCCTCGACGCTTTCGAGCACAGCCTGCGCTCCGGTAGCGTCGACTACATCGCCGCATGCGAGGAAGCCTTCCGCGACGTGCGCCGCATGGAACAGGACTACAACGCCCTGGTCGCCGCCGGCCCGCTGGTCGAGGCCCTGGCCGGTGGAGTGGCCCAGCGCGACATCCTGCGCGGCAAACTGCACCGCATTTCACCAATGCTCGACACCCTGCTGGGCACCTGGCAGGAATACGCCATGGCGCGCAAGGAAGAGCTGGTGATCCAGGCCGAGCACTACCGTGGCGAGCAGGACCGCCTGCAGAACGACCAGCGCGGCGGTACTCAGGAACTGATGCGCCTGGAGCGTGAAATCACCGGTATCCAGCGCTGGCTGGGCGAACTGTCGGTGCTCAAACATCGCTTCGCCCTGGTCGATGACGTCAAGGTGCTGGAGCAGCAACTGCTGGCGGCCAAGGACGCCCACGACGAACTGGCCGGCGCCCTGGCCCAGTCGCGGCAGTTCAGCGCCGAAGACCTGGACGAACGCGTCCGCGACCTGGAAAAGCGCCTGAAGCAGGTCAAGCAACAGCTCGACCACGCCGACAACAACAGCTACGCCCGCCTGCGCGAAGAGTTCTCGCAGCAGGACGTCGACCGCCTGATGCGCCTGTTCAATGGCGCGCTGTTCAGCCTGCCGCTGGGCGACCGCGGTATCGAACTGGACGACAGCGACCTGTGGGTAAAATCGCTGGAAGCGGTGCTCGACGGCTTCAAGGGCGAACGCTTCGAAGCCCCGGGCCTGTCCATCGACCTGTCGCACATCGACCCACCGGCACTGCAGGCCCTGGCCGACCGTGCCGCCCTGCGTGACCAGAAAGAGCGCCTGGAAAAAGAGCTGAAGCAGCTCAAGACCCAGCAAGCCGTGGCCGCCGACCGCTCCGCCTCCAAGGCGCAGACCGAGGCCCTGTACCAGGAAGTACTGGACGCGCAGAAAGCGCTGGAAGACTTCCGCCGCAGCGAAACCCTGGCCGCCGAAGAGCCCGAGAAGCTGGAGCAGCTGTCGCAGCTCGAAGCCGCCCAGGACGAACTCAAACGCTCCAGCGACGCCTTCACTGAACGTGTCCAGCAGCTGTCGGCCAAGCTGCAGCTGGTCGGCCGGCAGATCGGCGACCTCGAGGCCAAGCAGCGCACCCTGGAAGACGCCCTGCGCCGTCGCCAGCTGCTGCCGGCCGACCTGCCCTACGGCACGCCGTACATGGAAGCCATCGACGACTCGATGGACAACCTGCTGCCACTGCTCAACGACTACCAGGACAGCTGGCAGAGCCTGCAGCGGGTGGACAACCAGATCGAGGCGCTGTACGCCCAGGTGCGCCTGAAAGGCGTGGCCAAGTTCGACAGCGAAGACGACATGGAGCGCCGCCTGCAGCTGCTGGTAAATGCCTACGCGCACCGCACCGACGAAGCCCTGACCTTGGCCAAGGCCCGCCGCGCGGCGGTCACCGACATCGCCCGAACCCTGCGCAACATCCGCAGCGACTACGACAGCCTCGAGCACCAGTTGGCGCTGTTCAACCGCGAGATCAACAAGCGCCAGGTATCCAACCTGGAGAGCTTCCGCGTGGTGCTGGCGCCGAACAAGGAAGCGCTCAAGCACATCGACCAGATCATCCACAGCGCCGGTCAGTACGAAGAAGGCGAAACCCTGTCGGTATTCGACCTGACCCAGAGCGCCGAGCAGGACAACAAGAACGAAGAGGCCAAGGAATACCTGGCACGGCTGGTGGCAGCCAACCACAACCAGCTGGGCCTGAAGGACCTGTTCGAGCTGGCGTTCGAGATCACCAAGGTCAACGGCCAGCCGGTGATCCATGCCGACATCGACGGCGCGGCATCCAACGGCACCACCATGACCATCAAGGCGCTGACCAACATGTACCTGTTGCTGCACCTGATGGACCGCGACCTGGCCGGGCGTATCCGCCTGCCGTACTACCTGGACGAAGCGGCGGACATCGACGAACGCAACCAGGCTGCACTGCTGGAGACCAGCCTGCAGCTCGGCTTCGTGCCGATCCTGGCGAGCGTGAAGCCGCAGGTGTCGGCGCGCGTGGCGATCGACCTGGAAGGTGGCAGTGGGCCGAATGGCATCTACATCGACGAGGCGGACTGGAAGTTCATCAGCCGTCGGGATGAGGTGAAGGCGGTTGTGCGTGAGGATCATCAGGCCGAAGAGTTGGCCTGATATCGGAGTAGTGGGGCCGCTTTGCGGCCCTTTCGCGACACAAGGCCGCTCCCACATTGACCGGTGTACGCAGGACCTTTGTGGGAGCGGCCTTGTGTCGCGATGGAGGCCAAAGGCCTCCCGGCGATCTGTCAGGCTATCAATGAGCCCAAGGCAGAATCGGAATCGCGGTCACCGCATTCTGCGGGCTGCCTTCGATCATGCGGTCGCTGTACACCAGGTACACCAGCGTATTGCGCTTCTTGTCGAGGAAGCGCACCACCTGCATGGTCTTGAACACCAGCGAGGTGCGTTCCTTGAACACTTCCTCGCCATCCTTCAGCTCACCCTTGAAGTTGATCGGCCCGACCTGGCGACAGGCAATCGATGCCTCCGCCCGGTCCTCCGCCAGCCCCAGCCCACCCTTCACGCCGCCGGTCTTGGCCCGCGACAGGTAGCAGGTCACGCCCTCGACCTTGGGGTCGTCGAACGCCTCGACCACAATGCGGTCATTCGGCCCGAGGAACTTAAACACGGTGGATACCTGGCCGATTTCCTCGGCCCCGGCCAGCATTGGCAGCACCAATGCCGCCACGCCGATTACCCGCTTCAGCACGCTCATACCAGCACCAGGTTGTCGCGGTGCACCAACTCCGGTTCTGCACTGTAGCCCAGCAGGCTTTCGATGGCATCGGATGGCTGGCCGATGATCTTCTGCGCCTCAAGGGCGCTGTAGTTGGCCAGCCCACGGGCTACTTCCAGGCCGTCCGGGCCGACGCACACCACCATCTCGCCACGACGGAAGCTGCCCTGCACGGTCTTCACGCCAACCGGCAGCAGGCTCTTGTTGGCCTGGCGCAGCGCCTGCACGGCACCGGCATCCAGCACCAGGGTGCCACGGGTCTGCAGGTGGCCGGCCAGCCACTGCTTGCGCGCGGCAAGCATGCCGCGCTCGGGCGACAGCAAGGTACCCAGGCGTTCGCCAGCCTTGAGGCGATCCAGCACGCGCTCGATGCGGCCACCGATGATGATGGTGTGGGCACCGGAACGGGCAGCCAGGCGCGCGGCGCGCAGCTTGGTCTGCATGCCGCCACGACCCAGCGCGCCACCGGTACCGCCGGCCACGGCATCCAGTGCCGGGTCGTCGGCGCGAGCCTCGTAGATCAGCTGGGCTTCGGGGTTGTTGCGCGGGTCGGCATCGAACATGCCATCGCGGTCGGTGAGGATCACCAGCAGGTCAGCCTCGACCAGGTTGGCCACCAACGCCGCCAGGGTGTCGTTGTCGCCGAAGCGGATCTCATCGGTGACCACGGTATCGTTTTCGTTGATCACCGGCACCACGCCCAGGTCGACCAGCGTGCGCAGGGTGCTGCGGGCGTTCAGGTAGCGCTTGCGGTCGGACAGGTCGTCATGGGTCAGCAGGATTTGCGCGGTGTGCTTGCCGTGCTCGCCGAAGCTCGACTCCCAGGCCTGCACCAGGCGCATCTGGCCGATCGAGGCTGCCGCCTGCAGCTCGTTCATCGCACTCGGTCGCGACGTCCAGCCCAGCTGGCTCATGCCGGCAGCCACGGCCCCGGAGGAGACCAGTACCAACTCCACGCCTGCCTCACGCAGCGCGACCATCTGCTCGACCCAAACGGCCATGGCACCGCGATCGAGGCCTTTGCCATCGGCGGTCAGCAGAGCACTGCCAATCTTCACGACCCAGCGCTTGGCGCCCGTCACCTTGCTTCGCATCTTCTTCCAACCTATGTCGAATCTGTAGATACCGTGGATACAAAAACGCCGCTCCAAAGAGCGGCGTTTAGTGTACTGCAACCGGTCAGTCGCGCACGTAAATGATTTCCGGGCCGTCTTCGTCGTCCTCGAAATCATCGTCCCAACCGTCATCGTCGCCGATGTCGTGCACGCTCTTGACACCAGTACGGCGCAGGGTACGGGCGTCGTCCAGGGCCTGCAGCTGGGCACGGGCTTCGTCTTCGATGCGCTGGTCGAGGTCGGCCAGCTCTTCGGCGTAGGCCGGGTCGTTGGCCAGGCGGTCGGCGCGGTCTTCGAGGTAGCGCATCAGGTCGTGGCTGAGCTTTTCGGTGCCCTGCTTGGAGATGGCCGAAATCACGTAGACCGGGCCCTCCCACTGCAGGCGCTCGACCACTTCCTTGACCCGCTCGTCGCGCTCGTCAGCAATGACCATGTCGGCCTTGTTCAGCACCAGCCAGCGCTCACGCTCGGCCAGCGACGGGCTGAAGCGGGTCAGCTCGTTGACGATGACTTCGGCGGCATCGGCTGGGCTGCTTCCGTCCAGCGGCGCCATGTCCACCAGGTGCAGCAGTACGCGGGTACGCGCCAGGTGCTTGAGGAAGCGGATACCCAGGCCGGCGCCCTCGGAAGCACCTTCGATCAGGCCAGGAATGTCGGCGATGACGAAGCTCTTCCAGCGGTCGACGCTGACCACACCCAGGTTCGGCACCAGGGTGGTGAACGGGTAGTCGGCCACTTTCGGCTTGGCGGCCGAAACCGAGCGAATGAAGGTGCTCTTGCCGGCATTCGGCAGGCCCAGCAGGCCGACGTCAGCCAGCACTTTCATTTCCATCTTCAGGTCACGCTGGTCACCTGGCTTGCCCGGGGTGGTCTGGCGCGGTGCACGGTTGGTGCTGGACTTGAAGCGGGTGTTGCCCAGGCCGTGCCAGCCGCCTTGGGCGACCATCAGTTTCTGGCCCGGGGTGACCAGGTCACCGATCACTTCCTGGGTGGAGGCGTCGATCACGGTAGTGCCGACCGGCACACGCAGGTACAGGTCGTCGCCTTTCTTGCCGGTGCAGTCGGTGCTGCCGCCGTTGGCGCCACGCTGGGCCTCGTGGTGACGGGTGTAGCGATAGTCGACCAGGGTGTTGAGGTTTTCGTCGGCGATCATGTACACCGAACCACCGTCGCCACCGTCACCACCGTTGGGGCCACCGTTCTCGATGAATTTCTCGCGACGGAAGCTCATGCAACCGTTGCCACCGTCACCGGCCTTGACCCGAATGGATACTTCGTCAACAAACTTCATTCAAAACCGCCTCTCGCCTGCTGGCGAGTTGAATACCTGAAAAACCTGAGGCTCTTGCAAAAATGAGCGCGGCGGCCCCGTACGACCGTAGAAACCCACGCCGGCAGCCCATACAAACAGCTTTGCAAGAGGCTCACCACAAACGAAAAAGCCCCGTCGCATGACGGGGCTTCTGGAGCGACGTCGCGATTAAGCGGCGACGATGCTCACGTAACGGCGCATGAACTCGCCTTTTTTCTCGAACTTGATCACGCCTTCGATCTTGGCGAACAAGGTGTGATCCTTGCCCATGCCAACACCGTAGCCAGCGTGGAATTCGGTGCCGCGCTGACGGACGATGATGTTGCCTGGCTTGATAACCTGGCCGCCATACATCTTCACGCCAAGGCGTTTCGATTCTGAGTCGCGACCGTTACGAGTACTACCACCAGCCTTCTTGTGAGCCATGGTTCAATTCTCCAAATAAATTCAGGGGATCTAGGGGATTAAGCCTGGATACCGGTGATTTTGATCTCGGTGAACCACTGGCGGTGGCCCATACGCTTCATGTGGTGCTTACGACGACGGAACTTGATGATGCGAACCTTGTCGTGGCGGCCTTGCGAAACGACTTCGGCCACTACTTTAGCGCCAGCAACAACTGGAGCACCGATGGTGACTTCTTCACCGTTGGCGACCAGCAGGACGCGATCGAAGGTCACGGATTCGCCAGTGGCGACTTCCAGTTTTTCGATCTTGAGGAATTCACCTTCAGCGACTTTGTACTGCTTGCCGCCGGTAACGATTACTGCGTAAGACATGGTATTTCTCCGATAATCCTGCTCACCCAGCGCTTTATATGATGAGTATTGGCTGGCATGGCTGCACAGGGCTGGAACGGCCCGGCGCAATTGCGTAAGGCAGGTGCTGCCCAGGAAGTTAGGGTGCGCGATTGTACGCAACCGTGGTTTTGCTTGCAAGTGCCGCCCCCGGGGCGCTGGCACCGCGCCTTGACACACCGGGACCCGCGACCTAGCATGCCGCGCAACCTCACTGGAGCAGCCGATGCAACCCCAATCCTTCTACCGCGCGGTGGCTGATGATTTCAGCGCCGTCGACGAGATCATCAAGAAGCAGCTGACCTCGCGCGTGCCGCTGGTATCGAAGATCGGCGACTATATCACGTCCGCCGGTGGCAAGCGCCTGCGCCCCCTGCTGGTGCTGCTGTGTGGCAAGGCCCTGGGCCGCGAAGGCGACGACCTGCGCCTGCTGGCTGCCACCATCGAATTCCTGCACACCGCTACCCTGCTGCACGACGACGTGGTCGACATGTCCGGCATGCGCCGTGGCCGCTCCACCGCCAATGCCCTGTGGGGCAACGCGCCGAGCGTGCTGGTGGGCGACTTCCTCTATTCGCGCTCGTTCGAGATGATGGTCGAACTGGGCTCGATGCCGGTCATGCAGATCCTGTCCAAGGCCACCCGCGTGATTGCCGAAGGTGAAGTGCTGCAGCTGTCGCGGGTACGCGACGCCAGCACCACCGAGGAAGTCTACATGGAGGTCATCCGCGGCAAGACCGCGATGCTCTTCGAGGCTTCGACCCACAGCGCCGCCGCGCTGGCCGAAGCAACCGACGAACAGCGCGAGGCCCTGCGTACCTTCGGTGACCACCTGGGCGTGGCGTTCCAGCTGGTCGACGACCTGCTGGACTACAAGGGCGACTCGCAGACCCTGGGCAAGAACGTCGGTGACGACCTGGCCGAAGGCAAGCCTACCCTGCCGCTGATCTACACCATGCGCGAAGGCACCGCCGAACAGGCTGCGCTGGTGCGCCAGGCGATCCAGAAGGGTGGCCTGGAAGACCTGGAGCAGATTCGCGTGGCAGTCGAGGAGTCGGGTGCTCTGAAGTACACGGCGGAGCTGGCGCGTGACTATGTGAAGCGTGCCATCCAGTGCCTGGAAGTGCTGCCGGCCAGCGAATATCGTGATGCGCTGGTCGAGTTGAGCGAGTTTGCTGTCGCGCGTACTCACTGATAGACCGAGTCGTCTTCATTCGCGGGCAAGCCCGCTCCTACAGGATTGCGTCGCCTGTATGAGCTGGCTTGCCCGCGATGCTTTTGTCCGGACATAATCACTTCCGAAAAAATACCTTATACAATTCGGGTTTTTAACCGCCCGTCTGTTTGTTTGAGGAACCGAAGTGAGCACTCTGCCACCCTGCCCGAAATGCAACTCCGAATACACCTATGAGGATGGCACTCAGCTGATCTGTCCTGAATGCGCCCACGAGTGGTCGGCCAGCGGCGACGCCGAAGCGGCCAGCGACGAGGTGGTGAAGAAGGACTCGGTCGGCAACATCCTGCAGGATGGCGACACCGTCACCGTGATCAAGGACCTCAAGGTCAAGGGCTCGTCCCTCGTGGTCAAGGTCGGCACCAAGGTCAAGAATATCCGCCTGTGCGACGGCGACCACGACATCGACTGCAAGATCGACGGCATCGGCGCCATGAAGCTGAAGTCCGAGTTCGTTCGCAAAGTCTGATTTTCCAAAAAACCGCCAATTGGCGCTTGCTATTCAGGTAATAAGAATTATTCTCATTGGGACTGCTATCCAAGGAGAATAGCCATGACTTATCTGATCGACGCCTGGCTGGACCGCCCTCACCCCTACCTGCGCATTCTTCATCGGGAAACCGGCGAAGTGTGCGCAGTGCTTGAAGAAGAAGCGCTCGACGAGCTGCGTGACCAGGGCGACCTGGACATGAGCGGGCTGAATTCGAGTGAACCGGGGGTACTCAAGGAGCTGGTGCGGAATCTGTTTCTGTTCTGCTATGCGCGGGCGTTGCGCCCCGGGGGGACAGACTGGAATTGAGGCTGGCAGGGCCGGCCTCTTCGCGGGTGAACCCGCTCCCACAGGGACTCCACAGCATTTGAATCCTGCGCTGTACCTGTGGGAGCGGGCTTGCCCGCGAATGGGCCGCAATGCGGCCCCGAGGGCATTACAGAACGTCGAGCAGCTCGACGTCGAACACCAGCACGCTGTGCGGCGGGATGCTGCCAACGCCTTGGGCGCCGTAGGCCAGCTCGCTCGGCACGTACAGGCGCCATTTGCTGCCAGCGTTCATCAGCTGCAGGGCTTCGGTCCAGCCAGCGATCACACCACCTACCGGGAATTCAGCCGGCTGACCACGGTCGTAGGAGCTGTCGAACACAGTGCCGTCGATCAGGGTGCCGTGGTAGTGGGTGCGCACATTGTCTTCGCGGGTCGGCTTGGCGCCTTCACCTGCGGTCAGTACTTCGAACTGCAGGCCCGAAGCCAGGGTGGTGATGCCGTCACGCTTGGCGTTCTCGACCAGGAATGCCTTGCCAGCGGCAGCAGCGGCTTCAGCCTTGGCAGCTGCTTCGGCTTGCATCACTTCGCGGATCACCTTGAAGCTGGCCGACAGGTCGGCTTCGCTGACGCGGCTGTCGGCGCCGTTGAAGGCATCGGTCAGGCCAGCCAGGATGGCTTCCAGGCTGACGCCCGGTGGCGGGTTGTCGCGCAGCTGGCCGCCCAGCTGACGGCCGATGCCGTAGCTGACGCGCGTTTCGTCGGTGGACAGGTTGAGTTCGGACATTGTCGTGCTCCACTGCAGGGCGCAGTGAAGCCGCGCCCTTGATGAAAAGGGCGAGCAGCCTAGCACACTGGGGCGCTGCGAGCAGCTACCAGGCCGAGCGCTGGGAAATCGGCACCTTCAAGTCTTCTTCCGGGTGCGTGCCCATGCCGCACATTTCGTCCTGCACCGACCAGTGCACCAGGTTCATCGAGACCATGGGGATGGTTTGCAGCAACTTGCGTGCATCCTCCACCGAATGCACGCGCAAGCGTTCACCACGGGTGTCGGAGAGAGGATGGGGGTGGCCTTTGATCCGCGCTTCGAGCAGGTAGTCACCGCCTTCGATGGCGATCAGGTTCAGTTCGTCGACATGGCCAGCCCTGGCCTCGGTGTTGAGCTGATGCAGGTTCATGAGAGCACCTCGCGATGGGAACCACGCATGAGAGCTCATTTTTTGTACAGAAAGGGCGAATGCACAAGGCATGACTGACGCCGCTCGTCAGTTGGACCGTGCCGGCCTCTTCGCGGGCTTGCCCGCTCCCAGAGGGATTGCGAAGAGGCCTGAAAGGTTCAGTGCTTGGTCAGCTTGTCCAGGTAACCCATGCAGAATGCCGAGACCACGAAGGTCATGTGGATGATCACGTACCACATCAGGTAATCGGTGGAGATGTTCTGTGCGTCCATGAACACCCGCAGCAGGTGGATGGACGAAATGGCCACAATCGATGCGGCAACCTTCATCTTCAGCGACGAAGAGTCCATCTTGCCCAGCCAGTTGAGCTTTTCCTTGCTCTCGTCGATGTCCAGTTGCGAGACGAAGTTCTCGTAGCCGGAGATCATCACCATCACCAGCAGGCCGCCCACCAGCGACATGTCGATCAGCGACAGGATCACCAGGATCAGGTCGGCTTCGCTGAGGGCGAAGACGTTGGGCAGGACGTGGACCACTTCCTGGAAGAATTTCAGCGCCAGGGCCAGCAGGCCGAGGGACAGGCCGAAGTAGATGGGGGCGAGCAGCCAGCGCGAGGCATACATCGCATTTTCGAGGATACGTTCCATGGAGTTTCGGGACTCATCAGGTGACTAAAAAAGCGACGGCGAGTATAGCCAGCCACCTGTTACAGCAAAAGCCCGGTGAACGGGGCTGCTTTGCAGCCCATCGCGACACAAGGCCGCTCCTACAAGAGATCGCGGTCCCTTGTAGGAGCGGCCTTGTGTCGCGATGGGCCGCAAAGCGGCCCCCTGCATCAATCAGGTCTCAGGATGAAACTGGTAATCCCCCAGATTCCTACACCGCTCACCGTTGATCCGCCGCAACTGCGCCTGCAAATGCAAACACCAGATCTGCGGATCCTCGGCCACCTGGTACCCATGCAAGGTCAGGCTGTCGACAATGGCATTGAGCACAGATTCGGCCACCAGCGGCCCATGGAACGGCCCTTGGGCCTTGATCGCGGACGGTTGTTCACCGGCCATGCCGGCGGCGAACAGCAGCGTCCACATGCCGTTATCCCCGGCCAGCGGACGGATGCTGCATTCGATGCGGGTCACCAGGCCCAGGCACTGGCGTGTGAGGCTGAGATTGCGCATGGCCGCGCCCCCTCCAATAAGCCTTGTTCAGCCTGAACCTCAGGCTGTTTCCATCCTGAACGCTGTTACCGTCCTTAAGTTCCAGCATAGAAGAACGGTACAGAAAGATGGAAAACCGGCGCTGAACGGTAGCACATCGCCGCCAGCGCCGGTTTCTTGACTCAGGCCGGCTTGGCCTGGGCAATCACCTCTTCCAGGCGCTCTTTCTCCGCCTTCTCGATTTCTTCCTCGCTGATCATCTCGGCAATCTCACGCAGGCGCTCCACCACCCGCGCGTTGACGCTGCCTTCGGTGAACTGGCCCTTGTCATCCAGCACACCGGCCTCCTCGCCCACCAGCAGGCTCAACGCCTCGTCGGCCTGGCTGACCGCGTACACGTGGAACATGCCGTTCTCCACTGCCTGCAGCACACGCTCGTCGAGCATCAGCGTGGCAACGTTGGCACGCGGGATGATCACCCCCTGCTCGCCGGTCAGGCCACGCGCCTCGCACAAGCGGAAGAAGCCTTCGATCTTCTCGTTGACCCCACCCACCGCCTGCACTTCACCAAACTGGTTGATCGAGCCGGTAATGGCGAAGCACTGCTTGAGCGGCGTGCGCGACAAGGCCGAGATCAGCGTGCAGGCTTCGCCCAGCGAGGCACTGTCACCGTCCACATAGCCGTAGGACTGTTCCAGGGCGATACTCGCCGAGATCGCCAGCGGGAACTCCTGGGCATAGCGGCTGCCCAGGTAGCCGGTGAGGATCATCACACCCTTGGAGTGGATCGGCTGCCCGAGGTTTACCTCACGCTCGATGTCGACGATACCGCTGCCGCCCGGGTACACGGTGGCGGAGATACGCGCCGGCATACCGAACGCCGAATCACCCACTTCCAGCACGGTCAGGCCGTTGCACTTGCCGATGGCCGCGCCTTCGGTGTCGATCAGGATGATGCCGGCGAGCATGTCGTCCAGCACCCGCTGCGAAACACGCCCGGTGCGGGTGGCCTTGGCCTTGAGCGCACGCTCGATGTGCCCGGCGTCGGTCATTTCGTCACTGGCCAGCTGGCGGATGAAATCGGCTTCGCTGACCAGCTGGAACAGGTCGCCGATACGTGCCGACAGGCGCGACTGGTTTTCTGCCAGGCGGGCGCTGTAGGTGGCCAGACGCGCCACCGCGTCACTGGTCAGTGGCGCCATGCCCTCTTCGTTGGTGCGGGTGCGCAACAGCTGGGCGAACTGCTCCAGGTTCTCGTCGACCATGGGCATGTCTTCGTCGAAGTCCACCAGCACCCGGAACATTTCCTGGAAGTCCGGGTCGTGGTCCTGCAGCGCGTAGTAAAGCTGGCGCGAACCGATGATAACCAGCTTGATGTTCAGCGGGATCATCTGCGGCGTCAGGCTAACGGTGGCCACCCGCCCCAGCTCGCCCAGTGGCGACTCCATCTTCAACTTGCGCGACTGCAGCGCACGCTTGAGCGCGTCCCAGACGAACGGCTCGCCCAACATCTTCTCGGCTTCCAGAATCAGGAAGCCGCCGTTGGCGCGGTGTAGCGCGCCTGGGCGCAGCTGACGGTAAGAGGTGTACAGCGCACCCTGGTCGGTGCTGTATTCGATACGGCCAAACAGGTTGTCGTAGGTCGGGTGCGGCTCGAACACCACCGGCGCACCGCCATCGGCGTGGTGGCCGACCACCAGGCTTGGGGCGTACTGCTCTTCCAGCAGCTTGCGCGCGGCCGCGTCGGTCTTGCTGTCATCGACCAGTTGCTCGACCACGGTACGCAGCAGGTTCAGCTGCACAGACTGCAGGTAGGCGCAGACCGCAGCGTTCTCGGCGTACTTCTCCGACAGCGGCGCCAGCAACGGCTGCAGGGCCAGGGTGATGGTTTCTTCGTTGAGCTGGCGCAGCTGGTTGTTCGACTCGCGTTTCCATTGCGGCAGGCTGGCCAGCTCTTCGTTCAGGCGTTCCTCGAGCAGGGCGATATCCTCGTGGAACTGCTCGCGCACCTCTTCCGGCAACTGGGCGAATTCGGCTTCATCCAGCGCCTTGCCGTCGGCCATCGGGGTGAAGGCGACGTTGCTGGCGTCGCGGTACAGGGCCACGTCCTTTTCCAGCGAGGCGCGCTCGATCACATCCAGGGCGCGGTCGTAACGCTGGTTGAAGGCGCGGTCGATGGCGCCTTTCTTCTGCTGGTACGACGGGTGCTCGAATACCGCAGGGAAGGTCGACAACAGGTTGTCGATCAGCCCGTTCATGTCGGCGATGAACGCTCCGGCGGTGCCGGACGGCAATTCCAGTGCGCGGGGTTCGCGCGTGTCATCGAAGTGGTTGACGTAAACCCAGTCGGCCGGGGTCTGCTGACGTTTGCCCTCGGCCTTGAGGTAGCGCTTGACGAACGAGAAGCGGCCGGTGCCGGGCTCGCCCATCACGTACACGTTGTAACCAGGGCGCGGCATGGCCACGCCAAACTGCAGGGCCTCGACAGCACGCTCCTGGCCCAGGACTCCGCGAAACGGCTCCAGATCGTCGGTATTGGTAAAGGCAAACTGCTCGGGGGAGAAACGCCGGGTCAGGGCTTCAGGCGCGAGACGCAGGCGCGCAGCGACAGGATCGGGCATTGGGTTTCCTTACTTCGGCGGGGCAGATACGCAGCATTCTGGCGCTGCCCGCGCGCGCCTTGCAAGGCTCCGCAGGACTTTATGTCGCAGCCGGTGCGGGTCATGCAACAGCAAATTTTTCGCAATCAACAACGCAACTCTTAGATCGTGCCTAAACTCCAAGCTGCGCGGGTGGGTGAAAAGCTTTCCCGACCTGGCAACCGAGTTGCCAGAAACCCTGACCCTTGGTTAAGTCAAATAGAGAACAAATGCTATGAAACGGATTCTTCTGGGTACTCTGTTCACCGTGGTCTCGATCAATGCCATGGCCGAAGCGCCAGGCGGCCCGAACTGCGGCTGGGGCAACATGCTGTTCGAAGGCCAGCGCGGCACTCCGGCACACTTCCTGGCTTCCACCACCAACGGCACCTCCGGTAACGCCACCTTCGGCATGACCTCCGGCACCAACGGTTGCTCGACCAAAGCGTCGCTGACCTACGGCGGCAAGTCCTGGTTCGCCATGAACGGCATGATGAATGAGCTTTCCGAAGACATGGCCATGGGCCAGGGCGAAGCACTGACCACCTATGCCGTGGTTCTCGGCGTGGCCCCTGAAGACCGTGGCTACTTCGCATCGGTCACCCATCAGCACTTCAACCAGATCTTCAGCAGCGCCGACGTCACTGCCGAAACCGTCCACAGCAACACCCTGGCTGTTCTGAAGAACGACCCACGCCTGGCCAAATACGCAACCGAGGCCTGAGTGCAGCTCCTCCCGCCCCGGCCCCGGGGCGGGTTTCGCCTTTTTTCGGCATCGTTAAGAAGTAGTTGCCCGACATGCTCAAACGCTTCGTATCTCTGGCGCTGTGTGCCTGCGCCCCTGTTCATGCCGCGCCTGTGCTGGACCAAGGCCGTGTCCAGCAACTGGCCAACACCCCTTACTGGATTGCCCTGGGCCATTACGAAACCGCCAAGCTGGGTGGTTGGCGCAGCTACGTGGATGATGATGCGTTCTTCCTTGCCGAGGACGGCGCGCACCACCCCGACCAAGAGCTGCAAGCCACGGTCGAAGCGCTGTACGCCCCGGCCAGCCTCGGTGACAAACATGCCCAGTGCGTATTCCCGGCGCGCACCCGCTGGCTGCGCGAACAGCTCGACCTGCAAGACTTGCCGCAACCTGACTGCCAGGAGTTCACCACCTGGTACCAGTCGATCGACCCACACAGTGCGGCGCTGATCTTCCCGGCGGCCTACCTGAACAGCCCGTCATCGATGTTCGGCCACACCTTGCTGCGCATCGACCAGTCCAACACCCGCAGCGACGACACCACGCTGCTGAGCTACGCAATCAACTTCGGCGCCTACATCGAAGGCAGCGACAACAGCATCCTGTATGCCTGGAAGGGCCTGATGGGTGGCTACCCGGGCCTGTTCGCGCTGATGCCCTACCAGGAGAAACTGTCCGAATACCGCAGCCTGGAAAACCGCGACCTGTGGGAATACCAACTGGACCTGACCCCGGAAGAAACCGGGCGCATGGTCGAACATGTGTGGGAGCTGAAGCAGATCCAGTTCGACTACTTCTTCTTCGATGAGAACTGCTCGTACCGCCTGCTGGAGCTGCTGCAGGTGGCCCGGCCGGGCCTTGACCTGACCTCGCAGTTCCCGCTGACCGCCATCCCGACCGACACGGTGAAAGCCGTGAAGCAGTCCGGCATGGTCGCCAGCGAGACGTACCGCCCCTCTCGCGAACGTGAACTGCTGGCCCGGGCCGAGCCGCTCGATCACGACGAAAAGCGCCAGGTGCTGGCTGTAAGTGCCGACACCGGGCAACTGCAGAGCCCCGAATTCAAGGCCCTCCCCCGCCAGCGCCAGGCACTGGTGCAGGACGCCGCGTACCGCCTGGAGCGTTACCGTGCCAATGGCCAGGAGCGCGACCCTGGGCAGGCGAAACGCAGCTTCGAACTGCTGCGGGCAATCAACAGCAACCCGCCCCCGCCCCTGCAGATCGAGCGCCCAGGCCTGCCCGAGGACGGCCATGACTCGCGCACCTGGCAGCTGGGCGTAGGCACCCGCGAAGACCGCGCCTACGCCGAGTACGGCCTGCGGATGGCCTACCACGACCTGAATGACAACGCCTATGGCTTCCCGCTGGGGGCGCAGATCGAGATCCTGCAGCTGAAGCTGCGCCAGTACGAAGGCAATGACTGGCAGGTGCAGCGCCTGGACCTGGCCACCATCCGCTCGCTGACACCGCGCAACGAGCTGCTCAAGCCCTGGTCATGGCAGGTGGCCGGCGGGCTGGAGCGCGTGCCGGGCAAGCATGATGACGAAGTGCTGGTAAGCCATGTGAACGGCGGGGCCGGCGGCACCTGGCAACTGGCCGACGGGTTGCTGGGCTTTGCCCTGGGCACGCTGCGGGTCGAGCACCACAATGATTTTGCCCAGTTCATCGCCCCGGCGGCGGGCTTCAATGGCGGGCTGCTGTGGCGCAACGGGCTGGGCAACATGACGCTGGAGGCCAAGGGCGATTATTTCACCAATGGCGAAGTACGGCGCAGTGTGAGCCTTAACCAGCAATGGGAGATCAGCCAGAACCTGGGCCTGCGGTTGAGTGCTTCGCGAGAGTTCAGCCACCTGGCTACGGCGCAGAACGAGGTGATGCTGGAGTTGAAGTGGTATCACTACTGAAGCGGACTTTGTGGGAGCGGCCTTGCGTCGCGAAAGGGGTGCGAAGCGCCCCCAGATTGTTGCACTCATGCAGAATTGCCGGGGCCGCTTTGCGGCCCTTTCGCGACGCAAGGCCGCTCCCACAAATGACCGCATCAAGGCTGACCTGTGTGAACCAACCGACTCTTTGACACTGTTTTAACGGCTCCCCGACAAATCGCCACCTAGACTTTCCAGTATCAACCGGAGGGTTTTGTGGTTATGTCGCGGTACTGGTTCGGCGTGTGCATGGCGTTGTTGCTGTCTGGTTGCGAAACCACCCACGAGCAGATGGTCCACCAGGGTTATCCCCCCGCCTATGCCGATGGCTTCCAGGACGGCTGCAGCAGCGGCCGACAGGCGGCAGGGCTGATGGTCGGCGCTTTTCGCAAGGACGTGCCGCGCTACCTGCACGAGCGCCAGTACGAAAGCGGCTGGGACGACGGCTTTCGCCAGTGCCACGCCATGCAGAACAGCGAAGAACAGCGCCAGTACCACGAGCGCTTCTGGGACCAGCGCGAGCGCGACTGGGAGCAGGAAAAGGACCGCGACGCCGCACGCGCCTATCGCCACAACTGAGTCGCAAACGGACATCCCTTGAAACCGGCGGCCTGCGATGATGGTCTCCTGCAAAAGGAGGCCACGCATGAGCCGAGCATTCGTCAACGAAGACCAGGCCGCCGCCCAGGCTGATCAGCCGGTCGAGCGACGGGTCAGCGAACAACCCAACTACGTGACCGCCAGTGGCCTGCGCCAACTGCAGGAGCGCGTGACCGAGCTGAATGCCCTGCGCAGCGAACTGCAGGCACAAGTTGAACGTGGCGACAAGCAGCGGCTGGCGGATACCGAACGGGACCTGCGCTACTTCAGCGCGCGAGTGCAAAGCGCCCAGGTTGTGCCGGCGGCGACATCGCGCAGCAAGGTGCAGATTGGCAGCCGGGTGCGGTTTGTCGATGCGCAGGACCAGGAACATGTGGTGCGGCTGGTGGGCGAGGATGAGGCGGATGCCGGGCGGGGGTTGATAAACTGGGGTTCGCCGTTGGGGCGGGCTTTGCTCGGGGCGGGGCCTGGGGATGAAGTGGTCTGGCGGCGGCCGGTGGGGGAGCAGGTGATCGAAGTGGTTGAGGTTTTTGGTGAAGATTGAGGACCTTGGGGCTGCTTTGCAGCCCATCGCGACACAAGGCCGCTCCCACAGGAGTACGCAATTCCCTGTGGGAGCGGCCTTGTGTCACGAAAGGGCCGCAAAGCGGCCCCAACGGCGAGGGTGTCAGAAATTTTGTGTTCGGGCATAACATGAGTAAGAGGTGCATGTATG
>NZ_JALLKV010000058.1:0-37336 GCF_023093815.1 Pseudomonas sp. PNPG3
TGGCCATCCCTTCCGATCAGCTCAGGAAGATCCAGCCCCTGCGGGCCGACATCCATATCGGCGACCACCACAGCGAGCCGCTAGGCCGGGTTTCGACCCAGGCTTGGGTGTTCAACCCATCGCCCGGGCCGGGCATCATCCCCCGGCTGCATGATGCGAAGGTCAACGGCATGGCCCAGCTTTGCATCAACATCAACGGGATTGAAGAGATCGACGGGGTGCTTTACGCGCAGTCCTGGTGGTGCAGGGCAGAATGATGGCCGAGATACCGAAAGCGTGGCTGGATGAGCTGAACGACCAATTTTCTTTGGTGACCGATCCAGACGGGCGCGCCGCGGTGCTTGATGAGATGGCCTATGCCGCTCACCGCCGGCGTGAAGTCAGTTCGGAGAACTTGGTTGACATGCTGGAGCTGTCCGAGGCCGCTCGTTACTGGGCGCTGATGGAGTTCGAAGAGGCCTATCACATTGGCCTGTTCAAGTACGAATCGTGGGAGGAGGGTGTAAGCGACGAACCAGGGCGGATCGTGGTTGGCAGGACGCCTGGATGGGGGTGTTGAAGGTCTGATGTTCCGATCCTGGTCGATCATGCGGCGCGCTTGGCGTCGATCAGGTGCCATAGCCCGTCCTCGATGGGCTCGGCGTATCTATCCGCCACCTCAGCGCCGCCGTTTTTCCCGAGGTCATGCTGGGTACCGACTGGGTCGGGCCATTGGCCGTATACCACCCGGAACTCCAACTTCCGGTAGCCTGGCCTACATTACTGGAGTTTGGGATGGATCACGCATAGAATGGCCGGCTAGAAAGTAGAGATGACTCCAGTGAATCGTGACCCGGGGGCGTCGAGTTTCTGACGGGCATTATCATGGAGCCCTCGGTTGATCTGCGGACCCGCCCGCATGCGCCTAGATGCGCTGGGCGCCGACATGCGATGTAGGTATATATTCGCGGGCTTCGGGCAAGCCGGGCAGCCTTAGCGATCAGCAGGCCTGGGATGTGGCGGCCTGGGTCAATCGCCATGAACGGCCGCAGGACCCGCGGCTGGTGGAAGGCTCCATCGAGAAGACACGGGTGAAGTTCCATGCCAATGACGGGGTGAACCTGTATGGGCAGAAGGTCGATGGTGTGTTGATCGGGCAGGGCACCGGTAGCTGATGTATTGCCTGTACTGGCCTCTTCGCGGGCAAGCCCGCTCCCACAAGGATCACCACAGACTCTGAATGCTGTGCAGTACCTGTGGGAGCGGGCTTGCCCGCGAAGAGGCCAGTACAGGAAACCCCGATTTCCTGTCATCCAACGGTCAAGGATGACAGCAATATTTACGATCCCCCGGAACTATCTACACTAGGTTATCTCTATCTTCCCATCGATCGGCCACAGGTAGGGCATTGTAAGGTGACTGCCGCCTGATTAGACTGCGCCGAATTCCACTGGCCTAGCCTTTTGTAAGGACGTATATGATCAAAAAATGCTTGTTCCCGGCAGCCGGTTACGGCACCCGCTTCCTGCCCGCTACCAAAGCCATGCCCAAGGAAATGCTGCCGGTGGTCAACAAGCCACTGATCCAGTATGGCGTTGAAGAGGCACTGGATGCCGGTCTGAACGAGATCTCCATCGTCACCGGGCGCGGCAAGCGTGCTTTGGAAGACCACTTCGACATCAGCTACGAGCTGGAAAACCAGATCAAGGGCACCGACAAGGAAAAATACCTGGTTGGTATCCGTCGCCTGCTCGACGAGTGCTCGTTCTCCTACACCCGCCAGACCGAAATGAAAGGCCTGGGCCACGCCATCCTGACCGGCCGCCCGCTGATTGGCGACGAGCCGTTCGCCGTGGTGCTGGCGGACGACCTGTGCGTGAACCCGGAGGGTGACGGCGTACTGACCCAGATGGTCAAGCTGTACAACCAGTTCCGTTGCTCGATCGTTGCCATCCAGGAAGTCGATCCGCAGGAAACCAACAAGTACGGCGTGATCGCCGGCGACATGATCCGTGACGACATTTTCCGCGTCACCAACATGGTCGAGAAGCCAAAGCCGGAAGATGCCCCGTCGAACCTGGCGATCATCGGTCGCTACATCCTGACCCCGGACATCTTCGACATCATCGCCAACACCGAGCCGGGCAAAGGTGGCGAGATCCAGATCACCGACGCCCTGATGCAACAGGCGCAGAACGGCTGTGTGATCGCCTACAAGTTCAAAGGCAAGCGTTTCGACTGCGGTGGCGCCGAGGGCTACATCGACGCGACCAACTTCTGCTTCGAGAACTACTACAAGACTGGCAAGGCTTACTGATAAGCCGCTACTTGTATCAAAGCTGATAACTGGGGCTGCTTTGCAGCCCTTCGCGGGCACGCCCGCTCCTACAGGTATTGTGCAGGCCTTCAAGGCTGCGCCGGTACTGTGGGAGCGGGCGGGCCCGCGAAGGGTCGCAAAGCGGCCCCAGTGCGTTATGCTGGGCGCCTGCCTAGGAGAGTGAATACATGGCCTACGATTTTGATCTGTTCGTGATTGGTGCCGGGTCCGGCGGTGTGCGCGCGGCGCGGTTTGCCGCCGGCTTCGGGGCAAAGGTGGCAGTGGCCGAGAGCCGCTACCTGGGCGGCACCTGCGTCAACGTCGGCTGCGTGCCGAAAAAGCTGCTGGTGTACGGCGCACACGTCGCCGACGAACTGGAACAGGCCGCAGGCTTCGGCTGGACCCTGGAAGAAGGGCACTTCGACTGGGGCACCCTGATTGCCAACAAGAACCGGGAAATCGAGCGCCTCAACGGCATCTACCGCAACCTGCTGGTCAACAGCGGGGTTACCTTGCTGCAGGGGCATGCGCGTCTGACCGGTGCCAATGAAGTGGAAGTGGAAGGCCAGCGCTACACCGCCGAGCACATCCTCATCGCCACCGGTGGCTGGCCACAGGTGCCAGACATTCCGGGCAAGGAACTGGCCATCACCTCCAACGAAGCATTCTACCTCAAGGACCTGCCACGCCGGGTGCTGGTGGTGGGCGGTGGCTACATTGCCGTCGAGTTTGCCGGCATCTTCCAGGGCCTGGGGTCGGCTACCACACTGCTGTACCGTGGCGACCTGTTCCTGCGTGGCTTCGACGGTTCGGTGCGCACGCACCTGAAGGAAGAACTGGAAAAGCGCGGCCTTGACCTGCAGTTCAATGCCGACATCCAGCGCATCGACAAGCTCGAGGACGGCAGCCTCAAGGCCACCCTGAAGGATGGCCGCGAGCTGGTCACCGATAGCGTGTTCTATGCCACCGGCCGGCGCCCGATGCTGGACAACCTTGGCCTGGAGAACACCGGCGTCGAGCTGGATGAACGCGGTTATATCCGGGTAGACCCGCAATACCAGACCACCGCGCCGTCGATTCTGGCGATTGGCGATGTGATTGGCCGCGTGCAACTGACCCCGGTGGCACTCGCCGAGGGCATGGCCGTGGCCCGGCGCCTGTTCAAGCCTGAGCAATACCGCCCTGTGGACTACCAGAACATACCCACCGCGGTATTCAGCCAGCCGCCCATCGGCACCGTGGGCCTGACCGAGGAGCAGGCGCTGGAGGCCGGGCACAAGGTGCAGGTATTCGAGAGTCGCTTCCGTGCGATGAAACTGACCCTGACCGACATCCAGGAAAAGACCCTGATGAAGCTGGTGGTCGATGCCGAGACCGACAAGGTGCTGGGCTGCCACATGGTTGGCCCCGACGCCGGCGAGATCATCCAGGGCCTGGGCATTGCCCTGAAGGCCGGTGCGACCAAGCAACAGTTCGACGAAACCATCGGCGTGCACCCGACGGCGGCCGAAGAGTTCGTGACCATGCGCACGGTCACTCGCTGATGCCACTGGCCCCATCGCCGGCAAGCCAGCTCCCACAGGGATTGCACAAGTGCAGAGACCTGCGCGGTACCTGTGGGAGCTGGCTTGCCGGCGATGGAGCCCTTGAATGCCCCGCAATCCTTTGCTCAGCCCATTCCCTTCTATCAATTATCCTCGGTTATAGCCAAAACCAATCAAAAGCATGAGCTTTGCCAATGAGCCTTTATCGGGACCAGCGGTTAGGATTCTCTCCATCAACTGATTCCAACCCCATGAAGGAGCGTCTCTCATGCCAATCATCAACAGCCAGGTCAAACCGTTCAACGCCACCGCCTACCACAAAGGCGAGTTCGTCCAGGTCAGCGAAGCCGACCTGAAAGGCAAGTGGTCTGTCGTGTTCTTCTACCCGGCCGACTTCACCTTCGTCTGCCCTACCGAGCTGGGTGACCTTGCTGACAACTACGCCGAGTTCCAGAAGCTGGGCGTGGAAATCTACGGCGTGTCCACCGACACCCACTTCACCCACAAAGCCTGGCACGACACTTCGGACACCATCGGCAAGATCCAGTACCCGCTGATCGGTGACCCGACCCACGTTATCTCGCGCAACTTCGACGTGCTGATCGAAGAAGCCGGCCTGGCCGATCGCGGTACCTTCGTGATCAACCCGGAAGGTCAGATCAAGATCGTCGAACTGAACGACGGTGGTGTAGGTCGCGATGCTGCCGAACTGCTGCGCAAGGTGAAGGCTGCCCAGTACGTCGCCGCTCACCCAGGCGAAGTTTGCCCGGCCAAGTGGAAAGAAGGCGAAGCCACCCTGGCTCCATCGCTGGACCTGGTCGGCAAGATCTAAGCCGATGCGCATGTCGCGGGCGGTAGCCAGCCGCCAAAGCTGAAGTACCTACCGCCCCGTAAAGCGCCCGGGCGAGTTCGCCTGGGCGTTTTTGTATCCGAGTTTTGAAAAAGGAATCGCCCGTATGTTGGACGCCACGCTTAAATCGCAACTGAAAACCTACCTGGAGCGGGTCACCCAGCCGATCGAGATCGTTGCCTCCCTCGACGACGGCGCGAAATCCCGCGAATTGCACGACCTGCTGGTGGAAATTGCCAGCCTGTCGAACCTTATTACCTTCAGCGCGGACGGCAACGATGCCCGTCGTCCATCGTTCTCGCTGAACCGCCCGGGAGCCGACATAAACCTGCGCTTCGCCGGCATCCCCATGGGCCACGAATTTACCTCGCTGGTGCTGGCACTCCTGCAGGTCGGGGGCCACCCGTCCAAGGCCAGTGCCGAAGTGATCGAACAGATCCAGGCGCTGGAAGGCGAGTTCACCTTCGAGACCTACTTCTCGCTGTCGTGCCAGAACTGCCCGGACGTGGTCCAGGCGCTGAACCTGATGGCGGTCCTCAACCCCAACGTGCGCCACGTGGCCATCGATGGCGCGCTGTTCCAGGCGGAAGTGGAATCGCGCAAGATCATGGCGGTGCCGAGCATTTACCTGAACGGCGAAGTGTTTGGCCAGGGCCGCATGGGCCTGGAAGAAATCCTCGGCAAGATCGACACCAACGCTGGCAGCCGCCAGGCCGAAAAGATCAACGCCAAGGACGCCTTCGACGTGCTGGTGGTCGGTGGTGGCCCCGCCGGCGCCTCGGCAGCTATCTATGCCGCGCGTAAAGGCATCCGCACCGGTATTGCGGCCGAGCGTTTCGGCGGCCAGGTGCTCGACACCCTGGCCATCGAGAACTTCATCTCGGTACAGGAAACCGAAGGGCCGAAGCTGGCCACGGCGCTGGAAGAGCACGTCAAGCAGTACGACGTGGACATCATGAACCTGCAGCGCGGTGAAGCGCTGATCCCGGCCACCGATGGCGGCCTGCACGAAGTACGCCTGGCCGGCGGTGCCTCGCTCAAGGCCAAGACCGTTATCCTGGCTACCGGTGCCCGCTGGCGTGAGATGAACGTGCCGGGCGAACAGGAATACCGCGCCCGTGGCGTGGCCTACTGCCCGCACTGTGACGGCCCGCTGTTCAAGGGCAAGCGCGTGGCGGTGATCGGTGGAGGCAACTCGGGTGTGGAAGCGGCCATCGACCTGGCGGGTATCGTCGCCCAGGTAACGCTGATCGAGTTCGACAGCCAGCTGCGTGCCGATGCGGTACTGCAGCGCAAGTTGCACAGCCTGCCGAACGTGAAGGTGATCACCAGTGCGCTGACCACCGAGGTGCTGGGCAATGGCGAAAAGGTGACCGGCCTGCGTTACAAGGACCGCACCACCGACCAACAGCATGAAGTGTCGCTGGAAGGCATCTTCGTGCAGATCGGCCTACTGCCGAACACCGACTGGCTGAAAGGCACCGTCGAGCTGTCGCCGCGTGGCGAGATCATCGTCGATGCCAAGGGCCAGACCAGCATCCCGGGTGTGTTTGCGGCGGGTGACGTGACGACTGTGCCGTACAAGCAGATCGTGATTGCGGTGGGTGAGGGGGCCAAGGCATCGCTGGCGGCCTTTGACCACCTGATCCGCACTTCGGCACCGGCGTAAGCCTGTACCGGCCTCTTCGCGGCTAAAGCCGCTCCCACAGGTACTGCGCAGATTTTGCAAACTGTGCAGATCCCTGTAGGAGCGGCTTTAGCCGCGAAAGGGCCGGTACAAGCAAAGCAATAACCGAGGATGTCTATGATTACTGCAGACACCCTCAGGAATCACACCCATGACCCTGATCAGCCGCGAACCCTGGTGGCTAGTCCCCCCAAAGCCCGGGCAGCAAGAGCAGGACCTGCACTGGGGCTACCTGGAAATCTACGCCGACGGCCGCACCGTGTTCGTCGACCAGCGCCCCAGTGACCGGGAGCTGGCCGAGCGCAAGAGCTGCCGCAACTTCCCCGACCCCGAGCCGTGACGGCTCAGCCTTCCAGTTCGGCCAGGCGTGCTTCCAGCGCCGCGATGCGTGCTTCGAGGGCTTCGATGCGTTCTTCCGACACATTGCCGCCGCTGCTGCGTGCCCCACCTTCTTGTTGCCGGGCAGCCAGGATTGCCTCGATTTCGGCCGGGTCGCCCAAAGCATGGGTGTAACGGTCTTCGCGCTGGCCGGCCTGACGCGGCAGGTGCAAGGCCAGGCCGCGCGAGATCAGGCGCTCCAGCTGGTGCTGGATCTGCTCGGTGTCGTCGAAGTCGTGCAGGCGGTTGCTGCGGGTCAGCAGTTCGTTGAGGGTTTGCGGCCCGCGCAGGAACATCAGGCCCATCAGCACCAGTTGCGCCGGCACCAGCTCAAGCGCCTTGTCCACCCGTTGTTCCCAACGGTCGGCGCGGCTGCCCATCTGCAGGCGGATCATGTCCTGCCCTTCGAGGGCGCGCAGGGCTTGGCCGACCTGGCCTTGGGTGAGGTTCATGACCGGCTCGCGACTGGTCTTCTGGTTGCAGGCCAGGACCAGGGCGTTGAGGGTCAGCGGGTAGCTTTCCGGGCTGGTGGCCTGCTTCTCGATCAGCGAGCCGAGAATACGGATCTCGATGCTGCTGAAGCGGCCTTCACCGGCGGTTTCGTGTTCTGACATGGCCCTGTCTCATTGCTGGGGAAAGGCCACTAGGGTAGGTAATGCCATCGTGTTAGGCAATTGGCACCTGTGGGAGCGGGTTCACCCGCGAACACCGGCGCAGCCGGTGCCATGCACCGCGTCGCCTGATTCGCGGGTGAACCCGCTCCCACAGGGGCCCGGCAAACTCAAGCGTTGCGCCGCTCTTCAGCCTGGCACGCCGCCGCGGTAAACAGCACATCGGTCGAAGAATTCAGCGCCGTCTCGGCCGAATCCTGCAGCACGCCGATGATGAAGCCCACCGCCACCACCTGCATGGCAATTTCGCTCGGGATGCCGAACAGGCTGCACGCCAGTGGAATCAGCAGCAGCGAGCCACCGGCCACGCCCGAGGCGCCGCAGGCACAGACCGCCGCCACCACGCTGAGCAGCACGGCGGTCGGCAGGTCCACCGGAATACCCAGGGTATGTACAGCCGCCAGGGTCAGGACGGTAATGGTGATGGCGGCTCCGGCCATGTTGATGGTTGCACCCAGCGGGATCGACACCGAATAGGTGTCCTCATGCAGGCCAAGGCGCTCCGAGAGGGCCAGGTTGACCGGGATGTTGGCTGCCGAGCTGCGAGTGAAGAACGCAGTGATACCGCTTTCGCGTAGGCAGAGCAGGGTCAGCGGGTAGGGGTTGCGGCGGATTTTCCAATATACGATCAGCGGGTTCATCACCAGCGCCACGAACAGCATGCAGCCGATCAGCACCGCCAGCAGGTGCAGGTAGCCGAGCAGGGCGTCCAGGCCCGATTGGGCCAGCGTGGCGCTGACCAGGCCAAAGATGCCCACCGGGGCGAAGCGGATGACCACGCGTACGATCAGGGTCACGCCATTGGACAGGTCCTCTACCACGGTGCGGGTGGTTTCGCCGGCATGGCGCAGGGCTACGCCCAGGCCGATGGCCCAGGTCAGTACGCCGATGAAGTTGGCGTTGAGCAGGGCGTTGATCGGGTTGTCGACCGCACTCAGAAGCAGGTTCTGCAGCACCTCGGTAATGCCCCCCGGCGCACTCAGCGCAGCGTCGCTGGTAGTCAGCACCAGGTTGGACGGGAACAGCATGCTGGCGACCACGGCGACTACCGCTGCGCTGAAGGTGCCCAGCAGGTACAGCCAGAGGATCGGGCGGATATGGGTTTCCTGGCCGTGGCGGTGGTTGGCGATCGAGGCCATGACCAGGATGAACACCAGCACGGGCGCCACCGCCTTGAGGGCGCTGACGAAGACTTTCCCGAGGAAGGCCATGTCGCGGGCGATGGCGGGCGCAAGCAGGGCCAGGGCGATGCCGGCGATCAGGCCGATGACGATCTGCGTCACCAGGCTGGTGCGGTTGAGGAAGCGGAGGACGGGGGTCATGTGCAACGATATCCCAGCATGTTCAAAAAGGGCGCGACTTTACCATAGACCTTCGTCGAGCAGGGCGGCCTGAAGAAGTCAGCGCCCGCGCCGCCGCGACACCCGCGCCTCGATGTTCTTGCGCCCGATCAGCAGTGGCGGCTTCTCCACTACCGGCTCGTCCGCCAGCCACTTGTACATCACCAGGCAGTCCACCAGCCCCAGGCGGGCATGGCGATAGGCCTTGGGCAAGCGGCCAACGGTTTCGAAGCCCAGCTTGTGCCACAGCGCCACCGCTACCTCGTTGGTGGCCACCACCGAGTTGAGCTGCAGGGCCAGAAAGCCCTCCTGGCGTGCCTGTTTCTGGGAGTGCTCGCACATCAACCGCGCGACGCCGCGGCCGCGTGCCGTTTCACAGACCATGTAGCCGCAATTGCCCACGTGCCCACCGGGCCCGGCGGCATTGGCCTTGAGGTAATACGACCCCAGCATCGCGCCGTCATCCTCGGCCACGAATGTGCGCATGGGCAGTTCCAGCCACAGCTGGCGGGCCTGTTCGAAGCTGAGGGCCGGGTCGAATGCGTAGGTTTCACGGGCCTGTACGACGGCCTGGAAGGTGGGCCAGAAGTGTTCGAAGTCTTCCGGTGTCATGGGGCGGATGTGGATCATGCGGGTTCCTGCAAGGGCTGGGCCGCCCAGTCTGGGTGGCGCGGCGCCGTCGCGCAAGGGCGGCGACGCCATTTGCGTTCAGCCGTTGGCCTTGCCCACCGCATCCATGGCACGTGCCGAGTACACCAGCGCGGCACCAGCGTTCATCGCCACGGCCACGCCGAGGGCCTCGGCGATTTCCTCGCGGCTGGCACCGTGCTTGACGGCCTGCTGCGAATGCACCGCGATGCAGCCATCGCAGCGTGTGGTCACGGCCACGGCGAGGGAGATCAGCTCGCGGGTCTTGGCGTCCAGGTGGTTGGTCTTGGCCCCTGCGCCGCTGGCGGTCATGTAGCCGGCCACGGTGTCAGGGGAAAGCTGCTTGAGATCGCCGATGCCGGCCATCAACTGCTTACGGTAGGCGTCCCAGTCCATCATGCTCATCGTCTTCACCTTGGGGAGGTTGCGAGTGGAGCTTTCAGGCTAGTCGAAGAGTGGAAAGTGTGAGGCTTGTACTTTGGTTGGTTGCGCGCAGGCCTTTGGACTGCGCGCTCCCACATCGATCAGATATAGATGAACACCAGCACCAACGCCGCGACGAACGCCCACTTCTCCAGGTAGTAGCGCGTGCGGTTGCGCTTCTTCATCGCCTTGCCACGTTCGCGGATCTTGTAGATGCGGGTGAACAGACGGTTGATGCCACCGGTCTTGTCGCCGGCATCGTTGGGGGCGGCGGCAGCGGCCATGACGTTGCGGCTGAACCAGCGGTTGAACGCGGTCGCCCAGCGGTACTTGAGCGGGCGTTCCACGTCGCAGAACAGGATGATGCGGTTGTGCTCAGTGGTATTGGCCGCGTAGTGGATGTAGGTCTCGTCGAAGACCACGCCCTCGCCATCGCGCCAGGAATACTTCTCACCGTCCACATCGATGTAGCAACCATCGTCGTTAGGCGTGTCCAGGCCCAGGTGGTAGCGGTACGAGCCGGCATACGGGTCGCGGTGGCGCACCAGCTTGGCGCCCGGTGGCAGGGTGGCGAACATGGCGGCCTTGACCGTGCCGATGCCTTTGAGCAACTCGGTGGTGCGTGGGCACAGGGTCATCGCCGACGGGTGGCTTTCGCCGTACCACTTCAGGTAGAAGCGCTTCCAGCCGGTCTTGAAGAATGAGTTGAAACCGACATCATCGTAATTGTCGGACTTCTTGATTTCGCCCACATGCAGCAGCTGTTGGGCTTCCTCGCGGATTTCCTGCCAATGGTCCTGCAGCGTCTGCAGTTCGGGGAAGGCCTCCACCGGCAGGTAAGGCTTGGCCGGGTGCCGGGAAAACAGGTACAGGAAGCTGTTGACCGGGGCCAGGAAACTGGAGTGGTCGCCCAGCTGACGGGTCAGCTTGTGGCGAACGCGACCGCGCAGGTGAACATAGGCGATCGAGAGGACGAAGATGAGGACTAAGGCGATTTTCATGGGCGGATACGTCAAGTAATGGCCATGCGTGATGGCTAAGCCCGCCAGCATAAACAATCGAGTCGATGCTTTATAGAAGAATGTGACGCAACAGTGGCAGACCTTGGTACAAGCGTCACCGCTGTGCCAAGGTCTGCAGGCGATGCATCAGGCCAGAGTAGCCTCGATGCGGCCATCCGTGATGCGATGGTCCTTGCCTTGGTAGCTGACCACATAATCAGTGAATTCGGCGGTCAGGGTCCTGTTCTCCACGTTCCACTCATGCTGCAGACGGCCCCCGGTCAGGGGATAGTACAAACTGCCAATCAAGAAGAACAGGCGTGCGTGGTGTTCACTGAACAGCATCATGATGCCTTGGGTAGCGTTGTCCACTTGCTGTTTTGCGGTGAGTTGGATGCGCCCGTCTTCCAGCTCCCTGGATTTGATGGTTTG
This sequence comes from Pseudomonas sp. PNPG3, assembly GCF_023093815.1. Classification (NCBI taxonomy): domain Bacteria; kingdom Pseudomonadati; phylum Pseudomonadota; class Gammaproteobacteria; order Pseudomonadales; family Pseudomonadaceae; genus Pseudomonas; species Pseudomonas sp. PNPG3. The sequence continues at coordinate 11,271 of NZ_JALLKV010000058.1, forward strand.
AGCGTCGAGGTTGCCCAGCGAGGGGAAAATGGCAGGGTCGATGTTGGCCTTGACCTGGCCGGTGCTGGAGATGCATTGCGTCGCATGGTCGGCCAGCGACAAGGACAGCTTGCCATCCACGATGTCAACCTGGCCCATGGTGTCTACAATGGTGAACTTGAACTCTGCCTCCAATGCCTTGGAAGCCTGATCCATCTGGACAATTCGTATTTCCCCTTCGGTCGCCCAACCTGAGCGGCCAATCGAACTCGAGCCGAAATAGGCGTTGATCTCGGCTTTCTGACCTGGGCCGATCTTGTGGGATTCGCCTGTGACCAAGCAGCTTTCAGGGATATCCATGTGGATGAAGCTATGAACGTCATCCGATCCCTCCTTGTAATGAGCGGCAAAAAATGTGCGGTTGCCCTCACTGACATCTGTTTCTACTTCAGAAGCCTTGAACGCGTACTCACGCTGGCCCCACTTCAGTACTGCTTGCATGGGAGGTTGGGTATTACGGGTGTGCTGACGCTGTTTCATAACCGTATCTATATGATTGAATGGAGACCTCAGCGTATGGTTTGGGTCCCTGCCCGCGAAACTGGCAGCCCTGCGAGTTTCCCAGCGCATCAGTACGTGCTTTGCGCATCTTCAGGAGCGGCACGATGACACCGGTCAGCGGACGTATCGAAAAACCATTCAAGCGCCTGTTCTTCGCCTTGCCGGTGAGCGATGCCCAGCGCCGCGCCCTGGCCCAGTGGCGACGTGGCCTGAGCCTGCGCAGCGGAAGACCGGTGCCGGCCGCCAACTTCCATGTGACACTGCTGTTTCTCGGCGATGTGGATACCGCCCATATGCCTGCTATTTGCGCGGCGGTCGACCAGCTGGAGCTTCCAGCCACGGCACCACGGCTGTTGCTGGACCGCCTGCAGGTGTGGCAGCGGGCCAGCGCCTTGGTGCTGGAGGCGCAGAAGACCCCACCGGCCCTGTTGCAACTGGTGTACAGCTTGCAGCAGGCGCTGCTGCCGTTGGGGGTGGACGCGGCCGACCGTGAGTATCGCCCGCACCTGACGCTGGCCAGGGATTACCGCGGCCAGCCGCCAGAGGCCAGCAGCGCGCCGGATTTCTACCTCGCCGCCCGCCATTTCACACTGTACGAGTCGCGCAAGGGCGCCTACTGGCCATTGGCGCAATGGCCGCTTTCAAGCTGATTCAGGCCATGCAATACAGTTGCAGCTATCTCGACCGCATTGACCTCAAGGGCTTTGCTATCCCGGTGGGAGCCAGCTTGCCGGAGATGGGGCCAGGGCAGGCGATTACACTGGCAGGCTCTGGTACGGCAATTCATCCCCCGGGCTGCGGTCGAACTGGCGCTTGTACTCGCGGCTGAACTGCGAGGTGCTCTGGTACCCCACCCGGTGCGCGGTCTGCGCCACCCCCAGGCCTTCGCCGATCAGCATCTGCTGCGCCTTCAGCAGCCGCAGGCGCTTGAGGTACTGCATCGGCGCCATGTCGGTGCAGCGCTTGAAGTGCTCGTGGAAGGTCGAAACGCTCATGTTGGCGCGTGCGGCCAGCGCTTCAACGCTCAGCGGCTCGGTGTAGTGTTCGCGCAGGTGGGCAAGGGCGGCGCCGATGCGGGCGAAGTGCCCTTGTTGCTCCACCAGCGCCCGCAACACGCCCGCCTGTGGGCCGCGCAAGGCGGTGTACAGCACCTCGCGTACCCGCGCCGGGCCCAGCACCTTGGCGTCCACCGGGTCCTGCAGGCAGCGCAGCAGCCGTTCCACGCATTCGCGCATCGGCGCATCGAGTGCAGCCGAGGTCATTGAATGCGGGGTTTGCGCCTGCACCGCGGCATCCGGCGCCAGGGCCATGCTTTGCACCAGTTCACCCAGCACGCCGCGGTCGATGTCCACCGCCACGCCCAGCAACGGTGCTTCGGGGGTGGCAAAGGTTTCGCACATGAACGGCACCGACAGTGCCTGCACCAGGTAATGCCCGGCGCCATATTCCAGGGTACGCGGCCCCAGGCGCGCCAGCTTGCTGCCCTGGGCCAGGATCATCAGGCTGGGTTCGTAGATCTGCGGGCTGCTGGCCACATAGTGGTCCCAGCTCAGCACCTGCACCTGGGGCAGATGCGTGGGCACGAAGCCCGGGCGCGTGGCAAGGCTGCGGATCAGTGTGCAAAGCGGCGCATTGGCGTCGACGTGGCGGGTCAGTTGCATGATGGACCTGGGCAGAGAATCAGACAGTTTGATCATCGCAGATTGAACGCTCGGCGCCAGATGCTGCATGGCATCTTCGGAGAATCAGGCATCGATACCGGAGAATCAGTCGTGGGCGAAGCGACGCATGGCGCGCAGAATGCGCAGCCTGAATCGTTTCACTTCATTGCGAGGCCCTGCATGTATACCGCCATCGGTTACGCCGCCCAGACCCCCACCAGCCCTCTGGCTCCCATGACCTTCGAGCGTCGCTGCCCGCGCTCTGACGACGTCGCCATCGACATCCTTTACTGCGGCGTATGCCACTCCGACATCCACCAGGCGCGCAACGAATGGGGCATTGCCGTGTACCCGCTGATGCCTGGCCACGAGATCATCGGCCGCGTCACCGCCGTGGGCGACAAAGTGACCACGCACAAGGTCGGCGACCTGGTCGGCGTTGGCTGCATGGTCGACTCGTGCCGACACTGCGAAGCTTGTGCCAAGGACCTGGAGCAATATTGCCTGGAAGGCCCGACCATGACCTATGCCACCCCGGACCGAGTCGACGGTAGCAACACCATGGGCGGTTACTCCAGCAGCATCGTGGTCAGCGAGCACTTCGTGGTGCGCATCCCGGCCGGCATGGACCTGCCCAGCGCCGCGCCAATCCTCTGCGCCGGCATCACAACCTATTCGCCACTCAAGCACCACGGCGTCGGCCCTGGTCACAAGATCGGCATCCTCGGCATGGGCGGCCTGGGCCACATGGCCATCAAGCTGGCCAAGGCGCTGGGCGCCGAAGTGACCCTGTTCACCCGTTCCCAGGCCAAGGCCGACGAAGCCCGTCGCCAGGGTGCCGACCATGTGATCGTGTCCACCGATGCCGAGCAGATGCACGCCGCGGCGGGCCGTTTCGACTTCCTGCTCGACACCATCCCGGTGCAGCACGACCTCAACCCGTACCTGGAAACCCTGAAATTCGATGGCGTGCACATCCTGGTCGGGCTGATCGAGCCGATCGACCCGGCGGTGCATGCGGCCAATCTGGTGATGAAGCGCCGGGTGCTGGCGGGGTCGTTGATCGGTGGTATTGCCGAGACCCAGGAAGTGCTGGACTTCTGTGCCGAGCACGCGATTCGTTGTGATATCGAGTTGCTGGATATCCGCAACATCAACCAGGCGTATGAGCGGATGATTGCCGGGGATGTGAAGTACCGGTTCGTGATCGATATGGCTACTTTGCAGGGCTGATGGTTGCCTGACCCGGCCTCTTCGCGGGCTCGCCCGCTCCCACAGGTACTGCACAGACTTCGTAAGCTGTGATTTACCTGTGGGAGCGGGCGAGCCCGCGAAGAGGCCGGTACAGGCAATGAAGATGCTGCAACTGTTACCAGGCCAATGCCCTGTCCCAGCCTTTCCAGAACAACCACCGCCGTACCTCGCCATGCGCCCCGGTACCGATCTGCCAGGCCGGGCGCCCGTTGTCCAGGGCAATCACCGAAACGAACCCGGCATGGCTCGCCGCTACCAGCGTACGCCCGTCGGCACTGATATCCAGGGCACTGATGGTCGACCCCAGGTAATGCTGCCAATGCTCGGTGCCATCTTCGCCAAATGCCCGCAGGTAACCATAGGCATCCCCCACGATATATTCGCCCTCGCGCGCCACGCCGGCATACACCCGTGCGCCATCCTGTACCAGCGGGGTACGCGGGTCCTGGCTGTAGTAGTCGGTATCCAGCCCCGGCAAGTCGGCCACCCTGACGGCCAGCGTGGCACCGCTATAGAAATGGCAGGCATTGACTATCAACTGGTCACCCGCACGATTGAACAGCGCAAAGTGCGGATACTCGCTGGCCGGGCCGATGGCCGCCACGGGCCGGAGCTGGTCATCCAGCACCAGGTGGCGGCTGCCTTGCTCGCCAACCACGATCAACCGACCATCCGCCGATACCGCACCGTGCTCCATGCTCAGCCCAAGGCTGATGTCGTCCGGGTCGGTGCCTTCGTCCAGTTCGTCGAGCACCCGCCCCTGGTGCGGCAGCAGGCGGGTCGCGCCGTGGCGGGTCAGCAGGAAGATACCCTCAGCGCTCACCAGCAGCACCCGCTGGCCATCCGGGAAGGGGATCAGCGTGGTCGGCGTGGGCGGCAGGTCGAAAGGCTCGAACGGGTAACCCGGCGGCAACCCCTCCAACCCCGTGGGCCAGGCCAGGCGCAGCACCTGCGGGCCGCCCCAGCCATCTGTCACGCGTATGCCCTCGGCATTGGCCAGGGCGAAATAGCGGCGGGCCGGGCAGCGGCCGAAGTGATCGACGCCGATCACCGGGGTCACCCCGAGAGGGTCGATGCGCACCACCTGGCCTTTGTCATGCGGCATGCCGATACGTGCCAGCAGGCTGCCATCCTCCAGCAGCAGGACGTTGCCGATGCCTTGCCCGTGCTCCTTGATCAGCGGCAGCAAAGGGTGGTGGGCGGGCGGCCAGGCTTCGCGGAAGGCTTGCTGCTCGAAGGCTTCGACGCCAGGCCGGTTGGCTGCTTGCAGGGCTTGCAGCCAGGCATCGAGCAAATGCTCGGTGGCTTGCGGCAGGGGCTCTTCGAGGTCATCCCAGCCTTGCGCGCGGCCCTGCGCGACATAGTCGTTGACGGCCTGGGCATAGGCGGTGACCGCCTGCTGCCACTGTTGCTGCTGGGAGTGCTGCTGGTCCATGAGTGGATCGGGCTCCTTGTTGCATACGCGTTCGCACAAAGCGCGCATGTTACTCCTTCTGCCCGCCTCGCGGTTGTGAGCCCCCGGCTTGACGCGTACCATGCCGGGCATTCCTTTCAATAACAAAGCGTGCGTCGACACCCCGGCAAGTGGGTGGCCGACGTGCGTCCTGTTGCCTTGCCTGCGGAGAAGCGGTTTGTACCCATGAATGGACCCATACCCACCAACATGCCACCCACGGCGGGTAGCGGCAGCTGGCTGAGCGTCATTGCCCTGGCCCTGGCGGCCTTCATCTTCAACACCACCGAGTTCGTCCCGGTGGCGCTGCTCAGCGACATTGGCCGCAGCTTCGACCTGAGCACCGCGCAAGTCGGCCTGATGCTGACCATCTACGCCTGGGTAGTGGCACTGGCCTCGCTGCCGATGATGCTGCTGACGCGCAACATCGAGCGGCGGCGGCTGTTGCTGTTCGTGTTCCTGGTGTTCATCGTCAGCCACTTGCTGTCGTGGATGTCACAGAGCTTTGCCATGTTGCTGGTCAGCCGTATCGGTATTGCCCTGGCGCATGCGGTGTTCTGGGCCATCACGGCTTCCCTGGCGGTGCGCGTGGCGCCGCCCGGGCAGCAGGCCAAGGCGCTGGGCCTTTTGGCCACTGGCACCACCCTGGCCATGGTCCTGGGTATCCCGCTGGGCCGCGTAGTGGGTGAAGCGCTGGGCTGGCGCATCACCTTCCTGAGCATTGCCGGGGTGGCGCTGGCGACCATGCTGTGCCTGATGAAGTCGTTGCCGCTGCTGCCCAGCCAGAACTCGGGCTCGCTGCGCAGCCTGCCGATCCTGTTCAAGCGCCCGGCGCTGGTGATCACCTATGTGCTGGTGACGCTGGTGATTACCGCGCAGTTCACCGCCTACAGCTATATCGAGCCGTTTGCCCTGCACGTGGCGCAGATAGGCGGAGAGCGCACCACGCTATTGCTGCTGCTGTTCGGCGGCGCCGGGGTGTTCGGCTCGGTGCTGTTCAGCCGTTACAGCGACCGCTTCCCGCATGGCTTCCTGGTAGGTTCGATCGGCCTGCTGGCGGCGTGCCTGTTGCTGCTGTTGCCGCTGTCGGGCAACTTCTATGTTTTCGCCTCGTTGAGCATGTTCTGGGGTGTGGCGATCCTCAGCTTCAGCCTGTCGCTGCAGTCCAAGACCCTGAAACTGGCGTCCGATGCCACCGATGTGGCCATGGCGCTGTTCTCGGGTATCTACAACATCGGTATTGGCGGTGGCGCGTTGCTGGGCAGTATCGTCAGCAGCCAGCTGGATGTGGCGGATATCGGCCTGGTGGGCGGTAGCGTGGCGGTGGCCGGGTTGCTGCTGGCTGTGGCCAGCACCCGGCAGTTCCGCGAGGCGCTGGGCGGGGGGCAAGGCATTCCTGAATGACCGTGCTGTTTTTTTCGCGGGCACGCCTGCTCCCACAGGTACTGCATCAACTTCAGGCGCGATGCAGTACCTGTGGGAGCGGGCGTGCCCGCGAAGAGGCCGGTACTGGCAATAGCGGGCTCAAGCCAGTACGGCAGCCCATGCAGAAATCAACAGCACCCCCGCCAATACCTGGTTGAACACCCGCAACCGCCGCGGTGCCTGCAACCATCGCGCGCTGCCCACCCCCAGCAGCGCCCACGCCGCCATGCATGGCAGGGCAATCAGCCAGAACACCAGCGCCAGCTGCCATACCGGCAACGACGGCGAGGCAAACACCCCGACCACCGCCACGGCCATCAACCACACCTTGGGGTTCACCACCTGCAACGAGGCTGCGCTGAGTGCGCTGAAGCCTTGCGCCGTGGCCGCCTGCAGCGGGGCGGCGGCACTGCGCAGCATCTGCCACGCCAGCCAGCTCAACCACAAAACCCCGGCCCAGCTCATCAACTGCTGGGCCAGCGGGTGGCGCAGCAGCAGTTCACCCAGCCCCAGGCCCACCATCAGCACGATCGCCGCTGCGGCACCGCAGGCCGCAACGACCGGCGCCAGGCTCGCGCACAGGCCAAAGCGGGCCCCATGGGCAAGAATCAACAGGTTGGTCGGCCCGGGGCTGATGCTGGATACCAACGCAAACAGGATGAAGGGCAACAACGACTGCGACATGATCAAGGGCTCCGGATAAACGAAGCACCATGCTCGCTGCCCGCTGCCTTTCAGTCTGGAAGGTTTGAGCAGCGCCTGCGGTAGTCGGCCGGGGTCAGCTGGTAGGCACGGCGGAACCAGCGCCCTAGGTGGCTCTGGTCGGCAAAGCCCAGGGCCATGGCCACTTCGGTGGGAGTCTGGCCCTGGGCGAGCAGGCGCCGCGCCCGGGCCAGGCGCAGCTGGATCAGATAGGCATGCGGCGCCAGGCCGAATGCGGCCTTGAATGCGCGGGTGAGGCGGAAGCGGTCGATGCCACAGGCCTGGGCCAGGTCTTCCAGGCCGATGTCGCGCTCCAGGTTGGCGTGCAGGTAATCCCGCGCGCGCTGCGCGGTCAGCGGCAGGCGCGGGTCCGGGTTCAGGCGCCGGCGCCAGTGCAGGTGGCGGGTCAGGCAGGCCAGCAGGTCGTCCATGGCCGTCTGCCGGACAATGCGCAAGTCCTGGGTATGCACGGCCTGGAAGGCGAGGGCAGTGGCACGCGCCAGGCGCTCATCGTGGCACAAGGTATCGGCGAAGCTGGGCAGGCTGTCGCCCGGCGCGTGTTCGAAAAGTGCCCGCAGTTGGCTGTCCACCCAGGTGGGTTCCAGGTACAGGGTCGAATAGGTGAAGCCGTCCTCGGTGGGCGCATGGCCGTTATGGATTTCACTGGGCTCCAGCAGGAATACGTTCCCCGGCGTGCTGCGATGGCGCACTCGCCGGCAATCGAATTGCTGCACGCCCTGCTCGGTAACGCCAACCAGGAAGCTGTCGTGCCAGTGCGGGTCGTAGGCATGCCCGACGAAATGCGCGCGGACCGACTCGATGCCGGTGTCGGCGTCCTGCTTGAGGTCGATCCAGTTGCTCATGGGGGCGTGTCGTGGCAGAAATCGCTACCTTAGCGCAACGGCCAGGCTCAGTCTGGAACGATTGTGCAGCCGTTGGCCAGCGCCCGGTTACGCAAGGCCTCGAAGCGTTCGCGCAGCCACAGATGCAGTTGTGCCACTGCGGGCGTGAGCTGCTTGCGGTGCGGGCACACCAGGGTGACCGGGGCGGGTTCACCAAAGTGCTCGGGCAGGATGATTTCCAGTTCGCCGGCCGCGATGTTGGCGCTTACATCCAGCCACGACTTGTAGACGATGCCTTCGCCCTGCAAGGCCAGGCGGCGGATCACGTCGGCATCGTCGCTGACCAGCGGCCCACTCACCTGCACGGTGCGGTTGCCCACCCGCCACTTGTCGTAGACCCGGTTGTGCTGCATGTACAGCAGGCAGGCATGCTGCTGCAGGGCGTCGGGCGTGAGGGGGCGGCCGTGACGGGCCAGGTAGTCGGGCGCCGCCACCAGCACCCGGCGGTTCCAGTCTGCCAGCGGCAGGGCAATGTAGTTGGCGTCCTGGTTGAGGCCGTAGCGGATCGCCACATCTACCGGGTCGCGGTTGAGGTCGGCAATCTGGTCAGACAGGAAGAAGCGAAGGTGCAGGGCCGGGTGCTCGCGGCGGAAGGCGCTCAGCCACGGCAGCAACATGTTGCGGCCCAGGTCTGACGGTGCCGAAACCTGCAGGGTACCGCGCAGGGTGTTGGCGTTGCCATGCAGGTCTTCACGCCCCTGGCGCAGGCTCTCCAGCACATTCAGGGCAGTCGGCAGGTACAACTCGCCTTCGGCGGTCAGGCGGAGGCTGCGGGTAGTGCGGGCGAACAGGCGCACATCCAGGTCGCGCTCCAGGCGCTTGATCGCGGCGGCCACCTGCCCCGGCAGCAGTTCGGCCTCATGGGCGGCGGCGGTGAAGCTGCCCAGCACGCTGCTGCGGACGAACAGTTCGAGGTCGGCGATGCGCAGCATTTTCACTCCAGAGATGAAAGTGTTGCTGCATTGTGCCGGTTTTTCTTTTCTGCAGGAAAGATAAGATGCCCGGCAAATCCTCTGTTCATTCCCGGAGTTGTTGCATGGATACCGTCTCTCTGGCCAAGCGCCGCTACACCACCAAAGCCTACGATGCCTCGCGCCGCATTCCCCAGGCGACTGTCGATGCCCTGCTCGAGCAACTGCGCCATAGCCCTTCCTCGGTCAACTCGCAGCCGTGGCATTTCATCGTTGCCGACAGCGCCGAAGGCAAGGCTCGCCTGGCCAAAAGCACCGCAGAGCGCTATGCCTACAATTCGCCGAAGATCCTCGATGCCTCGCATGTGATCGTGTTCTGCACCCGAACCGAGATGACCGAAGCGCACCTGGATGCCGTGCTCCATCAGGAAGCCGCCGATGGCCGCTTCCGCGATGAGCAGGCGCGTGCCGGGCAGAACCAGAGCCGTCGGCATTACGTCGACCTGCACCGTTTCGACCAGAAAGACCTGCAGCACTGGATGGAAAAGCAGACCTACCTGGCGTTGGGTACTGCCTTGCTGGGGGCTGCGGCACATGGGCTGGATGCCACCCCGATCGAAGGCTTCGACAGCAAGATTCTCGATGCCGAGCTGGGCTTGCGTGAGCGTGGATACAGCAGTGTGGTCATTCTCAGCTTGGGCTATCGCAGCGAGGCGGATTTCAATGCCGGGCTGAACAAGTCGCGGTTGCCGGCTTCGCAGGTGTTCACCTTCCTGTGAGGTTGCCGGGGCCGCTCTGCGGCCCCGTCTTTCCGGTCGGCTTGCAAAATCCGGCATATGCCGCATACTTGTCGGCAAACGCCGGAAAGGAGAGAGCCATGCTTGCCGAAGTGCTTCGCGACAACGGTTACCACGAGTACCGGGCGCGCCTGCATGCACTGCTGGAAATCCCCGAACTCGCCAGTGACTTCGAAATCCACACCCGCATCACCCATGGCTTCGCTGCCACCTGGCTGGTGAAACTGACCGAACTCGGCGTGTTCACCCCTGTGGAGCGTGACCAGATCATTCCCCTGCGCACGCTGAAAACCCGCATCGAACGTGACCAGCCGCTGACCGTGGAAGAAAGCGACCGGCTGTTCCGTTCGGCCCATATCACCGCCATGGCCGAAGCCGTGTTCGGCGAGGCAGGCAAGGCAAAACGCTGGCTGTCCAAGCCCAAGGAGCGCTTCTCGGGGCTGACGCCGATGCAGATGCTAACCACCCAGCAGGGCACCACCCAGGTCGAAGAGATGTTGCTGCAGATCGCCGAGGGCTTCGGCCTGTGATTCTGTGGCGTATCAGCGCCTATGCAGACTTGAGCGGAACGGGCGGCTTGCGTGTCAGCGGCCGCTGGCACCAGGCGGGCCGGCCAGTGGTGTATGCCGCCACCAGCCCGGCCGGGGCGATGCTGGAGGTGCTGGTGCACCTGGAGATCGACCCTGAGGATTTCCCCACCACCATGCGGCTGCTGCGTATCGAGTTGCCTGACACCGTTTCGCAAGCGCAGTTGCCCGCCTTGCAGCCTGGCTGGTCGAGCCAGACCGAACTGACCCGGGGCCTGGGCAACCGCTTTCTGGATGAGTGTTCGGCGTTGCTGCTGCCGGTGCCGAGCGCGATCATGCCCAGCACCACCAATTACCTTTTCAACCCGCGCCATCCGCAGGCAAACAGTGCCAGGCTCGAGGTCGAGGACTTCACCCCGGACAGCCGGCTGTTTTAGGGAAGTTTCACCAAAGTGCCGCTGACGCCGCTGTCAGCACCCGGCCAAACACTTCGAGGGCCTTGTCCACTTCGGCCTCGTTGCTGAAACGCCCGATGCTCAGGCGCACGCTGTTACGTGCCTGGCGTTCATCCAGCCCCAACGCGAGCAGCACATGCGAGGCTGCATCGCTCGCCGAATTGCAGGCCGAGGTGGTCGACAACGCCAGCTCGCTGGCCAGCGCCGCGCTGTTGAAGCCCTTGCTGTCGATACACAGGTTCAGCGTATGGGGAATGCGTTGTTTGGCGCAGCCGTTGAGGGTGACGCCGGGCAGGGCCAGCAGGCCTTCACGCAGGCGCCTGGCCAGTTGTCCGAGGCGCAGGTGTTCGCTGTCGCCGGGCTGGCCGGCCAGGGCAAAGGCACTGCCCATGCCGGCAATCTGGTGGGTCGCCAGGGTGCCGGAGCGCAGGCCTTGCTCATGGCCGCCCCCGTGCATCTGCGCACGCATCAGCGTGCGGGCGCGTGGCCCCACGTAGAGCGCACCGATGCCCTTGGGCCCATACACCTTGTGCGCCGAGAACGACATCAGGTCCACGGCCATGGCGTTCAGGTCGATGGCCAGTTTGCCCACCGCCTGCGCCGCATCCACGTGCAGCAGGGCACCGTGGGCACGTACCTGTTCGCCAATCGCGGCAAAGTCTGTGATCGTGCCCAGTTCATTGTTCACCGCCATCAGCGATACCAGGCGGGTGTCGGCGCGCAACGCTGCCTGCACCGCCGCAGGCTGAATCAGGCCGGCGGCATCCGGTGCCAGGCGGGTAACGGCCCAACCCTGGCGCTCCAGTTCGGCCACCGTGTCGAGCACGGCCTTGTGTTCCAGTTGGCTGGTGATCAGGTGCCCGGGCTGGCCGAGGCCCTGGGCAATGCCCTTGAGCGCCAGGTTGTTGGACTCGGTCGCACCTGAGGTCCAGACCAGTGCATCGGCCTGCGCGCCGACGCGTTCGGCCACTTGCAGACGGGCCTGCTCCACGGCGTGGCGGGCTGCCTGGCCGAAGGCATGGCCACTGGACGCCGGGTTGCCGAAGTTGCCCTGGCTGCCAAGGCAGGCGAGCATGGTTTCGATGACCCGGTCGTCGACCGGAGTGGTGGCGGCGTAATCGAAATAGAGCGGGGCGCTGGGCATGAGGGCGGGTCCGTGTCTGTCGCCGTGAAATCGGCAATCGTTGGAGCAAGCGTACCCGCTACTTCGGAGATATTTTTCACTTCCAGCGGCTCTATTCTGGAAATGATCAAGAAAAATTTCTCTCTATCGAGTTTTTCTTGGGATTTTTTTCTCCGCATCCCGCCATTCTGTTCAGGCTGGTTCCAAGGCCCTTTCTTCCTCGGCCACCACACGTTCGCACAACTCGGTGATCTGCTCGCGCATCCAGCGGTTGGCCGGGTCCTGATCGGTGCTTTCATGCCAGTACAGGTGCGTTTCCAGCGCAGGCACCTCCACCGGCAGTGGCTGGTAACGCAACTGATGGCGGCGGGCGAAGCGCTCGGGGACGGTCATCGCCATGTCGGTCTGCTGCAACACCTGCGAGGCCATCAGGTAATGCTGCGAGCGCAAGGCAACCTTGCGCTGCACGCCCATCTTGCCCAGGGCCAGGTCGACATAGCCCAGGCCGTTGCGGCGGCTGGAAATATGGATGTGGGTCATGCCGAGGTAGTTGTCGAGGGTCAGCTTGCTGTCGGCCAGCGGGTGGCCCTGGCGCAGGGCGCAGACATAGCGGTCTTGCATCAGTTTTACGTGGCGTACTTGCGGGTCGGTGTTCAACGGTGCGTCGATGGCGAAGTCCAGGCGGCCGGCGGCAAGTTCCTTGGTGGTCTCGCGGCGCTTGCACAAAAAGCTTTCGATCAGCACCGCCGGCGCCAGGCGGCGCAAGCGCTGGAACAGCGGCGGCAGGATGACCGCTTCGGTCAGGTCGGTCATGCTGATGCGGAAAGTCTTGTTGGCCTGTTGCGGGTTGAAAATGCGGCTTTCCTGCACCGAGGTGCGCAACAGTGCCAAGGCATTGCGCACCGGGCCGATGATGTTCTGCGCCATGGGCGTTGGCACCATGCCTTGCGCGGTGCGCACGAACAGCGGGTCATTGAAGGTTTCGCGCAGCCGTGAAAGGGCGTTGGACACTGCCGGCTGGGTGATGCCCACGATCTGCCCGGCGCGGGTCAGGTTGGCTTCGGTGTAGATCGCATCGAACACGATGAACAGGTTGAGGTCGACCTTGCTGAGGTTCATGGGCGCCGCTCTTTGTTGGAATTATTGGCCGATCATATATCGGTTATGAATGTTTATACACGCGGAAAATAGGCTAGGTGGATGAGGCCATGCTGCTCTAGGCTCTGGCCCATGTACTCCGAACCGTGAAGGTAGCCCCGATGGATTTCGCCTATTCGCCCAAGGTCCAGGCACTGCGTGAGCGCGTCAGCGCGTTCATGGACGCCTATGTCTACCCCGCCGAGGCGGTGTTCGAGCGCCAGGTCGCCGAGGGTGACCGCTGGCAGCCCACCGCGATCATGGAAGAACTCAAGGCCAAGGCCCGCGCTGAAGGGCTGTGGAACCTGTTCCTGCCCGAATCGGAATACGGTGCCGGCCTGAGCAACCTGGAATACGCCCCGCTGGCTGAAATCATGGGCCGTTCGTTGCTCGGCCCGGAGCCGTTCAACTGCTCGGCGCCGGACACCGGCAACATGGAAGTGCTGGTGCGCTATGGCAGTGAAGCGCAGAAGCGCCAGTGGCTGGAGCCGCTGCTGCGTGGCGAGATCCGTTCGGCGTTCGCCATGACCGAACCGGACGTGGCCTCCTCGGATGCCACCAACATGGCCGCCACCGCCGTGCGTGACGGTGACCAATGGGTAATCAACGGCCGCAAGTGGTGGACCTCTGGCGCTTGCGACCCGCGCTGCAAGGTAATGATCTTCATGGGCCTGTCCGACCCTGAAGGGCCACGCCACCAGCAGCACTCGATGGTGCTGGTGCCCACCGATGCGCCTGGGGTCAAGATCGTCCGCCCTCTGCCGGTGTTCGGTTATGACGATGCTCCCCATGGCCACGCCGAGGTGCTCTTCGAGAACGTGCGGGTACCGTATGAGAACGTGATCCTGGGTGAAGGCCGTGGCTTCGAAATTGCCCAGGGGCGCCTTGGCCCTGGCCGTATCCACCACTGCATGCGCTCGATCGGCATGGCCGAGCGAGCGCTGGAACTGATGTGCAAGCGCTCGGTGGAGCGTACCGCCTTCGGCCGGCCACTGGCGCGTCTGGGCGGCAACGTCGACAAGATTGCCGACTCGCGCATGGAGATCGACATGGCCCGGCTGCTGACGTTGAAAGCGGCCTACATGATGGACACGGTCGGCAACAAGGTGGCCCGCAGCGAGATTGCGCAAATCAAGGTAGTGGCGCCGAACGTGGCACTGAAGGTGATCGACCGGGCGATCCAGATTCATGGCGGGGCAGGGGTGAGTGGCGATTTCCCGCTGGCTTACATGTACGCCATGCAACGCACCTTGCGCCTGGCCGACGGGCCAGATGAAGTGCACCGGGCGGCGATCGGCAAGTATGAGATCGGCAAGTACGTGCCGGCGGAGATGATGCGTAGCGGACGATGATTTACCGGCTTGTTCCGGCCTCTTCGCGGGCTTGCCCGCTCTCATAGAACTGCACATAACTCATTGAATTAGCAGGGACCCTGTGGGAGCGGCTTTAGCCGCGAACACCGGCGCAGCCGGTGCCATGCACCGCGTTGGATTCTTCGCGGCTAAAGCCGCTCCCACAGGGTACGAGGATCGCTTGCGAGTTCAGTTCTCTGTGCGACAGCGCACAGGTACTGTGCTGCCTCCAAGCTGTGCACAATATCTGTAGGAGCGGGCTTGCCCGCGAAGAGGCCCTTGAAGGCTCACTGGTTCTCTGGATGGTCAGACCCGCATCTGCGGGTCTTCCTCCTTCTCGCTGAGTGTGCGATCGGCATTTGAAGGCTGTCTGGATTGAGCACCCTTGATTTCCGGCTTTTCCCCCCGCGTCTTGACCAACGAAACCACCACCCCACCCAGCAACAACCCGAACGTCACCCCCAGCGACAGCAATGCCGGCACCTTGCCCACCATGCCGTGGTAGAAGATCTTGCAGCCAATGAAGATCAGCACCAGCGCGAGCGCGTACCTGAGGTAAACGAACCGGTGCATCAGCGCCGCCAGCGCAAAATACAACGAGCGCAAGCCGAGGATGGCGAAGATGTTCGAGGTGTAGACGATGAACGGGTCCTGGGTGATGGCGAAGATTGCCGGGACACTGTCGACGGCGAACACCAGGTCGGCCAGTTCGATCAGCACCAGCGCCATGAACAGCGGGGTGGCATGGCGTAGCGCCTTGTGCTGCCCGGGCGGGGTCTGCTGCACGAAGAAGTGCGAGCCGTGGATCTGCTCGGTGACCCGCATGTGCCGGCGCACGAACTTGAGAATCGGGTTGTTGGCCAGGTCGGGGCGGCTATCTTCCTTAGACAGCGCCATCTTCACCCCGGTAAACAGCAGGAAGGCACCGAAGATATACAGTACCCAGGCGAAGTTCTGCACCAGCGCCGCGCCCACGCCGATCATGATCGCCCGCAGGAAAACCACCCCGAGGATGCCCCAGAACAGCACGCGGTGCTGGTAGCGGCGGGGGATGGCGAAATAGCTGAAGATCATCGCCATGACGAACACGTTGTCCATCGACAGCGACTGTTCGACCAGGAACCCGGTGTAGAACTCCAGCGCCGACTGCGCGCCCAACTGGTACCAGACACCGACGCCGAACAGCACGCCGACGCTGAAATAGCCCGAATACAGCAGCAGGCTCTCGCGCATTTCGATTTCCCGGTCGTGGCGGTGCAGCACGCCCAGGTCGAGTACCAGCAAACCGATGACGATGGCCATGAACACCAGCCACAACCAGGTGCTGGTACCGAGGAACGGGGTGGTGAGGAATGTGTGTAGAGCTGTCATGAGCCCCTCCTTGAATGTCGACGTTGCATGGCAACAGTGATCCGACATGGCGGCCTGGCAGCCGTCAGAGGGGCCCGGTATCACATGGGCTTGAGCCTAGACCCGTTTGCCGGTGATGCCGAATGGGGAGCTGTTACATTTCTTTGCCAGGCCGCTCCTACACCAGTCAGGCCAGAGCAGGCCAATCGTTCAATAAACCCACACTTCCACCCGGCGATTACGCAGTCGCCCTTGCTCCAGTTCGTTCCCTGCCACTGGCAGTTCATCCCCCATCCCCGTCACCTCCAGCACCTCCACGCCATCGCGCGCCAGCTCGCGGCGCACCGCCTGGGCCCTTAGGCGGGACAGCAGGGCGGCGCGACCGGGTGTCTCCTTGGGGTCGCCAAAGCCCACCAGCACCGCCTTGCGCTGCAATTTGCCCGCTTGGCGCAGGTAGTCGGCAACGCGCTGGACATCGCGCAGGGCCTTGTTGTCGAGGCTGGCGCTGCCTTCCTGGAAGCGGAAATTCACGCTCAACCGTTGCGCCTGTAGGGCGAGGGTGCGATAGCGCGGCGGCATGTCCGCCTGAAGGGGCGCAGGTTGGGCCTTGATCTGCTGCGAAACGAAACCCTGCTGGGCGACGATCGCCTGGCCCGCGGGACTCTGAGTGAAATCGGCCAGCGCCTTGGCCTGGGGCTTGGGGTTGGCCGGCAGGTAGAAGTACAGGCGCCGCGATAGCGGGTAGTCCTCGCTGGCCACCAGTGCACGCTCCGGCAGCATGGCCGGCGCGTCACCCTCGGCAACCGCCAGCACCTTGGCCCCATGCACCGCCGCCAGGCTGCTGAAGCCGATGGCCTGGCGGTCGGCGCCCACTCGCGCGGCCAGCTCGTCGCTGGACTCGAAGCGTTGGGCCTTGGGCGAAAGCTCGCTTTGCTGGGGTTCCAGCACCAGGGCCTTGAAGGTCTCGAAGGTACCGGAGCGGTCGTCACGGGCGTACAGGTGGATGGCCCCGCCGGCAACACCCAATTGCTCCCAGCGCTGGATCTGCCCGGCAAAGATCTGTGCCAGTTGCCCCGTGGTGAGCTGTGGCAGCGGGTTGTCGGGGTGAACGATGACCGCGACGCCATCCAGGCCGATGACTTGTTCGGCGGCAGCGGCGCGCAGGTCGCCCAAAGCCTGCAGTTGGCTTGCTTCGTTGTCGTTGATAGGCCGCGACGCGGCGGCCAGGTCGGCCTCGCCATGGCCCAGGGCGACGAAGCCGGTGCTGGAACCGTGTGCGGCGATGTCGATGCGCAAAGGCTGGCCATGCTTATCGCGAGCGGTGATGACAGTCTCGTTGGCCAGCTTGCCTGGGTATTGTTCGATGGCGGTAGCTTGCTGTGCGCGCAATTGCCCTTGCACCAGCGCTGGCAGCAAGGCCGCGCCGATGGTGTTGGAGCCTTGCACGCGCAGGTGAGCGGGCTCGGCCAGGGTCGCCAGCGGCAGCAGGGTGAGCAGCAAGACAAGCAGGCGGGGCATGCCGGAAGGCCTATGGCATAGAGATGGCCGGCAGATTACGACAGTGGCGTGATGATAATGTGACAGTCCATGGGGCAGTGAAAGGCCGCCCCTGTAGGAGCGGCCTTGTGTCGCGAAAGGGCCGCAAAGCGGCCCCAGCGGTTTCAATGCGCCCCGGCAGACTTGCTCAGGTCACTTTCCGCCCACTCGGTATAGATGCACGCATCCGCCACCGCCCAGCGCACCTTCACGGTATCCCCTGGCTGCATCGGCATGCCCGCCGCCGACAAAGCCTTGACCGTCAGCTCGGTTCCGCCCGCGGTCACTACGTGGCAGGTCTGGCTCTCGCCCAGGAACAGCACTTCACCAACCTTGGCACTGACCTCGTTCCACCCCGCCGGCAGCGGCTCGCGTGCGGCCTGTTCGGCGGTCAGGGCCAGGGCCTTTTCCGGGCGTACCATGATCAGTGCATCCTGCGAGGCGGCCAGGCCCGGGGTCAGGCGGATGGCTACCGGCTGGCCCTCGAAGCTGCCCGCGCCATTGCTGCTGGCCTTGATCCGCAGGAAGTTGGAGTTGCCCAGGAACGAGGCGACGAAGGCATTCGGCGGGTTTTGGTACAGGTCGTAACCGGTGCCCAGGCCGACGATCTTGCCATGGCTGAAGATGGCGATGCGCTGGGACAGGCGCATGGCTTCTTCCTGGTCGTGGGTGACGTAGACGATGGTGATGCCCAGGCGCCGGTGCAACTGGCGCAGTTCATCCTGCAGGTCTTCGCGCAGCTTCTTGTCCAGCGCGCCGAGCGGTTCGTCCATCAGCAGGATGCGCGGTTCGTACACCAGCGCCCGGGCGATAGCCACGCGCTGCTGCTGGCCACCGGACATCTGCGACGGCTTGCGGTGGGCGAACTTTTCCAGCTGCACCAGCTTGAGCATGGCATCGACGCGCTTGCTGGTTTCGCTGGCACTGAGCTTGCGAATGGCCAGCGGAAAGCCGATGTTGTCGCGCACGTTCAGGTGCGGGAACAGCGAATAGCGCTGGAACACCATGCCGATGTCACGCTTGTGCGGCGGCACGTTGACCAGTGACTGGCCATCGACCAGGATCTCGCCGCTGCTCGGCGTTTCGAAACCGGCCAGCATCGACAGGGTGGTGGACTTGCCCGAGCCGCTGGAGCCGAGGAAGGTCAGGAACTCGCCGTCCTGGATTTCCAGGTCGAGGTTGTCCACGGCGGTGAAGTCGCCGTAGTGCTTGTTCAGGCCGCGCAGGCTGACCAGGGTCTTGCCGTGCGCGTTGTCTTTGATCACTGCACTCATTGTTGTTTTCTCCGCGCGCTCAGGCGTTGGCTTCGGTGCGCCGGCGCAAGGCGGCGGCAATGAACATGACAAGCAGCGACAGGCCGATCAGCAGGGTCGAGGCCACGGCGATGACCGGGCTGAGGTCCTGACGCAGGGTGGTCCACATCTTCACCGGCAGGGTCTGCAGGTCGGGGCTGGCCATCATCACGCTCAGCACCACTTCATCCCACGACACCAGGAAGGCGAACAGGCCGCCGGCGATCATCCCCGGGCGAATCGCCGGGAAGGTTACCTTGAAGATCGCCTGCAGGCGCGAGGCGCCGCAGATCACCGCGGCATCCTCGATGGATTGGTCGAACAGCTTCAGCGAATTGATGATCGAGATGATGGTGAAGGGCAGGGCGACGATCACGTGGCTGACCACGAAGGCGAACAGCGTGCCGGTGTAGCCGAGCTTGAGGAACAGCGCGTACACCGCCACGGCAATGATCACCAGCGGCACGATCATCGGCATGGTGAACAGCCCGTACAGCAGCTCGCGGCCCGGGAAGCGGCCACGCACCAGGGCAAACGCGGTGGGCAGGCCGAGCAGCACGGCGGCGATGGTGGTCAGCACGGCCACCTTCAGGCTGGCCAGCGCGGCGTCCATCCACTCCGGGTTGGAGAAGAACTGGCCGTACCACTTGAAGGTCCAGCCCGGCGGCGGGAACACCAGCCACTGCGACGAGCCGAACGACAGCAACACGATGAACACCACCGGCAACAGCAGGAAGGCCGCGATGACCCCGGTGGTCAGGTACAGGCCCGTACGCAGCGGGCGGCCCATGGCATTGGGAGACAGGAGCATGGCGGTTTACCTCGCGTTGCCAACCGGGGATTCCGGCTGCAGCTTCAGGTACAGGTAGAAGAGCACCAGGGTGATCACCACCAGCAGTGCGGCGGCGGCGCTGGCCAGGCCCCAGTTGAGGAACGACTGCACCTGCTGGATGATGAATTCGGGCAGCATCATGTTCTGCGCACCGCCCAGCAGGGCCGGGGTGACGTAGTAACCGAGCGACATCACGAACACCATCAGTGCCCCGGAGAACAGCCCCGAGCGGCACAGCGGCAGGAACACTTTCCAGAAATTGGTCCACGGGCTGGCGCCACAGATCGAGCCGGCCTGCAGCACCATCGGGTCGATGGCGTGCATGGTCGCCTGCAGCGGCAGCACGATGAACGGGATCATGATGTAGCTCATGCCGATCACCACGCCGGTCAGGTTGTGCACCATTTCCAGCGGGGCATCGATGATACCCATGGCCATCAACGCCTTGTTGATCACCCCCGAGCTCTGCAGCAGCACCAGCCACGAGTAGGTGCGCGCCAGCAGGCTGGTCCACATCGACAGCAGCACGATGTTCAGCAACCAGCGGCCCCAGCCCTTGGGCACCAGGGTAATTGCCCAGGCCAGCGGGAAGCCCAGCAGCACGCTGATCAGGGTGACCACGCCGGCCACCGAGAAGGTGTTGAACAGCACCCGCGCATAGGCCGAGTTGGCGAACAGCTGCTCGTAGTTGCCCAGGCCCGGCGTTGGCTCCAGCACCCCGCGCAGCAACAGGCCGGCCAGCGGGGCGAAGAAGAACAGGCCAAGGAACAGCAGCGCCGGCAGCAGATTGCGGCTGCCTTTCCAGCGCTGGCTCAGGCTGACGCGGCGGGGGGCCGTTCCTGGGGCGCCGGTGCCCGTGGGGGCACCTTGCGCGTTATGCAGGGCGTTGATGGCGACTTTCATTTGACCAACCACTCATTCCAGCGGGCTGCGATGGCCTGGCCGTTCTTGGCCCAGTAGGCGAAGTCGAGGGTGACCTGGTCCTGGGCGTAGGCGGTTGGCAGGTTCTGCGCGAGGTCTTTGTCCAGCTTGGCCACGCTGTCGACGTTCACCGGCGCGTAGGCGGTCTTGTTGGCGAACTCGGCCTGGCCTTCGGCGCTGCTGGCGTTGGCCAGGAACTTCATGGCCGCGTCCTTGTTCTTGGCACCTTTGGGGATGACCAGGAAGTCGGCCATGACCAGGTTCTGCTTCCAGCTCACGCCCACCGGTGCACCGTCTTGCTGCAGGGCATAGACGCGCCCGTTCCAGAACTGGCCGAGCGAGGCTTCACCGGAGGCCAGCAGTTGCTGCGACTGGGCGCCGCCGCCCCACCAGACGATGTCTTTCTTGATGGTGTCGAGCTTCTTGAAGGCGCGGTCCAGGTCCAGCGGGTACAGCTTGTCGGGGGCTACGCCGTCGGCCAGCAGGGCCAGTTCCAGTACGCCTGGGCTGGGCCATTTGTACAGGGCGCGCTTGCCGGGGTAGGTCTTGGTATCGAACAGTGCGGTCCAGTCCACCGGTTTGTTGGCACCGAGCTTGCCTTCGTTGTAGCCGAGCACGAAGGAGAAGAAGAACGAGCCGACGCCATGGTCGGAGACGAAGCGCGGGTCGATCTTGTCGCGCTTGATCTGGGTGAAATCGAGGGGTTCGAGCAGGCCTTCGCTGGCGGCACGCAGGGCGAAGTCGGCTTCGACGTCGACCACGTCCCACTGCACGTTGCCGCTCTCGACCATGGCCTTGAGCTTGCCATAGTCGGTGGGGCCGTCCTGGACGACTTTGATGTCGGTGGCTTTGGTGAAAGGTACGGCCCATGCTTCTTTCTGGGCGTCCTGGGTGGTACCGCCCCAGCTGACGAAGTTCAGGCTGTCGGCGGCCTGGGCGGCCTGACATGCCAGGGTCAGCAGGCTGGCGGACAGCACTGCGGTTACACGTTTGCTCAACAGCATGGTTACGCCCTCGTTGCTTTTGTTATTCGAGGCGGGGCTTGTGGTGCGCCCGCCAACAGTGTTCGGGGAGCAGCTAAAACAAAGTGTTTTTTGGCCGTTTTTGATTGTAGGTGCCGGCCTGCAGATTCAAGGTCTACGGGATATCATATTATGGTATTCCAAACTTTTGGCAAGAGGTATGAGGCTACCGGCCATCACTCCGTCCCTTTCAGAAACAGCGCGGGCCCTGTAGGAGCGGGTTCACCCGCGAATGCGTTGGTGGCTTCACCATCGCATTCGCGGGTGAACCCGCTCCTACAGGGCCCTGCCAAGTCAGTTGCTTCGGTGTTTTAGCCGACCATGTCCGGCTCGAAGGGGATGCTCTGCACCACCTCCAGCTCATACCCCGCCAGCCCCGCGTATTTCAGCGGCGGGCCCAGGTGGCGCAGCTTGCCCACGCCCAGGTCCTGCAGAATCTGCGCGCCTGTACCCACCTCCGAGTACACCTTCGATTGCCCACGCTGGTAAGGCCGCACCGGCTGGGTCAGCTGCGGCACGCGCTCCAGCAGCGCCTGTGAGGACTCATGGTTGGCCAGGATCACCACCACGCCGGCGCCTTCCTCGGCCACCTTCTGCAGCGCCGCCCAAAGCGTCCAGTTGGCGGGGCCGGCGTATTCGGCGCCGACCAGGTCGCGCAGCGGGTCGATCACGTGCACTCGCACCAGGGTCGGCTGCTCGCGGCGGATATCGCCCATGACCATGGCCATGTGTACGCCACCTTCGATGCGGTCTTCGTAGGTGACCAAGCGGAAGGTGCCATGCACGGTCGGCAGTTCGCGTTCGCCGATGCGCTTGATGGTCTGCTCGGTGCTCAGGCGGTAGTGGATGAGGTCGGCGATGGTGCCTATCTTGATGCCGTGCCGGGCAGCGAACACCTCCAGGTCCGGGCGGCGGGCCATGGTGCCGTCATCGTTGAGTACTTCGACGATAACCGACGCCGGGGTGAACCCGGCCAGGCGCGCCAGGTCGCAGCCGGCTTCGGTGTGGCCGGCGCGCGTCAGTACACCGCCTTCGCGGGCGCGCAGGGGGAAGATGTGACCGGGTTGCACCAGGTCTTCCGGGCGGGCGTTGGGGGCCATCGCCGCTGCCACCGTACGTGCCCGATCAGCAGCGGAAATACCGGTGGTAACGCCCGTGGCAGCCTCGATCGACACGGTGAAGGCGGTGCTGAAAACGCTGCCGTTGGCCGGCACCATCTGCTCCAGGCCCAGACGTTGGCAGTGATCGTCGGTCAGCGTCAGGCAGATCAGCCCGCGCGCTTCAC
Source organism: Pseudomonas sp. PNPG3 (assembly GCF_023093815.1). Classification (NCBI taxonomy): domain Bacteria; kingdom Pseudomonadati; phylum Pseudomonadota; class Gammaproteobacteria; order Pseudomonadales; family Pseudomonadaceae; genus Pseudomonas; species Pseudomonas sp. PNPG3. The sequence continues at coordinate 33,748 of NZ_JALLKV010000058.1, forward strand.
GGGCCATGAAGTTGACGGCCTGGGCGTCGCATCGCTCGGCGGCGATCAGCAGATCGCCTTCGTTTTCCCGGTCCTCGTCATCCACCAGCAGGACCATCTTGCCTTGCCGGTAGTCCTCGAGAAGTTCTTCGATGGTGTTGAAAGCCATGTTGCACGCTCACTGTGGTGGGATGATTATCATGGTATACCATCATACATAAATATCGCCGTAACAGGAGAGCAGCGCATGAAGGCCTATTGGATCGCCCATGTGGACGTGACCGACCCCGAGCAATACCAGCAGTACACCCAGCGCGCCCCGGCTGCCTTCAAGGCATTCGGCGGCCGTTTCCTGGCCCGTGGCGGGCGTAGTGAGGCGATGGAAGGGCGGCCTACCCCTCAGCGTAGCGTGGTGATCGAGTTCGATTCGTACGAGCAGGCGCTGGCGTGTTACCGGTCCGAGCTGTACCAGGAGGCTTGCAGCCATCGTCAGGGGGTGGCGAAGGCTGAGGTGATCATCGTCGAAGGGGTCGAGCCCTGAGTTGGATTTGCGGCCTCTTCGCGGGTAAACCCGCTCCCACAGGTACGCCACAGATTTCGAAGTCTGTGGCGTACCTGTGGGAGCGGGTTTACCCGCGAAAGGGCCGGACCTGCCTCAAGGCATACCAGGCAACTCATGCGGCCGCAGGTCGAATACCAGCACCTCGGCATCCACCCCATTGCCCAGTTCCAGCACCTGTTCCTGCCTCACTCGCACCCCATCCCCTTCATTCAGCACTTGCCCATTGAGCTCGATGCTGCCCCGGGCCACATGCACATAGGCATGGCGGTTTTCCGGCAAGGTCAGGATGGCACGCTCGTCACCGTCGAACAGGCCGGCATACACCCGCGCATTCTGCCGTACCTGCAATGACCCCTCGGCGCCATCCGGCGAGATGATCAGGCGCAGCTTGCCGCGCTTTTCCTCGGCACTGAAATGCTGTTGCTGGTAACGCGGCGTTGCCCCCTGCACGTTCGGTACGATCCAGATCTGCAGGAAGTGCACCGGCTGCACCTGGCTGTGGTTGAACTCGCTGTGGGCCACGCCGTGGCCAGCGCTCATCAGCTGCACATCGCCCGGGCGGATCACCGAGCCGGTGCCCAGCGTGTCCTTGTGCTCCAGCGCGCCTTCCAGCACGTAGGAGAAAATCTCCATGTCGCGGTGCGGGTGTTGACCAAAGCCCTTGCCGGGGATGACGCGGTCGTCGTTGATCACCAGCAGGTCCGAGAACCCTTGCTCGTCCGGGTTGCGGTAGTGGCCGAAGGAGAAGGTGTGGAACGATTTCAGCCAGCCATGAAAGGCCAGGCCGCGGTCTTTGGCGTTGCGTACGGTGAGCATGACGGGTCTCCTGAACCGGCAGGGCACCAGGCCCTGCCGCATGCGTGGATGAGGTTACTGCAGGTGCACTTTCAGCTCGCCGGCGGCCTGGCGCATGGCCGCTTGCACGGCCGGCACCTGATGCAGCGGGTTGAGCAGCCCGTAGTCATGGATCATGCCGTTGTAGCGCACCGAGGTAACGGTCACCCCGGCAGCATTCAGCTTACGAGCATAAGCCTCACCTTCATCGCGCAGCACGTCGAACTCGGCCGTTTGCACCAGGGCCGGCGGCAGGCCCTTGAGCTGTTCACTGCTGGCCCGCAGCGGCGAGGCGTAGATCTGTTCCCGTGCCTTGGCATCGGTGGTGTAGTTGTCCCAGAACCACTTCATCATCCCGGTGGTCAGGAAGTGCCCCTCGGCAAACTGCTTGTACGACGCAGTTTCGAAGCTGGCATCGGTCACCGGCCACAGCAGCAGCTGGAAACGCAGGGCCGGGGTGCCGGCCTCTTTGGCTTTCAAGGCCACTACTGCCGCCATGTTGCCGCCGACGCTGTTGCCGGCCACGGCCAGGCGCTTGCCGTCCACGCCAATTTCCTTGCCATGCTCGGCCACCCAGCGGGTGGCGGCGTAGGCCTGGTTGATCGCGGTCGGGTAGTGCGCTTCCGGCGATGGGGTGTAGTCGACGTAGACCGCCACTGCGCCAGAGCCAACCACCAGGTCGTGGATCAGCCGCTGGTGGGTCGGGAAATCGCCGAGCACCCAGCCGCCACCGTGGAAGAACATGAACACCGGCAGGTCACCCTTCACGTTGGCCGGGCGCACCACTTGCAGTTTGATCGACTCGCCATTGGCCTGGATGGTGCGTTCCTTCACCTCGATACCCGAGAGATCGACCTTTACCGAGGCCTGGGCACCGGTCAGCACCGCGCGGGCGTCTTTCGGGCTGAGCTGCTCCAGTGGCTTGCCGCCGCCTTGTTCCAGGGCTTCGAGGAAGGCCTGGGTGTGCTGTTCGATACCCGGGCTGCCAGCGGCGAAGGCGCTGGAAACGGACAGGGCCAGAAGGGAAGCGGTAAGGGTTTTGTGGACAATGTTCATGAGCGAATCCTTTTCTGTTGAATGTTGGTAGTGGGCGTCTTGCCTGGCCTTCAGGGCCATCGCTGCGACTTGTGCGTAGATTAGGGAGATGCGTTGATGGGAAAAAGCCGCTATAAAGCGTTTGACTGTCACCAAGAGCGAGACAATGAACCCTTACGAAGACATGCGGATCTTTGCCCAGGTCATGGAAGCTGGCAGTTTCACTGCGGCTGCCGACCGCCTGGGGATGTCCAAGCAATCGGTCAGCCGGCGCCTGATGCAGCTTGAGGAGCGCCTGGGCGTGCGCCTGCTCAACCGCTCCACCCGGCGCCTGGATGCCACGCCGCTGGGCCAGCACTACTACCAGTCGGCGTTGCGCCTGCTCGGCGAAGTGCAGCAGGTGGAGCACGACATCAGCGGCCAGGCCCAGGCCTTGCGTGGCACCTTGCGTCTGAGTGCGCCGCTGTCGTTCGCCATGGCGCACCTGGGGTGCCTGCTGACCGAGTTCCTGCAGTTGCACCCGCAGGTGGATGTGGAGGTGGATTTGAGCGACCGCGCAGTGGACCTGATCGGCGAGGGCTATGACCTGGCGCTACGGATTGGTGCGCTGGAGGATTCCAGCCTGATTGCGCGGCGTATTGCCAGTGTCGAGCGGGTGTATTGTGCGAGCCCGGCGTACCTGAAGGCTCGGGGCGTGCCGGCCAGGCCGGAGCAACTGGCTGGGCATGATTGCCTGCCTTATGGTCATTCGCGGCAGGTACAGTGGCAGTTCCGCCAGGGCGGCAAAGTACAGGCGATCCAGGTAGTCGGGCGGATGCGGGCTAACAATGGCGAGCTGCTCAGGGATGCGGCGATTGCCGGGATGGGGGTGACCTATCTGCCAACCTTCATCGTGGGACAGGCGCTGGCGGATGGGCGACTGGTGACAGTGCTGGATGAGTGGCGGCCGCCAGCACTGCAGTTGTCGGCGGTGTACCCCCAGCACCGGCAGGTGGCGCGGCCGGTTCAGGGGTTTGTGAACTTCCTGCGTGAGCGCTTGGTGCACCTCTGACCTTCGGTACCGAGTGAGCTTCTTCGCGGGCGTGCCCGCGAACACCGGCGCAGCCGGTGCCAGCCACCGCGTTGGGGACTGTCAGTTTTTTTGTGTTCGGGCCGGTAATGGCCTGCCGCCAGGCAGGC
>NZ_JALLKV010000059.1:0-34269 GCF_023093815.1 Pseudomonas sp. PNPG3
TGATGCTCCAGCTTTAATTCAATAACCGTGTTGCACTCAGCTCCTGCAACCGCCAACCTCGATTGCCGCAACATCTATCAACCCCACAAGCAGTTCTTGCTAAGCGATTGAATCCAGCACTTTAACAACTGAACCTCACCTTAATAAAACAACTATCTCACCCAATGCTCAGCGAATTTACGAAATCATCAAAGCTCGCACAGACCCTCTCCATTTGCAGACCATCTTGAATTAGTAAATATACAGTTCCAGCGTCTTCCTCCCTCAGAGAAAGCATGAAGCTGTTGCCGCCATCGTTATATGCAAAAGGCACATAGCCATGCAAAGCCTTATCTTGAGCATTATATTCTTGCATTAATTTTTCTATCGGTAGCTCCCCGAATTTTACCGAATTGAAACCATTTATACTAAATACATACTCATCACCTTCCACCTCGGTAATCCTGGGAAATCCGCCATTGTTCCTAAGATAAATTTCCTTAAATAGGATCGGAAGCTTACCATTTGCCAAAGTTTCAATTTCTGAAAAATCACCGACATCAATACTGGATTCAGACCCTTCGAGATCTAACATGAAATTCCTCCTGCTTTTTTCGCGGCCACTGGCTTTCTGGCTGGGAATGTATAAGCTTTTCCGGTTGCAGCTTTATATTGAGATACTCCTCCATTATGAGGAACACCTTGATGAGCCCTCTGCTCTACTAATTGCATAGTGCCTTTATTGGTTTTAGGATTATAGTCATCCACATGATGCCACACATAGCCTCGCGGCGTGGTTTTTTGATTTAATTCGGCCACTTTGTTTGCAGCCTCAAAGTCCTCAATATAATTTCCCGTATATTCAATTACCACTATGGGATTGACCCCTGGATTTTTCGCATAAAGCGCATTGCTACCAGAATAATCTAGGCCACCACCTAGTGTTTTAGTTATACCAAAATAACCACGCTCGGCAAGAGTGCTTAATGCATCCAACCCAAAGGGATCAACCCAAACAACCGGATTGTTGGCATATTTATAGAGATTCCATCCCCCGCCCAAGCCAATTGGGTCTTGGGTGATAAATTGCCCTATCTCAGGACCATAGTACCGGAACGTGTTGTAGTGCAGTCCCGTTTCACTATCAAAGTACTGACCTTGGAAACGCAAATTCTGCTCGATCTCATTGATCGGCAGACTCTCTATTGCCCCCCACGAGCGATACGTCGCCTGCCAGACGATCTTACCGTCACTGTCCGTGACCTCCAGCGGCGTACCAATCTGGTCAGTATGGAAATAATAAAGCTTCTGCTCCTCCCCTTCCGCCTGATCGACCCGCGCCAACGGCGCATAGCTACCCGGCTCATACAGATACAGGATGCTCTGCCCCGGCGTCTCCTCCCGCAGCATTCTCAGCCCTTGCCAGAGGAAGCGCTTCTGCTCGACCTGGCCATTGATCTCAGCCAGCTTGGCCACCCGCCGCCCCAGGCTGTCATAACGGTAGTGCCCGGTACTCTCCAGCTTGCCATTGACCCATGTCTCCGCCCGCACCAGCCGGTTTTCACCGTCATAACCGAAGCGCTGCAACCGGTTGCCATATTCCGAGCATTTTTCGATCAGGTTGCCCCACGGGTCGTAACGATACTCCTGGTCCCGCCAGTGTGTGATGCGGTTGTCCCTGGACTTGGCAAATTGCCGGGCATTGAAATCCAAGCGGTTGCCCGCAGGGTCGTAACGAAACTCTTCGCTGCCAACCAGCGAGCCCGTATCGCGGCTGCGCAACTGGCCGTTCGCTTCGTACTCGTACTTGATCTCGCCACGCAGCTTGTCGAGCGTACGCACCAGTTCACCTGCCGGGTCGTATTGGTAACGGCGGTGAATCGGGTTGTACGCATGCTCCACCAGCAATGAGGTATTGATACCGGTGTTGTGCACCTGCGAGAGCTTGTCGGCGGGCAGCATCGAGGCGTATTGCCGCGCCTTGCGCCCCATCTCGTCATAACCGAAACAACTGGTGAGCTTGCCCTGGGTCCGGTAAACCTCGCGGTGCAGGTCATCACGCTCCATGTCGCTGATCACCTGACCGTCCAGGTTCAGTTGGTGCAGATGCCCACAGCCGTAGTACAGGTGATTGACCTTGCGGCCATCCGGCAGGGTTAGCGTAGTCAGATTGCCGAGCGGGTCGTATTCGTAGCCGAGCGTGCCGTCGGAGGTGATTTCTTTGATTAGCCGGCCCAGCAAATCGTAGGTGTACTCCAGCTTTTCTTCGCTGATCCCTAGCTGCTTGCCGATCCCGGTCGGCTGCCGCTCGATGCTCAGCAGCCGGTCGCCGTCGTCATACGCATAGTCTTGACGCGCATCGCGGTTGATCTTGCTGATCAGTCGGCCAATGGCATCGCGCTCGAACAACGTATGCCGCTCCGGGCGCTCGGCATTTTCGCCATAGCCGATCTCATCCAGTCGGGTGAGATGGCCACCCGTGTTGTAGCTGAAGCGCCGGGTCAGGTTATCGATCCGCACCTCTTCAATCAGCCGATCCGAGGCGTCGTAGGCAAAGCTGTACGTGGCGTTGTTCTCGTTCACCAACCCGGTCAGACGCCAGGCCTTGTCGTACTCGTAACGAACCGTCCCTCCTTTCGGGTCCCGGCGGTTACTCGGCAAACCACGGGAAGTGCGTAGCAGGCGGGTGATCTGGCCTTTGCCATCGGTGTGGTCGAGCACCTGACCAAGGTCGTTGTAGGTAAAAGTTTCCGCCGTGCCGTCGGGATGGCTGATGCGCAGCACCTCACCGTCGGGCTTGCGCTCCAGCGTGGTGGTCTGGTTCAGCGCATCGGTTACCGCGACGAGGTGCTGGCGTTCGTCGTAGCGGTACCAGGTATTCTTGCCCGAACAATCCTGGTAACGCTCGACCTGTGCCAAGGTGTTCCACCACAGGTACTTGGACTTGTAGGTCGCGTCGATAATGGTGTGCGGCAGGCCGTCATCGCTGTTCAGGTATTCGGTCATTTGACCCAGGGCATCGAATTCGGCGAGCAGGTTGCCCTTTTCGTCGTAGCGCGCCCGCCAGGTGCTGCCATCCGGGTAACTGACCTGGGTCACCAGCGTGGTCAGGTGGTGATATTCGTAGGTGGTCTTGCGGCCCAGCGGGTCGGTTTCTTCCAGCAGGCGGGCGTATTCATCGTACTTGAAGGCGAGCCGGTTGCCGTCCGGCAAATCCAGGCCAACCATGTTGCCCTGCTCGTCCAGCTCGATGGCGTAGCGTTCGCCACCGTAGTCACGGCTGGCGAGCACGCGATGATCGGCGTTGTACTGCACTTCCAGCTCGCGGCCGAGCACGTCGGTGGCCCAGCTGGTGCGGGCGTCGAGGTCGTAGCGGAAGTGGTAGTGCTCGCCATCGCTGGTCCAGTGCTCGACCACGCGCGGCTTGTCGCCGAGGGTTTCCCAACGGTAGTGGCAGCCCAGGCCCAGCGCGTTGCTGTGGGTTACCATCAGGCCTTCGGCGTAGCTGAAACTGCGCACGGTGTGGCCGTTGCGGTTGATCACCGCGCTCAGCTGGCCGTGTTCATCGTAGCGGTACTGGGTGAGCGTTTCGACCGCCTGGTCGTTCACCACGCGCTTGATGTCGGTCAGGCGGCCCAGCGGGTGGTCGTAGTGCAGGTGCACGCGGGTGCCGCCGGTGCCGCTGATGTCGGTCAGCGTACCGTCAGGCGTGCGGGTGAAATGCAGGAAGTGACCGAGAACGTTCTCGATGCGTTGCAGCGGCACTTCGCTGTTGGTGTCTGGCACTTCGCCGAAGTAGAAGAACAGGTTGTCCCGCGTTTGCAGGATGTAGTGGCCGCCCTCGGTGCACACCAGGTACACCTGCTCGTGCGGGTTGTAGATCCGTTCGCCCGGTTGCAGGGTCACGAACGGAACTTTGCGGCCTTGGTTGTCGGTGAGGTAAATGAATGAGCCCCGCCGACGCAGGCTTTGCTCCCAGGGCAGCACCCAGCCGCGCCCGAGCACGCTGTCGACGGTAAGGTCGCTGGCGTAGAAACGTGACCACTCGATCGGCATCAAGCCCGGGAGGCTGAAGTCAATTTCATCGGGGATCAGCTTGCGGCCGGTGGTGAGGTCGACCGGGTTGCCAACCAGTCCACCCAACACCCTGCGTGCCACAGGCTCGACCATGTAGCGGGCGGCCACTTCGCCAGCAATGAAGCCGGCCGTGAATTTCAGGGCACAAGGTAGGGCGGCCTTCATACCGGCCTGGGTACCCATCTTGAGCACATTCGCAAGGCCACTGGCTGCGCCAGCAATCGCCATCAGCACATCCACGGTGGTGCGCAGCCACTCCGGGACTTCGTCATCCACGGGCAGGTAGCGGTAAGTGCCACCGCCGATGAAGACGTTGTTCGAACCCCCGGAAATGGTCGCGCCGCAGGTCAGCTTGTCGCCCTTGCGCGCCGCCGCGACGCCATTGATGAAGACATTGGTCGAGCCCTCGGCGATCTGCACCGGGCCGGGGTGCTTGTCGCAGGCACCGATGCTTTTCTCGACGCGGGCGGCCTTGCGGCTATTTATGAAGACGTTGGGCGAGGCCGTCAGTATCGTCCCTGAGGGGGATGAGAACAGACTGCCCAGTGCCTCGCCGGCAGCGGTCAGCAAGCTGCCCCCGAGACCTGCCGCGATGCCGGCCAGCAAAGCCACGCCTAACCCGCAGGTGAAGGTGGCGATGGCCACCGTGGCCACCAGTGCGATACCCAGGGCAGCGCCCAGCAGGAAGCCGCCCAATGCGCCGGTGTGTGAAATCTCGTCGCCAAACCTGGCCGCTTCGAACATGAGGGGTTACTCCTGTTCGGCCAAGTTGTGCAACGTGAATGAACGACAAGACTGAAGCAGCGAGCGCTCGGTCAGATCCTTGATCATTGTTGCGTCCTTGAGGCTTGAAACCCAAGGACGCTAGGAAAACGCCGTTAGGCCGTCAATGAACAAGGCGTTCAGTGCGCGGACCTGCTTGTAGGAAAGCACTTACCCGCCAGGAGCGACTGCCTTGCCGCATAGGCTTGGGTTACCATACCGCCCTTGCGCAACACCCATCACCCAAGCCAAGCCCCCGCTTGCTCGACTCGACACCAACAGGTCATCCATGCGTCTGTTTCATACCTCCGACTGGCACCTGGGCCAAAGCCTGCACGGCCAGGAACGCGACTTCGAACACGCCTGCTTCCTCGACTGGCTGCTCGGCCAGCTGCGCCTGCGCCAGCCGGATGCGCTGCTGATCGCCGGCGATATCTTCGACACGGTCAACCCGCCGGTCAAAGCCCAGGAACGTCTCTACGACTTCATCGTCCAGGCCCACGAGCAACAGCCGAAGCTGGACATTGTGATGATCGCTGGCAACCACGACTCCGGCTCGCGCATCGAGCTGCCCGCGGCGCTGATGCGCCGCCTGCGCACCCATGCCCTGGGCCGTGTGCACTGGCTGGACGAGGGCCAGCTGGATGCCGAGCGCCTGCTGATTCCGCTGACCAACGGCCGTGGCAAGGTCGCCGCCTGGTGCCTGGCCCTGCCCTTCCTGCGCCCGGCCGAGGTGACCGGCCCGCAACTGGGTGACGACTACCTGCAAGGCATTACCCAGGTGCACCAGCAACTGATCGCCGCCGCGCAAAAGAAGCGCAAGAAGGACCAGGCGCTGATCGCCATCAGCCACGCGCACATGGCCGGTGGCGCGGTGTCGGAGGACTCCGAACGCAGCCTGATCATCGGCAACGCCGAAGCGCTGCCGGCCAAGCTGTTCGACAAGGCCATCAGCTACGTCGCCCTGGGCCACCTGCACAAGCCGCAGAAGGTCAACCGCGAAGAACGCATCCGCTACAGCGGCTCGCCGATCCCGCTGTCGTTCGCCGAAATCAACTACCCGCACCAAGTGCTGGAAGTGGAGCTGGACGGCACTGGCCTGGTCAGCGTCGAACCGCGCCCGGTACCGCGCGCCGTGGCCCTGCAACGGGTCGGCCCGGCACCACTGGGCGAACTGCTGGAGCAGTTGGCCGAGCTGCCAGTGATCGACCTGCTCGAAGACCCCAACCGCCAGCCCTGGCTGGAGGTGCGGGTGATACTGGATGAGCCGCAACCCGACCTGCGCCAGCAGATCGAAACCGCACTGCAAGGCAAGGCCGTGCGCTTGATCCGCATCAGTGCCGAATACGCCGGCCGCAACAATGCCGAAGACGATGACCTGGCCTTTGTCGAACTGGCCCAGATGACCCCGCAGGACCTGTTCAGCCGCGCCTGGGAGCAGGCCTATGGCAACCCCGCCGACGAACAGGCGCTGGCCGACTTCGCCCTGCTGTTGCAGGACGTGCAGCAGGAAGAGGAACAGCCATGAAGATTCTCGCCATCCGCCTGAAGAACCTGGCATCCCTGGCCGGCCCGGTCGATATCGATTTCACCGCCGAACCGCTGGCCAGCGCCGGCCTGTTCGCCATCACCGGGCCTACCGGGGCGGGCAAAAGTACCCTGCTCGACGCCCTGTGCCTGGCGTTGTTCGGCACCGTGCCACGGCTGAACGACATTGGCCGCGAGGCCAAGGTGCCGGATGCAGACGGTGAAATCCCTACCTCCGACCCGCGCAACCTGCTGCGCCGCGGCACCGGCAGCGGCTTTGCCGAAGTCGATTTCGTCGGCATCGATGGCCGCCGCTATCGCGCCCGCTGGGAAGCCAACCGCGCCCGCGACAAGGCCAACGGCAAGCTGCAGCACAGCCGCCAGAGCTTCTATGACCTGGACAGCGAGCAGGTACTGGGCAGTGGCAAGAACGAGTACAAACAACTGGTCGAAGCCCGCCTGGGCCTGAACTTCGAACAGTTCACCCGCGCGGTGATGCTGGCCCAGAGCGAATTCGGCGCCTTCCTCAAGGCCGACGACAAAGAACGCAGCGAGCTGCTGGAAAAGCTCACCAACACCGCCATCTACACCCGCCTGGGCCAGCGCGCCTTCAGCAAGGCACGCGAAGCCGGTGAGGCCCACAATGCCCTGAAGGACCGTGCCAGCCACCTGCTGCCGATGGCCGCCGAAGCGCGCGCCGAACTCGACCAGCGCCTGGAGCAGGCGCAACAGCAGTTCAAGGCCGACCAGGCTGGCGAGCGCCAGCTGGAACAGCAACGCAACTGGCTGAACGAGCAGCGCCAGTTGCAGGCCCAGCACGCCGAAGCCGGCACCGCGCTGCAGGCCGCCGAACAGGACTGGCAACAACTGGCTGACCAGCGCCTGGACCTGGTGCGCCTGGAGCGTCTGGCCCCGCAGCGTCACCAGTTCCACCGCCAGCAGACACTGACCGCGCAACTGGCACCGGTGGCAGCGAAGATCGCCGAGCAACAGCAGCAGCAAGCCGAACTGCAAGTGCGCACCAGTGAGCTCGAACAGGCGCTGGACGCCGCGCGTCAGGCGCTTGCCGATAGCCAGGCCCAACACAGCGAGAACGCCCCTCGCCTGCGCCAGGCCTTTGCCGCCCAGGACAACCTGGCCCGCCTGGACCAGGAGCTGGCAGCACAGCGCAGCGCCGGCCAGCAGGCCGAGCAGCAGGTCGCCGAAGGCCAGCAGCACCTGCAGCAGCTCGAAGACAACCAGCAGCGCAGCCTGCAGCAACTGGCGCAGATCGACACCGCGCTCGCCGACAGCCAGCATCTGGCGGGCCTGGCCAATGCCTGGCACGCCTACCTGCCGCAACTGAAGCAAGTGATGCTGATCGGTGGCCGCCTGGCCAAGGGCCGTGAAGAGCTGCCCGGCCTACAAGCCCAGGCCAGCCAGGCCAATGCGCACTTGCAGGCCGAGCGCGATGCCTTCGAGCTGCTGTTCCGCGAAGCCAAGGCCGAACCCCAGGCCCTGGCAGAACAGATCGACCTGCTGGGTGGCATGCTGCAGGACAACCGCAAGCAGCAGCGCGCCGTGGAAGAGCTGTCACGTCTGCATGGCCGTGAACTGGAGCTGCGCCAACAGCTGGAGGCCGTACGCGTGCGTCAGCAGCAGGCCATGCAGCAGCGCCAGCAACTGATTACCGAAGGCACCGCCGCCAAGGCCGAGCTGGAAGCCGCCGAGCAAGCGCTCAACCTCACCCGCCAGTTGCTGGAACGCCAGCGCCTGGCACGTAACACCAGCGTCGAAGAGTTGCGCGGCCAGTTGCGCGACGGCGAACCCTGCCCGGTGTGCGGCAGCGCCGAGCACCCGTTCCACCAGCCTGACGCGCTGCTGCAAAGCCTGGGTCGCCATGACCAGGCCGAGGAAGACGCCGCGCAGAAGCAGGTCGAAACCCTCAACAGCAAGCTGGTGGAGCTGCGCACCCAGCTGGGCGTGGTCAACGCCCAGCTCAAGGATTATCAGCAGCAACAGCAGCAACTGGGCGAACAGCTACAACCGCTGGTGGCCCAGGTGCAGGCGCACAGCCTGTGGCCCGCCCTGGCCCCGCAGGACGACAATGCCCGCAGTGCCTGGCTCGACAGCCAGCTGCGGCGCCTGGACGAAGAAATCGGCCAGGACGAGAAACGCCAGAGCGCCCTGCTCGCCCTGCAAAAAGATGCAGCCCGTCTCAACCAGCAATTGCAGGCCGCCCAGCAGGCGCAACAGCAAGCCCAGCGCCACCTGGAGCAACAGCACCAGGCCCTGGCCAGCGACGAGCAGCAGTTGCAGCAAGGCCTTGAGGACCTTGCCGGCGTATTGCCCGAAGAGGCCCTCAAGGCCTTGAACGACGACCCGGCCAATGCCTTCCTCGCCCTGGACCAGCAGATCGCCCTGCGCCTGCAGCAACTGGAGCAGCGCAAGGACGAACAGGAAGAACAGCAAGCCCGCCAGGCCCAGCTGGACAAGCTGCGCGACCAGCAGCAGGCACGCGTGCAGACCCAGCAGCAGCTGCAGCAGAAACTTGCCGCCCTCGACGAGCAGCGCCAGCAGGCCCAGGCTTCGCTCGGCGAACTGCTGGGCGGACACGCCAGCGCCGAAGCCTGGCAACTGCATATGGACGCCGCGCTGGAGCAGGCCCGCGCCCTCGATGCCGACACTGCCCAGCGCCTGCAGGACTTGCGTACCCAAGGCGTGCAACTGGCCAGCGAACTCAAGGCCAACACCCAGCAGCAGCAGGCGCTGGACGCCGAGTGCCAGCAGTTGCAGGGCCAGATCGCCCAGTGGCGCGCAGAACACCCGGAACTGGACGACGCCGGCCTGGATCGCCTGCTGGGCATGGAGGACGCGCAGGTAAATGAGCTGCGCCAGCGCCTGCAAGGCGCCGAAAAGGCCATCGAACAGGGACGCGTGCTGCTGCAGGAACGTGAACAACGCCTGCAGCAACATGCCGCGCAAATGACTGTGGACACCTCGGCCGACGCCTTGGAACAGGCCCTGACCGAACTGCGCGAACGCCTGGCCGGCCATGAGCAGCAATGCGCCGAACTGCGTGCACAGCAGGCCGATGACCAGCGTCGCCAACAGGCGCACCAGGCGCTGGCGGCGGAAATCGAACAGGCCCACCAGCAGTGGCAACGCTGGGCTCGCCTGAACGCCCTGATCGGCTCGGCCTCTGGCGATGTGTTCCGCAAGATCGCCCAGGGCTACAACCTCGACCTGCTGCTGCACCACGCCAACGCCCAGCTGCGCCAGCTGGCCCGCCGTTACCGCCTAAAGCGCGGCGGCAGCGCCCTGGGCCTGCTGGTGCTGGACACCGAGATGGGTGACGAACTGCGTTCGGTGCACTCGCTGTCTGGCGGGGAAACCTTCCTGGTGTCGCTGGCCCTGGCCCTGGGCCTGGCCTCGATGGCCTCCAGCACGCTGCGCATCGAATCGCTGTTCATCGATGAAGGCTTCGGCAGCCTCGACCCCGAGTCGCTGCAACTGGCCATGGACGCCCTTGACGGCTTGCAGGCCCAGGGCCGCAAGGTGGCGGTGATTTCCCACGTGCAGGAAATGCACGAACGCATCCCGGTGCAGATCCAGGTGCGCCGCCAAGGCAATGGCCTGAGTGACGTGGAGGTGTGCGGGTGATCCTCTACTCGTTCCGCCGCTGCCCCTGGGCCATGCGCGCGCGCCTGGCCCTGCGCTATGCGGAGTGCAAGGTGGAGATTCGCGAGGTAGCGATGAAGAACAAGCCGGCAGAACTGCTGGCCTTGTCACCCAAGGGCACGGTGCCGGTACTGGATACCGGTGCCGGGGTGCTCGAAGAAAGCCTGGACATCATGCGTTGGGCGCTGGCGCAAAACGACCCCCAGGACTGGCGGCTGCAGGCCGACCCTGCGGCGGCGCAGCAGGCTGAAACACTGATTGCGCGCAACGACAGCACGTTCAAGGCGCAGGTGAACCTGTACAAGTATGCCGAGCGCTACCCCGAGCATACCCGCGAGCATTACCGCCAGCAGGCCGAGGCCTGGCTGGCGGAGCTCGAGGGCCTGCTGGCAGGCAGGCCCTACTTGCTGGCCACGCACCCGAGCATTGCCGATGCCGCGTTGCTGCCCCTGATGCGCCAGTTTGCCGGGGTCGAACCGCAGTGGTTCGCCGAGGCGGCTTATCCGCGGGTGCGGAGCTGGCTGGAGGGGTGGTTGGCTTCGGAGCTGTTCAGGTCAGTCATGGCCAAATGAACAACTATCAGCATTGCACAGCCCCCTGTGGGAGCGGCCTTGTGTCGCGAAAGGGCCGCACAGCGGCCCCGGCAATCCTGGGGTAAACCGCTGAAATCCTGGGGGCGCTTCGCGCCCCTTTCGCGACACAAGGCCGCTCCCACAGGATCCGTGTCAGGCTTGAGTCAGTGGTTGTGCTTGCCACTCAATGCCGCATGGAAGTTGGCACTCTGGCGCAGGTACTGTTCGGTGTAGCTATGGGTAGCGGACGCCTTGCCGCTGCTGTCGGCATGGGCATGCGCTGGCAATACGACCGAAGCGGAAATGGCGGATGCGGCAATGACCGGGAAGAGATTGAAGTTCATCTGGGCTGACCTCGACGGCGGTGGTTTGACGTTGGCCTGTTTGGGCCTTGGGTCAAACTTACGCCGCCGAAGCCGCAGGCAAAAATTCATTGCGCCAGTATCGACTATCACGCCGATCGATATCACTCGATGAACTTCAGGTCCGACGGCGCATCCTGCTTCAGCGTCTGCACCGTCTCCAACAGCTTGCCGCTGCGCGGATCGCGGCGCATCACCACGATCTGGTTGCTCTTCTGGTTGGCCACCAGCAAGAAGTTGTCACTCGGGTCGAGGGCGAACTCGCGGGGATGATCCCCCTCCACCGAACGGCGCTGCAGGAAGGTCAGCTGGCCATCCTGCTTGCCCACGCTGAACGCCACGATCTCGTTGGCCGTGCCTCGGTTGCTCACATACAGGAAGCGCCCGTCTGCCGACAAGTGCAAGCCACCTGCCGCTTTCGCCGCAGCTTCCTTGCTCTCGGTCAGGGGCAGGCGCTGGCGTTCGACCAGGTTGCCCTCCTGCACGTCGAACATCACCACTTCGGCACTCATTTCCAGGGTCAGGTAGGCGTGCCGACCCTTGGCGTCGAACAACAGGTGGCGCGGCCCGCTGCCCGGCGGCAGGTCCACCGACGCGGGGATCGCCGGCGTCAACGGGTGGTCTGCGCTGGCACCGTCGTAGCGGTAGATGAACACCTTGTCGGCCCCCAGGTCGCTGGCATACAGGTGGCGGCCGTCCGGTGACAGCACCAGCGAATGCACATGGGCGCCGGCCTGGCGCTCGGGGTTGACCCCGCTCGCCTTGTGCCGGGCCTGTTGCACCACCGGCTTGAGCTTGCCGTCCTTGGCCACCGGGACTACCACCAGGCTGCCGCCGGGATCGGGCTTGACCGCGTAGTTGGCCACGAACAGATAACGCTGGTCCTGGCTGAGGCTGGCGTGGGTAGGCTCGTCACCTTGGCTGGGTACCTGGTTGAGCAGCTTGATCTCGCCTTTTGCACTGACGGCGAAACTGCTGACCCCGCCCTTCGGCGTTTCGTTGACCGCAAAGAGCTGGCGTTGATCGGCCGACAGCACCAGCCATGAAGGGCTGACACTCTCCACCACCTGCTGCGGCGACGGGTCGATATGACCGGTCTTTTCGTCGAACCCGTAGCGGTAGATGCCCTCGCTGGCGCCATCGGTGTAACTGCCCACCAGCAAGGTGGCGGCGTGGGCATGGATGGTCAGGCTCATCAGGCTAGCGGTCAGCAGGCTCGTCCAGATCCGATTCATCTTCGTCATCATCCGGGGCGCGAAAGGCACTCATACAGACTAGCCGATGCGCGCCGTCGGCATCGTCGAGTTGCCACTCGTCACCCACGGCGATGGCAGCTGTGATCTGCTCGGGGGTGAAGGTCCAGCGGCGGAGCTGGCGGCCGTCCATGCATTCGATGGTGAGGCCGGATTCATCGGAGGTGAAGTCGAAGGCGTGCAGGCCGTCGATCAGGAGCATGTCGCAGGACTGCAGGGCGGTGGCGAGGGGGGACATGGGGGTACCAATCTGAAATGAGTTGGCATTATAGCCCTGGGGCTGCTTTGCAGCCCATCGCGACACAAGGCCGCTCCTACAGGGATCGCATCAGCCTGCCGATACGCGTTCCCCTGCAGGAGCGGCCCCCTGCGGTCAATGAGCGAAAATGGAGCCCCCCTCCTTGCCCACCATCTTCTCAGGCTTGATCAGGAACCTTGCCAGCGCCGGCAGCAGCCACAGCGCACCGAACATGTTCCACAGCAGCATGAAGGTCAGCATCAGCCCCATGTCCGCCTGGAACTTGATAGCCGAGAAGATCCAGGTGCACACGCCGATGGCCAGGCACAAGCCGGTGAACAGCACTGCCTTGCCGGTCGAGCGCAGGGTCTCGTAATACGCCTCCTGCAACGGCAACCCGGCGCGCAGGAAGCTTTCCAGCCGGCTGTAGATGTAGATGCCATAGTCCACGCCAATGCCCACACCCAGCGCCACCACCGGCAAGGTCGCCACCTTGACCCCGATGCCCATGTAGGCCATCAGCGCGTTGCCCAGCACCGAGGTCAGCACCAGCGGCAGGACGATGCACAGGGTGGCGGCGAACGAGCGGAAGGTAATCAGGCACATCACCGCCACGCAGATGTACACCAGGATCAGGATGGTCAGCTCGGCCGACTTGATCACCTCGTTGGTCGCCGCTTCGATCCCGGCATTGCCCGCCGCCAGCAGGAACTGCAGGCCTTCCTTGTTGTGGCTGTCGGCAAACGCCTTGGCCACGGCAGTGACCCGCTCCAGGGTTTCGGCCTTGTGGTCGTTGAGGAACACCAGCACCGGCGCCAGCGAGCAGTCGCCGTTGTACAAGCCGTCGGCGCGGGCGATGGAGTTGTTGAGAATGTCCGGGTTGCGCGACAGGGTTTCCCATTTCAGGCTGCCCTCGTTCATGCCCTTGATCACCTGCTTGGACACGGTCACGAGGGAAATAGCCGACTGCACGCCTGGGGTGTTCTGCATGGTCCACATCAGCTCGTCGATCGGCGCCATGGTCGAGTGGATCGAGCAGCTTTCCGGCGGGGTCTTGACCATGATCACCAGCACGTCGGAACTGGTCGAGTAGTTGCTGATGATGAAGTTGTTGTCCTGGTTGTAGCGCGAGTCGGGGCGCAGTTCCGGCGCACCCTGGTCGAGGTCGCCGATCTTCAGGTTCTGGCTGTACCACAGGCCACCGGCGAAGGCGACCAGCGCCAGGGCCACCGACACCGGCGCCACCTTGGCACTGGCGAAGTTCGACAACAGGCGCCAGAACGGGTGCTCGCGGGTGGCGTCCTGCTTGCTGCGCTCGACGGCCTTCTTGCTGATGCCGACGTAGGAGATCGCTACCGGCAGCAGGATGAGGTTGGTGAACACGATCACCGCCACACCGATGGAGGCACCGATGGCCAGTTCACGAATCACGCCGATGTCGATAATCAGCAGGGTGATGAAGCCCACGGCGTCGGCGAGGATGGCGATCATCCCCGGCAGGAACAGCTGGCGGAAGGTGCGCCGGGCGGCGGTCAGGGCGTTGTCGGCGTCACTCGACTGCAGGGCGATACCGTTGATCTTCTGCACCCCGTGGGAAATGCCAATGGCGAAGATCAGGAACGGCACCAGCATCGAGTACGGGTCCAGGCCAAAGCCCACTGCATGCATCAGGCCCAACTGCCAGACCACTGCCACCAGGGTGGTGATGAGCACGGCGATGGTACTGCGGATGCACCAGGTGAACCAGTACAGCAGCACCCAGGTGATGGCCAGGGCGACGCCGAAGAACATCGCCACCATCACCAGGCCGTCGATCAGGTCGCCGACCTTCTTGGCGAAGCCGACGATGTGCACCTTCACGTTGGGGTTCTGCGCCTGGAACTTGTCACGGATCTTTTCTTCAAGCTGGTGCGAGAACTGCTGGTAGTCCAACTTCACCTGCTTGCCTGGGTCCTGCGGGTCGGGGTAGCTCTCCAGCAGTGGCACATCGACGATGCTGGACTTGAAGTTGTTGCCCACCAGTCGCCCCACCTGGCCCGACTTGAGCACGTTGTCGCGCAGGGTGTCGAGGCTGTCCTGCGAGCCGTTGTAGGTGTTGGGAATCACCTCGCCACCCGAGAAGCCTTCCTCGGTGACCTCGCTCCAGCGCACGCTGGGGCTCCACAGCGACTTCAACCCGGCACGGTCGACGCCAGGGATGTAGAACACTTCGTCATGGATCTGCCGCAGGGTCTCCATGTAGTCCTTGTCGAAGATGTCGCCATTCACGGCCTCCACCGAAATGCGCACGGTGTTGCCGAGGTTGGCCAGGTCGTTGCGGTGCTCCATCATCTGCTCGATGAACGGGTGCTGCAGCGGGATCATCTTCTCGAAGCTGGTGGACGGGCGTATCTGCGTGGCCTGCCAGAACAGGAAGATGCTGACCAGCACGCACAGGGCGATGACCACGGGGCGATTGTTGAAGATCAGGCGTTCGAGCAACGTGGCCTTGTCCTGGTGATGCGGGTGCATGGTGATGCTCTCCCTGCTGGTCATGGACGCACCTCCTGGTCAGCACCCTGCGGGTCAGCCAGGTGCACGCCACCCTGCCCTACCAGCAGCAGGCCGCCATCGGCCAGGCCGCTGACGCCGGCCAGGGCAATGCGGTCGGCGCGGTTGTAGACACTGAAGGTCTGGCCGTCATCGGTACTGCGCAGCACGCTGCCGCCATTGCCGACCAGCACCAGGCTACCGTCCTCGACAAGCGTAGCGCCTGCCAGGCCGAATTCGAGGGTGCCACGTGCGGCCTTGAGCTCGATCGGTTGCCAGCTGTCACCGAAATCGGTGGAGCGGAACAGGTTGCCGCGCAGGCCGTAGACCAGCAATGTGCGCGGCTGTGCGGTGCCGATCACGCCGAACAGCGAGCCCTCGTAGGGGCCTTGAACCTTGGCCCAGGTCTGGCCGTTGTCGGCCGAGCGGAACATGCCGCCCTGCTCGCCGACAATGAACAGGCCCGCGTCACGCACCTGGGCGATACCGTTCAGGTGCAGCTGGTCGGGGTTGTCCAGGCGCTCGGCGACGTCCTGCCAGTGCTGGCCGCCGTCGGTGGTTTCCAGCAAGGCGCCATAGGCACCTACGGCAAAGCCGTGCCGGGCGTCGAGGAAGGCGACATCGAGCAAGGGTGCTTCGCGGGTCAGGTCTTCGAACTGCTTGCTCCAGGTGGCACCACCATCGCTGCTGGCGAGCACCAGCGCATCGTGGCCGACGGCCCAGCCGCGCTTGTCGTCGAGGAAGAACACCGCGGTCAGCAGTTGCCGGGTGGGCACCCGCGCCTGGGTCCAGGTTCTGCCCTGGTCGTCGGAGAACAGGATATGACCGCGATCGCCCACTACCACCAGGCGCTTACCGGCATGGGTGGCGTCGATCAGCAGGCTTTGGCTGGCCTTGGCCGATTCGGTGGAATATTCGTCGGCGGCAGCGGCTTGCACGCTGTCAGCCCACACGCCGAGCCCCAGCGCCAGTACCGCGCCGGCTGCCAATGGCCAGGCAAAGCGCCTGTTCTGTTCCCTCATGACTGTCCCCCTGTTGTGTTCTTGTCTGGTGGGTCAATGCACTGCAGGTACTGCGAAAAGCCTGATCTAGAGGCTTGCAATAGCTTGAAGGGATCGTAGCGGGGATGTTTGCGGGAATACAACGGGCGGGGTGTTATGTTTTGTTGTCGGCTCCAAAAGCTTCGCGGGTAAACCCGCTCCCACAGGTCCTGCACAGCCCGTGAAAGCGGTGCAGGACCTGTGGGAGCGGGTTTACCCGCGAAGAGGTCGGTTCAGGCTACGGAAAACTCAAGCCAGGCTCTTGCTCACAACCTCATACACATCACTGGACAGCTCACCAGAAGCCAGAATCCGCTCCAGCTCACCCTTCATCAGGGCCTGACGCGCATCGTCATACTTGCGCCAGCGGGTCAGCGGTGCCAGTTGGCGCGAAGCGATCTGCGGGTTCAGCGCATTCAGCTCGATCACCAGGTCCGCCAGGAAGCGGTAGCCGGAGCCATCCGCCGCATGGAAGTTGACCAGGTTCTGCCCGGCAAAGGCGCCGATCAACGCACGTACCTTGTTCGGGTTCTTCAGGGTGAACGCCGGGTGCTGCATCAGCGCCTTGACCCGCGCCAGCCCGCCCGGCAGCGTACTGGCCGCCTGCACGCTGAACCACTGGTCCATGACCAGCGGGTTGTCCTTGAAGTGCTCGGCAAAGGCTTCCAGCGCCTTGGCCCGCTCGGCTTCGAACGGTGAGTTGACCAGCACAGCCAGGGCGGTAAGGCGCTCGGTCATGTTGTCGCAGTGCTCGAACTGCTCCAAAGCCGCCTGCAGCACCTGCGGCTTGCCGCTCTGCATCAGGTACGACAGCGCGATGTTCTGCAGGCTGCGGCGAGCGAAATGCTCGGCCGAGGCCACGTAGGCGGTGCTGCGCGACACTTCGCGGTTGGCCTGGTAGCGCGCCCACAGGGCGTCGAACAGCTGCTCGGCGATCTGCTGGCGGGCGAACTCGCGGGCAGCGTGGATGGCGTCCACGTCGGCCACCTGGCTGATCTCGGTGAGGTATGCCTCACCCGGCAGCGAGAGCATTTCGGCAACCATGGCCGGGTCCAGCGACTCGTTGCCGAGCACGGTGCCCAGGGCGGTGATCAGGCGCTGGTCGAGCTTCAGTGCCTCGCCGCGCTGATGCTGGCCGATCAGCTCCTGCAGCACCTGCACCGACAACTGCTGCCCCGCCTCCCAGCGGTTGAAGCCGTCGCTGTCGTGCTGCATCAGGAACATCAGCTGGTCGCGGTCGTAGGGGAAGCTCAGCTTGACCGGTGCACTGAAGCCACGCAGCAGCGACGGCAGCGGCTTGGCCTGGATACCCTGGAAGGTGAAGGTCTGCTCGGCCTCGGTCACCGACAGCACGCGGCTGGTGCCCTGCGCCGTATCTTCGCCGGCCAGTTGCAGCGGCAGGTCGTTGCCTGCGGCATCCAGCAGGCCAAGCTCCACCGGGATCACGAACGGCAGCTTTTCGGCCTTGTCCGGGGTCTGCGGGCAGCTTTGGCGGAAGGTCAGGCTGTAGGTTTGCGCGGCCGCGTCATAGGCCTCGCTGACTTCCAGGCGCGGGGTGCCGGCCTGGTTGTACCAGCGCTTGAACTGGGTGAAGTCGACGCCGTTGGCGTCTTCCATGGCCTTGATGAAATCGTCGGTGGTCACCGCCTGGCCATCGTGGCGTTCGAAGTACAGGTCGCTGCCCTTGCGGAAGCCGTCGGCGCCCAGCAGGGTACGAACCATGCGCACCACTTCGGCGCCCTTCTCGTACACGGTCAGGGTGTAGAAGTTGGAGATCTCGATGAAGCTGTCCGGGCGCACCGGGTGGGCCATGGGGCCAGCGTCTTCGGCGAACTGGTGAGTACGCAGGTAGGCCACGTCTTCGATGCGCTTGACCGTGCGCGAGTTCATGTCGGCGCTGAACTCGGCATCGCGGAACACCGTGAAGCCTTCCTTCAGCGACAGCTGGAACCAGTCACGGCAGGTGACGCGGTTGCCCGACCAGTTGTGGAAATACTCGTGGGCGACCACGCCTTCGACGCGCTGGTGGGCGGCATCGGTGGCGGTTTCGGCACGAGCCAGCACACAGCTGGAGTTGAAGATGTTCAGGCCCTTGTTTTCCATGGCGCCCATGTTGAAGTCGTTGACCGCGACGATCATGAAGATGTCCAGGTCGTACTCGCGGCCATAGACTTCTTCGTCCCAGCGCATGGACTTTTTCAGGCTGACCATGGCGTGGTCGCACTTGTCGATGTTCTCAGGCTCGACATAGATGCGCAGGGTCACGTCACGGCCGGACTGGCGGGTGAAGCTGTCCTCGACGCACCATAGGTCACCGGCCACCAGGGCGAACAGGTAGGCCGGCTTCATGAACGGGTCTTCCCAGGTCGCCCAGTGGCGGCCATCGTCTGCCGGCCCGCTGCCGATCGGGTTGCCGTTCGACAGCAATACCGGGTAGCGATGCTGCTCGGCGATGACCGTGGTGGTGAAGGTGCTCATCACATCCGGACGATCGAGGTAGTAGGTGATCTTGCGGAAGCCTTCGGCCTCGCACTGGGTGCAGAACATCTTGCCCGACTTGTACAAGCCTTCCAGCGCGGTGTTGCTCTCGGGGTGGATCTTCACGCTGGTGTCGAGGGTGAAGCGCTCGGCCTTGGGCTGCACGGTCAGGCTGTCGGCGTCGAGCTGGTAGTCGCCCGGCTGGAGTTCCTGGTCATCCAGCGAGGCGCGCAGCAGCTCCAGCTGCTGGCCATCGAGTACCAGTGGCGGCAGGCCGGCACCGCGTGCCGGGTTGCGGCGCATGACCAGTTGCGCGTGAACCAGGGTGTGGTCCTCGAACAGCTCGAAGGTCAGGTGCGTCTCGTCGATCAGGTACTCGGGCGCCTGGTAATCCTTGAGGTAGATCACTTGCGGTTGTTCGGTACGCATGTGCAGGTCCTTTTTACTGGAGCACGGCCAACTGGTAGGCCGTGTACTTGCGAATATTGATCACACCGGTGTCGAAGATCAGGTACTGGCCCTTGATGCCCAGCAGCGTGCCTTCCACTACCGGGTCCTTGTCGAGGTTGAAGCTGACGATCTTCGATGGGTAGGCCTCGACCGGGTACTTCATCTGCACCACTTCGGCGTCGGCCAGCGGCTGGATCGCCTGCAGGCCGAAGCGCCCCTGCAGCTCGCGCAGGCCATCGGCACAGGCGTCGAAGACCTGTTCACGAATAGCCACCAGGTCGAGCTCCTCGGCATCGCCCTTGAGCAGGGCGCGCCAGTTGGTGCGGTCCGGCACCTGGCTGCGCAGCAAGTCTTCGACCAGGCCGGACTGCTGGCGGGTGGCCACGCGCACGATCGGCAGGGCCTGGGTGGCGCCTTGGTCGAGCCAGCGGGTGGGCAGCTGGGTGGCGCGGGTGATACCGACCTTGATCCCCGACGAGTTGGCCAGGTAGACCACATGGTCGGTCATGCAGAACTGTTCGCCCCACGACGGTTCGCGGCAGGTGCCGGCGTCGTAGTGGCACTTTTCCGGGGCCATGATGCACACGTCGCACTGGGCCAGTTTGGTCATGCACGGGTAGCAGTAACCCTGGCTGAAGCTGGTCTTGGTGCGCTTGCCACAATGGCTGCAGTGAATGGCGCCAAGGTACTCAAGGCGCAGGCGCTGGCCGATAAACGGGTTGACCGGCACCTGCGTGTCATCCAGGCGAAAGCTGTACTGCACCACTGGCGCCTGCAGGCTTACCGCCATCTTGCTCAACGAGCCACGAGCGAGTTCGATCAATGTACCGAGTCCGACTTGAACAGAATGTTGGCGATCGGCGCGGACTTCGAGGCGCATTCCTGCGGGCCCATGTAGCCGGTACGCTGGTCTTCGGGCAGGTTTTTCATCTCCCAGGCGATTACCGCCTGCAGCGACAGCTCTTTCTGCTCGGCAGTGAGCTTGCGGCCATCCGACCATTTGCCGATTTCCACGGCCAGTTTCAGGCTCTCGTAGATTTCCGGGGTGATGTTTTCAATCATTTGCGCGAAAGTGGACATAGTGTCTCCTGATTCAAGCCGACAGTTTACGCCGGGCCAGCGCCCCACCCAAGAGCCCGGTCAGGCATCCGATGAGCAGCCCGCCGACGTGGGCGGCGTTGGCGATCTGGCCAAGGCCCAGGGTGTCGATCACGCCGCTCAGGCACACCACCAGCCAGATCAGCATCATCACCAGCACGCCCTTGGGCAGGTTGAAGTAACGGTCGGGTGCCAGCCACTGGTACAGCCAGATGTGCCCGAGCAGGCCGTACAGCACGCCGGACAGGCCGCCGAACAGGCTCGGCCCGCTGCTGTAGTGCTGGGCCAGGTTGGACACCAGGCTGAACAGCAGGGTCAGGCCCAGCAGCGCCCACGGGCCCTGGCGCAGTTCGATGCGTTTGCCCAGCTCCCAGTACCACAGGCTGTTCATGGCCAGGTGCAGCACGCCGAAATGCAGCAGCATGGGCGATACCAGGCGCCACCACTGGCCTTGGTCCAGGCTTTGCGCCAGCGGGCTGAAGTACAGGTAGTCGCCCTGGACGCGGAAATCGAGGAAGGTGAACCAGCTGATGGTGGTGAAATTGTCGCCAAGGCCGGTGAGGCCGGCGACGATGAAGCACAGCAGCAGGGTGATAGTGGTGACTTTGCAGGCTTTGGCCTGTTCTGCCAGGGAGGGCCCTTTCGCGGGCTCGCCCGCTCCCACAGGATCGGTGGTGGCTGGCAGGTCGGCGTTGCCGTCGGGGTAGCGCTGGTAGAGTTCGCGGACGTCCGCTGCCAGGGTGTCGGGGGCCCAGAGCACCTGGGCATCGCCCTCCTCGCTGACCCGGTGCGGCACCTGCAGGCGCTGCAGCAGGTGAACGAAGCCGCTGAGGTCGACCGACAGCGGCAGGCGCATCACTTCGATAATGTTCATTGGTTGGCCTGTGGGCGGTCGACGTCGACCCAGACGAACTTGTGCGGGTCGATGCGGGTTTCATCATCCAGCCGGTAGGCTGCCAGCTTGCCATAGAGCACGGCGCTGTAGTCCAGGCAGGCCAGGTTGGCGCGGATCGGCGCCGGGCGGCCGCTGCGCCAGTAATGGCCGACGAACAGCATGGGCTCGTCTTCGGCATAGCGCAGCAAGGCGTTCTTCTGGCTGTGACTGAGCGGGGTGCTGGCCACTTCCGCGGGCAGGGCGTCTGGCTGGAACACGATGTCGCCGTAGGTTTGCGGGTCTTCTTCCCAGAACTTGGTACGGAAGAAGGCACGGGTCAGGCCGTCGCCACCGGTGAGGGTCAGGCCGTCCGGCAGGCGCATGTCGGTACCGCGCAGCAGGCGGTTGCACACGGTGGCGGCAAAGCTGCCGTTCACCGCCGAGGCCTGGATGAAGTGTTCGTCGATGCGCCCGTCGGGGTACTGCTGGCGCAGCGGCTCGATCAGCCGCGGGTCCCAGCAGGCATGCACCAGGCGGAAGCGCCCGGCGTCGACGAACAGCGGCAATTCGTAGAACCAGTTGACGAAGTCGTGCCAGTCAGCGGGGTGGTGGGCAAACTGGGTCAGGGTTTCGTCGATCAGCCGGGCGTGGCGTGGCGTATGCTCGCGCACGAAGGCCTTGCCGCTGCCAGGCAGTGCCGGGGTGACCCAGCCCAGCGCGTTGTACTCGTGGTTGCCCATGATGCAGAACGCCTGGCCGGCCTCGACCATGTCGTGGACGATGTGCAGCGCCTCGCGGATGCGTGGCCCGCGGTCCACGATGTCGCCAAGGAACAGCGCCTGGCGCCGCGGGTGGCGCCACACGCCTGCCACACGCTTGTAACCGAGGGCGTCGAGCAGGCGTTCAAGGGTCAGCGCACAACCGTGCACGTCACCGATGATGTCGAAACTACGCGCCGGATCGAGCATCAGTCGTCCCTGCTTCCCAGCCGGCTGCCCCAGCCGAGCTTGGTGCGGCAGACCTCGTAGTAATTGTGGTCCAGCGGGTGGATCAGGCGCAGCTTCTGCGGTTTCTTGCTCACCGTGATGGTGTCGCCGGGGGCACAGGTGAAGTGGTTCTGGCCGTCACAGGATACCTGCGGGTAGATCTGCAGGTCCTTGGACACCACGATCTTCAGTTCGCTGTTGCCGTCGACCACGATCGGCCGGCCTGACAGGGTGTGCGGGTACATCGGCACGATGACGATGGCATCGAGCTTGGGGTGCATGATCGGGCCGCCGGCCGACAGCGCGTAGGCGGTGGAGCCGGTGGGGGTGGCGACGATCAGGCCGTCGGCCTTCTGGCTGCAGACGAACTGGCCATCGATGTAGATCTCGAACTCGATCATGCGCGTGGACTTGCCCGGGTGCAGCACCACATCGTTCAGCGCATCACCCTGGCCGATGGCTTCGTTGTGGCGGCGTACCTCGGCCTGCAGCAGGAAGCGGTTTTCCACCAGGTAGTGGCCGTCGAGCACTTCGGCGACCTTCTCTTCCAGCTCGTCGGGGCGGATGTCGGTGAGGAAACCCAGGTTGCCACGGTTGATGCCCAGCACCGGAATGTTGTGCCGGGCCAGGGCGCGGGCGGCGCCCAGCAGGCTGCCGTCGCCGCCGACCACGATGACCAGGTCACAGACCTCACCCAGCAGCTTGCGGGTGGAAGTTTGCAGGCCATGGCCAGGCAACACTTCGGCGATGGTGTCCTCGAGGATCACGTGCAGGTGGCGCTCGATAAGAAATTTTTTCAGTCGGCGAATGGTGTCGAGCACCTGGGAGCTGCCAAGGCGGCCAATGATACCGATATTGCGAAATTGCTCCATGGGGCTCCTGCGAGGCTCTGCGGCGGGTGACTATGCCGCGATTATGGGCGAAACCACCGGGTAGCGGCAAACCGGCTATGCTCGCAGGATGATGCCATTCGCCCTGCTCCACGACCTGCCCCGGCAGCTACGCCGCCCCAACGTGCGCGACCTGGCCTGGGCCCTGCTGTCGCCTCCGTTGCTCAGCGCCCCGCCCTGCCCCCAGCGCCACCCGCTGGCGGGCAGCCTGTGGGCGGACCAGCCACAGCGCCTGGCAGACTGGCTGCGGGCGCTGGATGACGATGACCGCCCATTGCGCGACTGGCTGGCGCAGCTGGGTAGCCGGCGCCTGGGGCACTACTACGAACGGCTGTGGCAATTCGCCCTGGGCCAGGCCCCGGGCATCGAACTGCTGGCGGCCAACCTGGCGATTCGCGACGGCGGGCGCACCCTGGGCGAGCTGGATGTGGTGCTGCGCGACCGCGACGGTGTGCACCACCTGGAACTGGCCATCAAGCTGTACCTGGGTCCGGAACACCCCGGGCATGACCCCGACGCCTGGCTGGGGCCGGGCTGCCATGACCGACTGGGAAGCAAACTGGCGCACCTGGCACGGCACCAGTTGCCCATGTCGGCGGGGGCACACAGCCGCGAGGTGCTGGCTCGGCTGGGGGTGGAGCAGGTGCAGGCGCATGTGTGGCTGGGTGGCTATCTGTTCTACCCGTGGCCCGGGCATGCGCAGCCACTACAGGGCGCCAACCCGCAGCACTTGCGCGGGCGCTGGCTGCGGCGGCGGGACTGGGTCATGGGCGAAGGTGAGCAATGGCAGCCGCCGCAACGGCATGCCTGGCTGGCGCCAGCGCGGGTCGAGGCGCATGAGTGCTGGGCGGTGGAGCAGTTTGCGGCATGGCTGCATGTGCTGGAGCGGCAGGCTCCGGCGCAGTTGCTGGTGAGGTTGGAGCAAGAGGCTGACGGGGCGTGGCAGGAGGCCGAGCGGGTGTTTCTGGTGGCTGACAGTTGGCCATTTACATCCAAGGCATGATGCAGGCTGTTCCGGCCTCTTCGCGGGCTTGCCCGCCCCCACAGGTACTGCACAGGTCTCTGGCTCAGCGCTGTGCCTGTGGGAGCGGGTTCACCCGCGAAAGGGCCGGTGCAGACAACACAATTTTCACAGACCTGGCGCAAAGATTTGTTACCCCGTAGCCACTACAGTACTTCCTGAGCGCCGGCAAGAGCGCTATTCCGACCTGATGACGAGGACCGATCATGGTTTCATCCACCCCCACGACCCATTACGCGCGCCTGTCCATCGCCCTGCACTGGCTGATGCTGGTGCTGCTGGCCGCTGTCTACGCCCTAATCGAACTGCGTGGCCTGTTCCCCAAGGACAGCGTCGAACGCAACCTGATGAAGGACCTGCACTTCATGCTCGGGCTCAGCGTGTTCGTGCTGGTCTGGTTGCGCCTGGCCATCCGCCTGAGCCGCCCGACTCCACCCATCGTGCCCAAGCCTGCGGCCTGGCAGACCGGCCTCGCGCACCTGATGCACCTGGCGTTGTACCTGCTGATGATCATCCTGCCGCTGGCCGGCTGGCTGATCCTCAGCGCCGCCGACAAACCAGTGCCGTTCTTCGGTCTGGAGCTGCCGCACCTGATCGGCCCGAATCCGGACCAGGCCAAGTTCATCAAAGGCTGGCATGAACGCATCGGCAGCTGGGGCTACTGGCTGATCGGCCTGCACGCTCTGGCCGGGCTCTATCACCACTATGTGCAGCGCGACAACACGCTGCTGCGCATGCTGCCCTACAAGTAACCGCGCCGGCCCTGCAGGCCGCCGGTGTGCACCACGATCAGGCGGGTGCCGGGCGCGAACAGCCCGGCCTCGACCTGCTCACGCAGGGCCAGCAGAGCCTTGCCAGTGTAGAGGGCTTCGAGCGGCACGCCTGTGTGCCGCTCGCAATCAGCGATGAACGCCAACAGATCAGCGTCGAATTTGCCGAAACCGCCACGGCAGGCGTCGTGCAGTTGGTAGCCATGCGCGCCGGCCAGTGCTGCTACCGCCACCGGCACACCATGGTCCCTGGGTACCGCCACTGCACCATGCACCACATGTGCGCCCGCCTCGGCCATTACCAGACCGGCCAGGGTAGTCCCCGTTCCAGCAGCCAGCCACCAGGCGTCGTAGCCCGACCAGCCCAGTGCCGCGATCTGCGCCCGTGCCTGCTGCATGATCAGCGCGCAGCCCTGTGCACCGGCCAACCCGCCGCCCCCTTCAGGGATGCAGTACCAACCCGGGTAGCGCGCTTGCCAGGGCTCCCAGAAACCCGCTTGATTTCGTGCGCGGTAGCCGCCATAGCCCAGCCAGTGCAGTTCCATGCCCAGCGTCTGCAGGTCACGCACGGTTGGCGTGTCCTGGGCGTGACCACGCAGCAGGCCGGCGGTGGCGAAGCCGAAGCGCTTGCCGGCAGCGGCCAGGGCGTGCAGGTGGTTGGAATGGTTGCCGCCGAGGCTGATCAGGCCCGGGGCGTTGCTGGCGCTGGCCTGTTGCAGGTGATGGCGTAGCTTGAACCATTTGTTGCCGCTGATCAGCGGATCGATCAGGTCCAGGCGCAGGATGGCGGCTTCTACCTGGGCTTGTTGCAGCCAGGGCAGGATCAGGGGCTGCAGGGGGGCTTGGGGCAGGTCAAAGTGCATCGTGCGAGTTTACCAGTGAAAGCCTGGGGCTGCTTTGCGTCCCTGTGGGAGCGGGTTCACCCGCGAACACCGGCGCAGCCGGTGCCATGCACCGCGCAGCCCTATTCGCGGGTGAACCCGCTCCCACAGGGCCGCAAAGCGGCCCCGGCGATCTCAGAGCTCAGCCGCCAATCTCGAACCTTGGTTGATCGCCCGCTTGGCATCCAGCTCGGCCGCCACATCTGCCCCACCAATCAGGTGTACCGACTGCCCCGCCGCCACCAGCCCGTCCTGCAGCTCGCGCAGCGGCTCCTGCCCTGCACAGATCACCACGTTGTCCACCGCCAGCACCTGCGGCTCGCCATCGGCCACGCGAATGTGCAGGCCGGCATCGTCGATGCCCAGGTACTCGACGCTGTTGAGCATCTGCACCCGCTTGTTCTTCAACCCGGTGCGGTGAATCCAGCCGGTGGTCTTGCCCAGGCCGTCACCCACCTTGGATTTCTTGCGCTGCAACAGGTACACCTGCCGCGCCGGGGCATGCGGCTCGGCCTTGATCCCGGCCACGCCACCACGCGCCTGCAGATGGGTGTCGATGCCCCACTCCTTCCAGAACGCCTCACGGTCCTGGCTGGTGGCAACGCCCTGATGCACCAGGTACTCGGAAACGTCGAAACCGATGCCACCCGCACCAATCACCGCGACAGCCTTGCCCACCGGCTTGCGCTCGAGCAGCACGTCGAGGTAGCTGAGCACCTTGGCATGCTCGACACCGGGGATGGCCGGCGTGCGCGGGGCGATGCCGGTGGCAAGGATGATCTCGTCGTAGCCACCGTCCACCAGGGCCTGCACATTGACCCGGGTGTTCAGGCGCAAGTCCACGCCCGTGCTTTTGACCTTGTTGCGGAAGTAACGCAGGGTTTCATGGAACTCTTCCTTTCCCGGTACCCGCTTGGCCACATTGAACTGCCCGCCGATCTCGCTGGCGGCATCGAACAGGGTCACCGCGTGGCCGCGCTCTGCCGCCACCGTGGCTGCCGCCAGGCCGGCCGGGCCTGCGCCGACCACGGCAATGCGCTTCACGGTGCGCACGGGCAGGTAGTTGAGCTCGGTCTCGTGGCAGGCACGCGGGTTGACCAGGCAACTGGTCAGCTTGCCGCCGAAAGTATGGTCCAGGCAGGCCTGGTTGCAGCCGATGCAGGTGTTGATCTCGTCGCCGCGACCAGCAGCGGCCTTGTTGACGAAGTCCGGGTCGGCCAGGAACGGACGTGCCATCGAGACCATGTCGGCATCGCCTTCGGCCAGCACCGCCTCGGCCACCTCCGGAGTATTGATGCGGTTGGTGGTGATCAGCGGAATGTTCACCACGCCGCGCAACTTGGCGGTGACCTTGCTGAATGCCGCGCGCGGCACCTTGGTGGCAATGGTCGGTATACGCGCTTCGTGCCAGCCGATGCCGGTATTGATCAACGTCGCGCCGGCCTTCTCGATGGCCTTGGCCAGCAGCTCGATTTCATCCCAGGTGCTGCCGCCCTCGATGAGATCGAGCATCGACAGGCGGAAGATGATGATGAAGTTCGGCCCGACCGCGCCGCGCACCCGGCTGACGATCTCCACCGCCAGGCGCATGCGGTTTTCATAACTGCCACCCCAGCGGTCGGTGCGGTGGTTGGTGTGGGCGGCGAGGAACTGGTTGATGAAGTAGCCTTCCGAACCCATGATCTCGACGCCGTCGTAACCGGCGCGCTGGGCCAGCACCGCGCAATTGACGAAGTCGGCGATCTGCTTCTCGATACCCGCCTCGTCCAGTTCCTTGGGTTTGAACGGGTTGATTGGCGCCTGGATCGCGCTGGGCGCCACCTGGCGCGGGCTGTAGGCGTAGCGCCCGGCATGCAGGATCTGCAGGCAGATCTTGCCGCCGGCAGCGTGTACCGCCTCGGTGACGATGCGGTGCTTGTCGGCTTCTTCCTCGGTGCTGAGCTTGGCCGCCCCGGAATACACTCCGCCCTCATCGTTGGGCGCGATGCCGCCAGTAACCATCAGGCCGACGCCACCGCGGGCGCGCTCGGCAAAGTACGCCGCCATACGCTCGAAGCCGCCCGGGCGCTCTTCGAGGCCGGTGTGCATCGAGCCCATCAGGGTGCGGTTGCGCAAGGTGGTGAAGCCCAGGTCCAGCGGTGCGAGCAGGTGCGGGTAGCGGTCGGCGGCCATGGAAAGGTCCCCAGGTGGCGTATTCACGGAATGCGGGTGCCTCACCGGCTGGCGGACCCCGTCGTTTGTCTGCCTGCGACATTAAACAGACGTTTGAACGGGCTCAATGATCGAAACTGACAAGTTATTGATCCTCGCGCACAGCGCGACTACCCTAGGAAACTCTTGTTTCCAAGGCGCTGTCCTGCTTCATGCGAAAACTCCTGGCAAGCGCCCTGGCGCTGGTGATGGTCGCCGCCCTCTGCGGCTACGGTTTCTGGACCCAGCAGCGCCCGGAAGGCCATTACCTGTCCGACCTGCGCATCGAACTGGCGCTGAACCATGGCGTGCCAGGCGAGCACGGCAACCTGCTCGGCGTCGAACCGCTGCTCTACCCGGGTGACTACCAGAACCTGCAACGCCTGCACCGCAAGCTCTCGGCCTATCTGGAACAGGCCCGTACCCAAGGGCTAGTCGGCCCGCGCACGGTGGTGGTGCTGCCCGAGCACATCGGCACCTGGCTGTGGGCGCGTGGCGAAAAGAACGAGCTTTATCAAGTCACGCAAAGCCGCGAAGCCCTGCAATGGCTGGAACTGAGCAACCCGCTGCGCTATGGCCTGGCCATGCTCCGTGCCGACGGGGACGACTGGCGCGCCGACGCGCACCTGCGCATGAAAGCCGAGCAGATGGCTGCGGACTACCAGCAACTGTTCGGTGGCCTGGCCAAGGAATTCAATGTCACTCTGGTGGCCGGCTCCATCGTGTTGCCCGCCCCCTACGTGAAACAGGGCGTGCTGCATGCCGGCAGCGGCCCGCTGTTCAACAGCAGCGTAGTGTTCGCCGGCGACGGCTCGCTGCTGGGCCAACCGCAACGCCAGCAGTTCCCCGACAGCGAAATGCGCCGCTATGTACATGATGGCCGCCAGCACCCGCTGCAGGTATTGCAAACCCCTGCCGGGCGCCTGGGCGTGCTGGTGGGCAGCGACAGCTGGTACCCGGAAAACCACCAACAACTGGCCCAACAGGCAGTACAACTGATCGCCAACCCGGTGTTCCTCAGCGGCAAGGGCAGCTGGCAAGCGCCCTGGCGCGGCAATCGCCACCAGGATGCCAGCGCCGGGCTGCCCTTGCGGCGCGGCGAAGTCAGCGAACAGGCTGCATGGCAGCGACTGACCCAATCGGCCGGAACCAGCGTCAGCAGCATGAGCGTGTTCATGCGTGGGCAGTTCTGGGAACAGGGCAGCGACGGCCAGGGCTTTGCCCGCCAGGCGGGTGAATTGCTGGCAGGCACCCCCAGCCCTGGAGCCCGCCTGTTGAACCTGTGGTTGTAAGCCCATGGCCCGCCCCCGCGTGCGCCTGGGTGACCTGTCGGTTGGTTTTGTCCAACCGCTGACCGAGGCCCTGCGTGAACTGGGCCACGACCCCGAGCCGCTGCTGCGCCGCTATGGCCTGGACGCGGCACGCCTGGGCGAAGCCGGTGCGCGCTTGTCGATCCCGCGCTACATGCACCTTGGGCACGCTGCCATCGAGCTGTGCGGCGAGGCCGCGCTGGGCCTGCACATGGGGCGCCTGAGCCGCCTGGCGCATGCCGGCCTGGCCGGGGTCACCGCTGCCCAGGCACCGAACCTGGGCGAGGCGGCACGTACCCTGTTGCGCTTCGAGCCGCTGTACGCCGCCAACTACCGCGGCCACTCCAGTTTTCAGGAAGATGCCCAGGGCGCCTGGCTGCGCTTCTACTCCATCAGCCCCTACAACGCCTACAACCGTTTCGTGGTCGATTCGCTACTTGCCGGCTGGCTCGCCCAGCTTGCCGACCTGGCCGGTACGGCGGTGCAGGCCGAACATATGGACATCGAGTTCGCTGCACCCGCCTATGCCGAGCGCTACCAGCCGCTGTGCAGCACACCCGTGCAGTTCGCAGCAGCGAGTAACCAGCTGCGCCTGAGCCGGGCCACGCTGCAGCTGGCCAACCCCAGGCATTGCCCGAGCACCTGGCAGCACCTGCTGCAGCTGTGCGAGGCGGAAATGCTGCAGCGTACGCGGGTGCGCAGCCTGGGTGAGCGCATTACCCACCTGCTGGGCCCGTTGCTAAATGGTGGCCGTGAACCGGACCTGGAAGAAGTGGCGCTGCACCTGCAACTGCCGACCTGGACCTTGCGCCGCAAACTGGCCGAGGAAGGCACGCGCTTTCGCGACCTGCTCAGTGAAACACGGCGCGACTTGGCCGAGACCTATATCCGCGATACGGAGTTGGCCTTTGGCGAGATCGCCTATCTGTTGGGGTTTGCATCGGCCGAGGCCTTCCAGCGCGCTTTCAAGCGCTGGACGGGCCTTACGCCGGGGGAGTTTCGCCGCAGCCAGCGGCGGGCGGGCTAGAGCTCGGTAGCGTCGTCAGCCGGTTCCGGGGTGTCCAGTTCATAAGCCTGGAATTCGAGAAGTTCTTCTTGGTATTCGTCCATAGCCCTAAGCCCTCTTCACTCATTTTTCCTGGTAACTGTCGCCTCACCCTAGGCAGGAAGGATGAAGGAATCATGACAAGCTTATGATCCGGTGCCCAGCAATCGTTAGCCCCGTGCTACTTGATATTAGCCGTTTGTAGGTCATGCAGGCTTTAGACGGCAGGCCCAAGCCGAACTACGCGTGCGCAGTGGGGGCTGCGCTCCCCCGTGCAGTGCGCGAGCATGCCGTAGCCATTTCTGTCGCAGGTGTGCCCCATGACAAGCTCAGCCTGGCACTAAGTGCTCTGGCGACTGCGCACTCAGCGCCCTTTTCAACACTTCGTAGAGTTTGCCGTCACCCGATTGAGCAACGTTGAAGCGCAGGAAATCCCCCGCCGTCATGGATTGGCTGAACGCATTACCGGGCGCCAGCACTACACCTTCATTCAGGCAGGTCCTGGCCAGCGTTGCTGCATCCTTGCCTTGAGGGAGCTGGCACCAGAGGTACATGCCTGCCTGGGGAATTATCCACGGCTTGATACCAATGGCCTGAAGCCTCGGCACCGTTCTGTCCATTGCCTCGCCTAACCGGTGGCGGACACCTTCCATGTGTTTTCGGTACCCGCTATCCGTAATCGCTTGATAGATGATGTCCGCGGCCAAGCGTCCACCGCCGAAGGTGGTCGCGATCTTCAGGTCGACCAGGCTCTCGATCCATTCACCACGGGCGGCGATGTAGCCGCATCGGATTGAAGCAGAGATGGTCTTGGAAAAGCTGCCTATCTGAATCACACGCGAGAGGCCGTCGAAGGCAGACAGCCGTGGCGCGGGCGTATTCTCGAAATCAGCGAAGATGTCGTCCTCCACGATCACCAGGCTAGAGGTGTCGGCCAGCTTCAGCAGCCTGTGCGCGGTGACCGGGGACAGGCTGGCCCCGGTTGGGTTGTGGATGCCGGAATTGGTGATGTACAACCTGGGTGCGTGCCTGAGCAGGGCTGCGCCGAACGCCTCGATGTCCGGGCCTGTCTGCGTGTAGGGTACCCCGACAATGTTCACTCTGTGGGCTTTGAGCAGTGCGTGAAAATTGAAGTAGCAGGGGTCGTCGACCAGGACCGTGTCCTCCGGTTCCAGCAGAAAACGGCAAATCAGGTCGATGGCGTGGGTGCCCGATTCGGTGAGCATGATCTGTTCCAGCGGGGCTTCGATGCCGATGCCAGCCAGCCGTCGCGACAGGAACTGCCTGAGCGGCGGATGCCCGAGCGGCGACGCGTACTCGGCCAGTTTTACCGTGTCGGAACGGGCAGCGACTCGCAGCGCTTTACGCATGCCGGCTTCGTACATCCAGGAGGCAGGCAGCCACCCGCACCCTGGTTTCAGCGCATCGCTGGAGGTTTCAAGAGACTGGCGCGAGATCCACAGCGGGTCGACCTCACGATCGAGCCTGGGGCCGAGTTCGGTCAGTGCCAAGGGCGCCACGGGCCCTGCCACGTAGTAGCCAGAGCCAGGGCGGGCGCTGAGCACCCCCTCTGCCATCAACCGTTCATAGGCCTCAAGTACGGTAGAAACCGATACCTGCATGGCCTGCGCCATTGCCCGGACCGAAGGGATCCGCGCACCGGGCGTGTAGGTCCGGGAGGCTATCCTCGCCTGCACCTCACCCATGACGGTCCGAATCAGCGTTCCACTGCGTTTCATCGCACCCTCAACTGTGCTGGATTAATGTGCATAACAGTTCGGTAAAACTGTATTGGATTGTACATGGCCTTGGTGAGCGCGTCAGTGATGTACTGAACCCAGACTTATCGAGGACTGGGCGATGGAAAAATCAACAAGCGGATGGATCAACGGCTTCATAGGCGTCGCCATCTTCGCCGGCTCGCTGCCGGCCACCCGTGTGGCAGTGACGGCCTTCGAACCGACGTTCCTGACCTGTGCCAGGGCAACGATTGCCGCTCTGTTGGGGGCGCTTTTCTTGCTTGTGCTGCGCCAGCCTCGCCCTGAACGCGGTGACCTGTGGTCATTGGCGGTAACAGCGTTGGGCGTGGTAATCGGTTTCCCGCTGCTGACGGCACTGGCCCTGCAGCATGTAACCTCTGCCCATTCCATTGTCTTTGTCGGGCTGCTGCCGCTGTGTACCGCAGGGTTTGCCGTCCTGCGGGGCGGTGAGCGACCTCGGCCACTGTTCTGGTTATTCTCGTTGACGGGTGCCGGAATCGTCGTTGGATATGCGCTTATGAATGGTGGGGAGGCATCGGCGCAGGGCGATTTGCTGATGATGGCGGCGGTCATCGTCTGTGGGTTGGGTTATGCCGAAGGGGCGCGCCTGTCACGGACGTTGGGGGGTTGGCAAGTGATCAGTTGGGCGTTGCTGGTGGCGTTGCCGCTGATGCTACTACTGACAATCACTAATCTTCCGACACCAGATGCCTTCGCCAAAGTAAGCGCCCCTGCGTGGTTCAGCCTCGGCTACGTTTCACTGTTCAGCATGCTGATCGGTTTTGTGTTCTGGTACCGAGGGCTCGTCCAGGGTGGCATTGCAGCAGTGGGCCAGTTGCAACTCTTTCAGCCGTTCATGGGGCTTGGGCTGGCAGCGTTGCTGCTGCACGAACAGGTCAGCTGGATGATGCTTGTGGTGACGCTGGGGGCTGTCATCTGTGTTGCCGGGGCCAAGAAGTACGCCTTGTAGATGTCGATCCAGAAAAAAGCGAATTGGGAAGGCTTCGCCAAGCCGCAGCGCGCCTTGGGGACCTCCGTAAGCTGTTCGCACCGGGGCAGTTGCACAGCACAGGGCCAAGTTCATGGGCACGGAGGATTTTGCCCCATGGCGGTACTGCGCAGATGTTGAGAACTGCGCAGTACCTGTGGGAGCGGGTTTACCCGTACAGGCAAGCCATCAAAGGGCGGGGGACGCGGGCTCAGCGGCCTCGGCAGGCTGTGCTTGCTGTTGTACTTCAATAAGCGCAGCCTCAGCCGGCGGTGCCACTGGCTGCGAGCCCTGGCTGTCATCCAGCACCGGCGCTGCTACCGCCTCGCTGGCCGGGGCTACAGGGGCCGGGGCTGGCGCCGCATCAACCAAAGGCTCAGCAACCGGGGCCGGTGCCACCGGCGCTGCGGCGGCCTGCTCCGGTAGCCCCAGGGCTGCCGCCGGCTTCTCGACATTCGGCGCAGGCGCCTCGACCTCGGCCTTATTGGCCTGCTTCGGCTTGGGCTTGGGCAGATAGCTCTCCACCAGGGCGAAATAGCGGTCATAGAACTGAGCCGCTGTCACAGTCTCGCTGGCCACCTTGACCATCGAGTCGTCGCTGGAGCCGATCGGCATCGATACCGACCCCAGTACACCAACCCCCAGGCTGGCGGAGGTGTTGGACTTTTTCAGGGCGTAGCGGTCCTGCAGGGCGTTGGCGAACATGGTCGAACGCTGCTCGTCGCTCACATCCGGCGCACAGGTGACGTTGAAACTGATCTGCAGGTGGTTCTCGCTGTTCTGCTGGAAGCTCTTGTTGCCCACCACCTGGTTGGCGCCGCTGCTGGTGATGATGTAACCCTGGCTGAGCAAGGCGCGTCGGGCGGCCTCGCAGGAGCCGGCATCGCTCACCGGGAAGCTGCGCGAGAAGGTGCCCGAGTCATCGAAGTTCTCGTGCTCGTAGACGGCGGCTTTTTTCGAGGAACAACCGGTCACGCCCGCCAGCACCAGGGCCAGCCCGAGCGCACCAAAGACGGAAGATCTGGTCATTGCGAATTCCGGGTAAGTCAAGAAGGTGCCTATTGTGCAACACAGCAGGCAGGCACAGGAACCGCTGATCGGTGAAGAGTCTGTCAGGTTCGTGTAAATCTGGGTCAAGGGCGGCAATTGCCAGACGCAGAAACGAAAAAAGCGACCCTAAGGTCGCTTTCTCGTGGCTTCGAGACGTTCAAGGGGCCTCGAAGCGAAGATGGCGCAGCGGACGGGACTCGAACCCGCGACCCCCGGCGTGACAGGCCGGTATTCTAACCGACTGAACTACCGCTGCGTATCATTCAGGCTTGCACCCGATTGAAACCTGGGTCTACCCTTCCGGCGCGATGGCCTCAGGACAGGCACAAAAAAAGCGATAACGTGATCGCTTCTCTTGTGTTTGCTTCAAGGTGTTCAAGGGACCTTGAAACGAAGATGGCGCAGCGGACGGGACTCGAACCCGCGACCCCCGGCGTGACAGGCCGGTATTCTAACCGACTGAACTACCGCTGCGTATC
>NZ_JALLKV010000005.1:0-179074 GCF_023093815.1 Pseudomonas sp. PNPG3
TTGGTGTCCGGGGATTTTGCCAAATCAGGAAGTCTTTTTCAGGATTTCCCTAGTGTTCATTACGCCACCATCGAGCGCAGAATCCCCACCTGGCTCAAGCAGGCTCCGCCAGAAACCCAGAGCGCGATGCGCAACTGGCATCAAGCCCCTGCCTGGCTGTCGACGGCAATCCAGCAACAACCGGAAGTCGCCAAGGCATGGCAGGAAGAGCACGCACGTCACCGCGAGCACCAGGTGCAGGTGCACAAGCTGTTCGAAAAGCTTCCAACCCTGGAAGCGTACGCCACCAAGACACTCACCGAAGCCATCAAGCAGCGATTCAGGCTTGACCTGGACGTGCGCAACACCTACCTCGTCGATGCCCGCCAGATCGAAACGACCAATGCCATCGACAGCCGCCAGGCCGTCGACCGGGCTACACGCTCGCTGCTGCACTGCGCCTTGCACAACTTCGACCAGGATGCCGCTGCCGAACATGGCATGGACGCGCCCGCCTCCCTGCTCAAGAGGTCGGTCATAGTCGATCACCGGCGCTTCATGGGCACCGTGCCGATCAACAATGCACTGGATATCGCCGCCGAAGATTTCGCCGACTTGTGTCGTACGCTGGATATCGGCGGCAAATACCATCAACAGGTACATGCCATCTACTATCCAGCGGCCACGCCGCCACTCGGCGCGGATGAAGCCGCACTGGCCGTTTATGAAACACTGGGGCGTGCAGAGGTATCGGCATTCCGGCAATCACTGCATTTCGCCCGCCTCAAGGGGGATATCAGCGAGGCGCTATATTCCGCCGCTCTTGCCACGCCACTTGACCAGGCGCCATCGCCCTCTTCGCCGGTGACGTTCAGCCTGCTCGACTTGTGGGAAGCCGAGCTGACCGGCGTTGTGCTCATCACCCTGCAAGCTGAAGAGCATCACGCAGTGGCGCTGTACATCCCCGAAGACAGCACCACGCCCCTCAAGGAATTCGCCAGCCAGGAAGCCATGAACGAAGAGTTGCGCGACAGGCTCCAGGCCGATATCGGCTACCTGGACAGGCACCTCGCCGACCGCGACAAGGCGCCGATAACCACCCGTCTGAAGGATCGGCTAATGCCCCTGGCCTGGAGTGCCCGCGGCCTGCATGAGCGTGTTCCGGATCCGCACGCCACCCTGTATCCGGTCAAAAAGCCTTTCAGCCACGCCTTCCA
The DNA here is from genome assembly GCF_023093815.1 of Pseudomonas sp. PNPG3. Lineage (NCBI taxonomy): Bacteria > Pseudomonadati > Pseudomonadota > Gammaproteobacteria > Pseudomonadales > Pseudomonadaceae > Pseudomonas > Pseudomonas sp. PNPG3. The sequence goes on from NZ_JALLKV010000005.1 coordinate 1,197, forward strand.
GGGCGTGATGACGTTCCAGAAGACCCAGCGTCATGAGAAGGATGTGCTGTTCCACGCCACGCCAACCGAAATCGTCGATCGGCGCACCGCCCAAGCCCACCGAGAGCTGATTGCCGGCCGTGTGCTCACGGCCTTGAACATCGCCGGCTTCTTCGTGCCAGGGCTTGGCGAGGCAATGCTTGCTGTTTGCCTGGCCCAGCTGGCCCATGAGGTGTATGAAGGGATCGACGCCTGGGAAAACGACGAACGTGATACTGCCTATGGCTATCTGGTCGATGTGATCGAAAACGTGGCCATCATGGCCGCCCTCAGCGCAGCAGCCAAAGCTTTGAGAGGCTTGCACGGCAGCGAAACCGGCACGTCGCTGGAAGGGCCGGAGATTGAAGAGCCAGAGGATGAGGAGCCAGGGATAACCCGTATTCCGGTAGAAACGCCTTCATTCATCGAAGAACTGGAAGACGTGGAAACATCCGATGGTCAGACGCGGTTGTGGAAACCCGACCTCACGCCCTACCGGAGTCACGAGACGCTGCCCCATGACCTGGTACCGGACGAACTGGGCCTACGGCATCACCAAGGCAAACGCTGGCTGGTACTGCAGGGCAATCAGTACATCGTCAGCCAAACGCCAACGACTGGCGAATATCGTTTGCAACACCCTGCAAGTCCTCGCCGTTACCAGCCGCCAGTGCGGCACAACGGTGCCGGAGCATGGTTGCACGTTACCGATAAGCCACTGAGTTGGTCGGGCATGACACTCCTGCGCCGCATCGGCCACTTGAGTGGGCACTTCGACGAGCCGACGCTGCAACGGATTATCGCCGTCAGCGGCGTACACGAAGACGAGCTGCGCCGCGCCCTGGCCGAAAGCCAGCGGCTGCCGGCCTTGCTGGAAGACACCCTGCAACGTTTCAAGCTGGACGAAACGGTCCGCCAGCTGGCGGACGAGAGCACTCGGCCCGCTGAGTTTGCCAGGGCCTACGCCGGCCTTTCGCGCGACCTGGCGCCGGGCGCCGAGGCCATCCAGAGGGCGTATCCGAAATTGCCGTCAGCAGTCGCCAATGAGCTGGCGCGCGAGGCCAGTGCCAACGAACTGCAGATACTCGACAACGGCAAGGTACCACTGCGCCTTGCCGAAGAGGCCCGCATCTACCAGCAACAAATTCGCCTTGCCCGCGCCTGCGAAGGGCTGTACCTGTCCAGCGTGCCGAACTGGGATAGCGACCTGTTGATCGTGCATACGCTCGAACGCTTGCCAGGCTGGCCTGCACAGACCAGGCTCCGGCTGCTCCAGCGCATGTCCTGGCCGACCCAGGATCATGCCATAGGCACACTGGACACCCGCCCATTCAAGACCATCACCCATGCCCAGGCAGGGTACATCGTCCACGACGAAAGCCTGCCCAGCGCGGCGGTCAAGGTGTATTCAAGCCTTTACGCTGCATTGTACGAGGCACTGCCAGCGGCCATGGCAAGCATGGACGTCGCCGATCAGCAAGCGCTGCAGCGCCTTGTACAGGAAAGCCCGTTGCTGCCTCGCCCGGCCTTGAGGGTGCTGCTGGGCATGCAGCCCGTACGCCCAGGCTACCGTTCTCCCATGCGCCTGGCTGATGGCCGCCTGGGCTACCCACTCAGTGGCGGCGGCCCGGCCACCCATGGCATCACCCGCCAGCAGCTGTTCGAAGCTATCGAAGCCACAGGGCTCGCCGAACGCACCGGCCGCTCGGCGGCTCAGGTTCTGCAGGCACTTGCCAGCCGCGGCCGTACGCAACTGCAGATATTCGAACATTTGCAGACACTACTGGAGCAGCGCAACGAGCTGCAAAGCAGCCTGGACGATTGGAGTGAAGCCATTTCGCCGGCAAGCGACCAAGCAGCACAGGACTACGACAGCCTGCGTGACTCGATCATGCAACACTGGTACGACACTGCGCTGGACGAGAGCACCGGGCCCACCACGGAACTGCGTATCGCCCGCGTCCCCCTTGCCGATGTGCCCCTCACCTTGCCCGCTTTTTTCAACGCACGCGTGCGCAGCCTGAGCCTGATCGACTTACCGTCAGGGTCCTTGGCGGGCTGGGCGCAAAACGAGCGCCTGCTGCAACGCCTGCTCAGGCAGATGCCGCAGATCGAGTCGCTGGAAATCAGCCGTCCGTTTGACCCCAGGGCAACGCCCTCGCCCTTCCTGTTCAGCGTGCCCACCATCACCGAGTGCCTGCCAGGCTTGCAACGACTGGTGCTCACCAACCAGAACATGGCGCTCTCCGAAAGCGACCTGAACCTGCTGTCAGGGCTTCGCCAATTGAGATACCTGGACCTGAGTGGTAACCGGCTGGCGCAGAGCAACAGGCCAAGTTTCCATGAGTTGACCCTGGACTACCTGGGCCTGGACCAGATGCAGCTGGCCCAATGGCCGATCGGGATTGGCAGCGACGCCCTGGCGCGCATTGCCCACCTGTCGTTGCGCCACAACAATCTCAGGTCTTTGCCCTCGTTCCTGCTTCATGAAGCGGACATGCTGACCACCCCACCGGTGATCTCGCTGGAAGGCAACAGCATCAATGAATCTCACCTGCAGCGATTGTTGCTGAACGAGCGCGTCGACACCTCGGGCATCACCACGGACCAGCCAGAGGCAATGTCCGAACAACTCGCACGCATTCGCGATGAGCGACGGCAGATGCGCGATGCGATCGATGGCTGGGCCCAGGCATCCAGTTCGAGCAACCCATTGACCCAGGCCGCACTGACGGACAGGCAACGTATCGCGTCAGCGATCGATCAATTCTGGGAACAACAGGAGCAGGGCCAGTCATACCTGCGCCTGCAACTCGAGGACGTGGCCATCGAGCATTTCCCCAGGCGGCTTCCAGCGTTCTTCGGCGCCCGCGTACACGCGCTCAGCCTGACGCGGTTGCGGGGCAGCGCCTCGCAGCTCGACGAACTACTCAGCCGGTTCCCTAACATCAGCCGGTTGACCATCGATGCACACCAGGCCGCCATGCCCTCGCTGGCATCTGCCCTGGCTCGCCTTCCCCAACTCACCTACCTGGAGTTTCGCAACATGGGGCTGGAGGTCGACCAGGCCATGATGGACATTTTCGCAGGGCTGCGAAACCTGACCTCGCTGGACCTGTCGGGCAACCGTGCAGGCAACATCGACCATGTGCCCGCATCGCTGGCCAGCAACCTGCAGTCACTCGCATTGACCAACATGAACCTCCAAGCCTGGCCCAGCTGGTGTGACAGTTTGCTGCCATTGGAACTTCTGGACCTGAGCTCGAACAACATCACCCAGTTGCCCGAGCACATCCTGACGAACCTGAACAATCCCATGCCAATCTCGTCGATCGCCTTGTTCGACAACCCGCTGCCTCCTGAAACCATCCTGCGGGTACGCAGCTTCTCGGACAGCCAGCACAGCTATTCCTTTGCCCTGGATATCCCCGACGACCTGATGTTCTTCGATACTTCCAGCGAAGGATCTCTCGACCACCTTCACTTCCCACTGCTGGGCGATGATACGCCCAGGCTGAAGGACTGGATGCTGGGTAGCGAAGCACAGAATGCCGCATTGCAGGACTGCTGGGAGCGGCTCGAAGGTAGTGATCTGTTGCGTCTGGTGGGCCGTTTGCACAATGCCGCCCCATACCTTGACCCAAATACGCAAGCCACCTTCTGCGAACGGGTGCGCTTGATGCTGGTGGTGGCTGCAAGCAACGAAACCGAACGCCCGATCATGGAGAGCATCGCCGCAGCGGCATTGCCAGACCCGGTAACCGGCTCGCAGACCTGCCATGACGGAGCGCTGCAGGAGTTCAACAATATTGAACTGTACCTGATGAGCCAACGCCTGTTGGTCGACGCCGGCGATTCCCTGCAAGCACTGCGTCGTCGGCTATTGCAGCTTTTCCGGATCGAACAGCTGGAGCTGCTGGCCAACCAACGGACTGGCCCGGGTGACCTGGTCTCGGTACGTCTGGCCTACCGCCGGGAACTGGCCAGGGAACTGGACCTGCCGATCGCCGATAGCATGCGTTTTCGAGGTGCTGCGAACCTGGCGCGGGACGAGCTATCCAGTGTGCTGGAAAAGGTTCGGAAAAGTGAACTGAGCGATGCACTGGTCGGATACATGCTGGCGAATACGGATTGGACCACGCGTCTGCGAGCCGAATTTGCCGACCGCTTCGCCGAAATAGAAGCACGTTTCCGCCTGCGGGTGCTTGAGCTGGCAAGCAAGGACCACTCGCTTCAGGACGAGTTGAACTTGCAGCAAGGCCTGCAAGATGACAAGGAGCAGGAAGAGAAGGAGCTACTGCGCGAACTTACCATCAAGCAGATCAACAACAACTGAGCAGTAGTGACTGGCGACGCGAACAACCTGCATCGCGTCGCCATTCTTACTGGCGAACTTCACCGCCCGTAATGCGCCTTGCCCCAGTCCAGCACTGCCTGCAGAAGCTGCTTCAACACCTCCTGTGTCGGCCGTGCCAGGTCTTCGCGGTAAGCGAACGGCTCGGCTTCTTCCATGTAAGTGCTCTGCGCCAGCTCCAGCTGCACCGCATGGATGTGGTTGGCCGGATCGCCGTAATGCCGGGTGATATGCCCGCCCTTGAAGCGGCCATTGAGCACGTGGCTGTAACCTTGGGCCTGGGCGCACACCTCTTTCAGCCGTTCGGCCAGGGCCGGGTCGCAGCTGGCGCCGTTGAAGGTACCCAGGTTGAAGTCCGGCAGCTTGCCGTCGAACAGGTGCGGGATCAGCGAACGGATCGAATGGGCGTCCCACAGCAGGGCGTAGCCGAACTGCTCGCGCAGCCGCGCCAGCTCGCGACGAATCGTGTCGTGGTAGGGGCGCCAGATCTGCTCCAGATACTGCTTGCGCTCCTCGCCTGTCGGCACCAGCCCGTCCTTGAACAATGGCTCGCCATCGAACAGCGTGGCCGGGTACAGGCCAGTGGTGGCACCGGCGTACAACGGCTTGTCGTCATCCGGCCGATTCAGGTCGATGACGAAGCGCGAATACTCCGCCGCCACCACGCTGGCGCCCATTTCACGGGCAAAGTCATACAGCCGTGGAATATGCCAGTCGGTGTCCGGCAGGCTGCGCGCCTGGTCGACCAGGCCGTCTCTTACCGCCGGCGACAGTTGCAGGCCGGCATGGGGCATGCTGATCAGCAGCGGCAGGCGCCCCTGGTGAAAACTCAGTACCTTGTCCATCGTGCCTCACTCAGTTGGAAATCTCGTGGCCCTTGCGCACCACGCGCTTGGGCAGGTCGCCGCCCAGCCAGTAGGCCAGGTCGGCGGGGCGTTCGATCTGCCAGGCGACGAAGTCCGCGACCTTGCCCACTTCCAGCGAGCCGTGGCTGTCGCCCAGGCCCAACGCAGTGGCGGCGTGCACGGTGACACCGGCCAGGGCTTCTTCCGGGGTCATGCGGAAGCAGGTGCAGCCCATGTTCAGCATCAGCCGCAGCGACAACCCTGGCGAGGTGCCGGGGTTGAGGTCGCTGGCCAGGGCAATCTTCACGCCGTGGCGGCGCAAGGCGTCCATCGGCGGCAGCTGGGTTTCGCGCAGGAAGTAGAACGCGCCCGGCAGCAGCACGGCGACCGTGCCGGCTTTTGCCATGGCAATGGCGTCTTCCTCGGTCATGAATTCCAGATGGTCAGCCGAAAGCGCCTGGTAGCGCGCAGCCAGGCTGGAGCCGTGCAGCGACGACAACTGTTCGGCGTGCAGCTTGACCGGCAGGCCCAGCTCGCGCGCCTTGATGAACAGCCGCTCGACCTGGGCCGGGGAGAACGCCAGGTGTTCGCAGAAGGCATCCACTGCGTCCACCAGGCCTTCGGCGGCCAGGGCCGGCAGCATTTCATCGCAGATGTGCGCGATGTAGTCGTCAGCCCGGCCGACGTATTCCGGCGGCAAGGCATGGGCTGCCAGGCAGGTGGCGCGCACCGCCAGAGGCAACTCGTCGGCCAGGCGCCGGGCCACACGCAGCATCTTGCGCTCGTTGGCCAGGTCCAGGCCGTAGCCTGACTTGACCTCGATGGTGGTCACGCCATCGCGCATCAACGCCTGGACCCGCTGGCGAGCACTGGCGAACAGCTCGTCCTCGCTGGCCGCACGGGTGGCCCGCACGGTGCTGGCGATGCCACCGCCCTGTGCGGCGATTTCGGCATAGCTCACACCCTGCAGGCGCTGCTCGAACTCACCGCTGCGGTTGCCACCGAACACCGCGTGGGTGTGGCAGTCGATCAGCCCCGGGGTGACCCAGGCGCCGCCCAGGTCCACCGTACGCTCGGCATCGACCGACGCCAGCTCGACGCGTGGGCCGATCCACTCGATCAGCCCGGCGTTGGTGACGATGGCCGCGTCCTCGATGGCCGAGTAACGGCCCTCGGCCATGGTTGCCACATGGCAGTGCTGCCAGACGGTTCTCATACATTGACTCCTGTACTTAGCGGTGCAGCTCGGCCGGTTCCGCTACCGGTTTGCCCTGCCCTGCGCGCGGCTTGCACCACAGCAGGTAGGACGCCACCAGGAACACCACCCAGACCACGCCGACGAGCAGTGCCGCCTGGGTATCCGGGAAGTAACCGAGCACGCCAAAGATGAACACCATGAACGCAATGGCCATGGCCGGGCCGTAAGGCCAGAACGGTACCGGGAACTGTAGCTGGGCCACTTGTTCACGGCTCATGCTGCGGCGCATGGCCACTTGGGTGAGCAGGATCATCAGCCATACCCACACGGTGGCGAAGGTAGCGATCGAGGCGATCAGCAGGAACACGTTCTCCGGGATCAGGTAGTTGAGCAGCACGCCGATCAGCAGCGCAGCACCCATCACCACCACGGTCATCCACGGCACGCCGTGCTTCGACAGCTTGCTGAAGCCGCGCGGCGCGTGGCCTTGCTGGGCCAGGCCGTACATCATGCGGCCGGCGCCGAAGATGTCGCTGTTGATGGCCGAGATCGCGGCGGAAATCACCACGATGTTCAGCACTGCGGCGGCAGAGCCGATGCCCAGGTTACTGAAGATCTGCACGAACGGGCTGCCCTGGCTGCCGATTTGCGGCCATGGGAACAGGCACATCAGCACGAACAGGGTGAGCACGTAGAACAGCAGGATGCGCAGCGGCACGGCGTTGATCGCCTTGGGGATGACCCGCTGCGGGTCCTTGGCCTCACCGGCGGTGACGCCGATGATTTCGATACCGCCGAACGCGAACATCACCACGGCAAAGGAGGCGATCAGGCCACCCACGCCATTGGGCATGAAGCCGCCGTGGTCGAACAGGTTGCTGACACCCACGGCCTGCCCGGTGCCTACCTGGCTGAAGCCGAAGGCCATGATGCCGAGGCCGGCCAGGATCATCGCCACGATGGCGCCGACCTTGAGCAGCGACAGCCAGAATTCCATTTCGCCAAAGACCTTGACGTTGCACAGGTTGAGGCCGCCGATCAGGAAGACGATGCCCAGCACCCAGATCCAGCGGGCCACTTCCGGGAACCAGAAGCCCATGTAGATACCGAAGGCAGTGACGTCGGCGATGGCGACGATGACCATCTCGAAGGCGTAGGTCCAGCCGAGGATGAAGCCGGCCATGGGGCCGAGGTAGGTGCTGGCGTAGTGGCCGAACGAACCGGCGACCGGGTTGTGCACAGCCATTTCGCCGAGGGCGCGCATGACCATGAACACGGCGGCGCCGCCGATCAGGTAGGCCAGCAGCACAGCCGGGCCGGCCATCTGGATGGCCGAGGCGGAACCGTAGAACAGCCCGGTGCCGATGGCGGAACCGAGGGCCATGAAACGGATGTGGCGGGCACTTAGCCCGCGCTTTAGACCTTGAGCTTGTTGCATGTCACGTCCTTAAATTGTTTTTGTGGTCGTGAGATCGAGGGGGGCTGCCTTGCAGCCCAATCGCCGGCAAGCCAGCCCCCACAGAGATGGTGTGTCGCATCTCCATCTGTGGGAGCCGGCTTGCCGGCAATGAGCCGCACAGCGGCCCCTGGGGGCATTACAGGCTTGGCAGCACACCAGCCGGCAGCAGGCCGGTCAGGCGACCCTTGGCCAACAGTTCCACGGCCTTTTCGATGTCGGGCGCGAAGAAACGGTCACGGTCGTAGTGCGGCACTTCGCTGCGCAGCGCCTGGCGCGCCTGCTCCAGCTTGGCCGAGGTCTTCAGGCCCTTGCGCAGGTCCAGGCCCTGGCAGGCGCCCAGCCATTCGATGGCCAGCACGCCACGGGTGTTTTCGGCCATTTCCCACAGGCGCTTGCCGGCAGCCGGGGCCATCGACACGTGGTCTTCCTGGTTGGCCGAGGTCGGCAGGCTGTCGACGCTGTGCGGATGCGACAGGGCCTTGTTCTCGCTGGCCAGGGCAGCAGCGGTGACCTGGGCGATCATGAAGCCCGAGTTGACCCCGCCGTTTTCCACCAGGAACGGCGGCAGCTGGGACATGTGCTTGTCCATCATCAGCGAGATACGGCGCTCGCTGAGCGAACCGATTTCAGCGATGGCCAGGGCGATGTTGTCGGCGGCCATGGCCACCGGCTCGGCGTGGAAGTTACCGCCGGAAATCACGTCACCTTCGGCAGCGAACACCAGCGGGTTGTCCGACACGGCGTTGGCTTCGATGCCCAGTACCTCGGCGGCCTGGCGCAGCTGGGTCAGGCAGGCGCCCATGACCTGCGGCTGGCAGCGCAGCGAGTACGGGTCCTGAACCTTGTCGCAGTTCTTGTGCGACAGCGACACTTCGCTGGAGTCGCCCAGCAGGTCACGGAAGCAGGCAGCGGTGTCGATCTGGCCGCGCTGGCCACGCACTTCGTGGATGCGCGCATCGAACGGCGAGCGCGAGCCCAGTGCGGCTTCGACGCTCAGGCCGCCGCAGGCGATGGCAGCGGCGTACAGGTCTTCACCCTGGAACAGGCCACGCAGGGCATAGGCGGTGGACGCCTGGGTGCCGTTGAGCAGGGCCAGGCCCTCCTTGGCGGCCAGGGTCAGCGGCTCGAGGCCGGCCACGGCCAGGGCTTCGGTGGCTGGCAGCCACTGGCCCTTGTAGCGGGCCTTGCCTTCACCCAGCAGCACCAGCGACATGTGCGCCAGCGGGGCGAGGTCGCCGGAGGCGCCCACCGAACCCTTCAGCGGGATGTGCGGATAGACTTCGGCGTTGACCAGGGCAATCAGCGCGTCGATGACTTTGCGACGGATGCCGGAGAAACCACGGCTGAGGCTGTTGATCTTCAGCACCATGATCAGCCGCACCAGGGCGTCATCCAGCGGCGCGCCGACACCGGCGGCGTGGGACAGCACCAGCGAGCGCTGCAGGTTTTCCAGGTCGTGGCTGGCGATGCGGGTCGAGGCCAGCAGGCCGAAACCGGTGTTGATGCCGTAGGCGGTACGGTCTTCGGCAATGATCTGCTCGACGCAGGCAACGCTGGCGTCGATGGCCGGCGCGGCGCTGGCGTCCAGTTGCAGGCGCACGGGCGCGGCATGGATGGCGCGCAGCTGGGCCAGGGTCAGGGTGCCGGGCTTGAGGGTCAATTCGGTCACTTCACTACTCCAATCGCGTGGAGCCGCAGGCCCGTTTGTGAGTGCCTGCGTGCTCCTTCTTGTTGTTCAGTATCACCCCTCGTGGGGTGCGATCCAAAGCGTGGCGATCAGCCAGTGATCATCGGCAGGTCCAGGCCCTGCTCCTTGGCGCACTCGATGGCGATGTCGTATCCGGCATCGGCATGACGCATCACACCGGTCCCTGGGTCGTTGGTCAGCACGCGAGCGATACGCTCGGCGGCTTCGTCGGTACCGTCGCAGACGATGACCATGCCAGAGTGCTGGGAGAAGCCCATGCCCACGCCACCACCGTGGTGCAGCGAAACCCAGGTAGCACCGCCGGCGGTGTTCAGCAGGGCGTTGAGCAGCGGCCAGTCGGAGACAGCGTCGGAACCGTCGCGCATGGCTTCGGTTTCACGGTTGGGGCTGGACACCGAACCGGAGTCCAGGTGGTCACGGCCGATCACGATCGGTGCCGACAGCTCGCCGCTGCGTACCATTTCGTTGAACGCCAGGCCCAGCTTGGCGCGCAGGCCCAGGCCAACCCAGCAGATACGTGCCGGCAGGCCCTGGAAGCTGATGCGCTCGCGGGCCATGTCCAGCCAGCGGTGCAGGTGGGCGTCGTCGGGGATCAGTTCCTTGACCTTGGCGTCGGTCTTGTAGATGTCTTCGGCATCACCGGACAGCGCCGCCCAGCGGAACGGGCCGATGCCACGGCAGAACAGCGGGCGGATGTAGGCCGGCACGAAGCCCGGGAAGTCGAAGGCATTGGCCACGCCTTCTTCCTTGGCCATCTGGCGGATGTTGTTGCCATAGTCGAAGGTCGGAACACCCTGCTTCTGGAAATCGAGCATGGCTTGCACGTGCACGGCCATCGACTGCTTGGCGGCCTTGACCACTGCAGCCGGCTCGGTCTGCGCACGGTCGCGGTACTGTTCCCAGGTCCAGCCGGCTGGCAGGTAACCGTTCAGCGGGTCGTGGGCGCTGGTCTGGTCGGTGACCATGTCCGGGCGCACGCCACGCTTGACCAGCTCTGGCAGGATTTCAGCAGCGTTGCCGTGCAGGGCGATGGAGATGGCCTTGCCTTCGGCGGTGTACTTGGCAATGCGTGCCAAGGCGTCGTCGAGGTCAGTGGCCTGCTCGTCGACGTAGCGGGTTTCCAGACGGAAGTCGATGCGGCTCTGCTGGCATTCGATGTTCAGCGAGCAGGCACCGGCCAGGGTGGCGGCCAGTGGCTGGGCACCGCCCATGCCGCCCAGGCCGGCGGTCAGTACCCACTTGCCTTTCAGGCTGCCGCCGTAATGCTGGCGGCCGGCTTCGACGAAGGTTTCGTAGGTGCCTTGGACGATGCCCTGGCTGCCGATGTAGATCCAGCTGCCGGCGGTCATCTGGCCGTACATGGCCAGGCCCTTGGCGTCCAGTTCGTTGAAGTGTTCCCAGTTGGCCCAGTGCGGTACCAGGTTGGAGTTGGCGATCAGTACGCGCGGGGCGTTGCTGTGGGTCTTGAACACGCCGACCGGCTTGCCCGACTGCACCAGCAGGGTTTCGTCGTCTTCCAGGCGGGTCAGGGTCTCGACGATCTTGTCGTAGCACGCCCAGTTACGGGCAGCGCGGCCGATACCGCCGTACACCACCAGTTCTTTCGGGTTTTCCGCGACCTGTGGATCGAGGTTGTTCATCAGCATGCGCAGTGGCGCTTCGGTCAGCCAGCTTTTGGCAGTCAGCTTGTTGCCACGTGGGGCACGGATTTCAACGTCACGGTATTTGTTGTTGTCGGTCACGGGAAAGGTCCTCTGCGGTCGTCCGCGGGCGGGTATGTCGTGGTAGATATACAAACACACCTTTACTTGTATGTACAAGCATGGACAACCAAAATAATTGGACTTTTCCGCTGAGCGGCAAAAGAAATGGGGCCGCTGCGCGGCCCTTCGCGGGCTTGCCCGCTCCCACAGAGAGCTCCACTGCCTTCAAGGCGTGCGCTGTACCTGTGGGAGCGGGCAAGCCCGCGAAGGGCTGCGCAGCAGCCCCCGGCTATCTCAACGTGAAACGAGTTCGATCAGGCAGAACCGCCCCTGCACATCCAACCCCAGCAACTGGTCATTGCCCTCCAGCCGCAGGCAGTCATACAACCCCAACCGCTGCGTCTCGCGCCCGGCAATGCCAACCTCGACCTGGCTGCTGGCAGCGAACAGCAACACTGTCGACGCCGAACTGTACAAGCGGCTGGTGCCATCGAACCACTGCAACCGCGCCCGGTAGCGCTGCGGTGCGTAGATCAGGTTGAAATCGCGGATCGCCCCGCCCAGCAGCTTGCAGCTGACCTGACTCTCGCCACTGAAGGCGAAGGCATCGAACGGCAGCAACGGCCTGCTGGCCTGGCCGTCGACCAGCAGGCGCATGCCGTCACCCTGCAGCACGGTGATGATCCGCTGGTAGCCGGCGAAGGTGGAAAACCCGCCGGACTCCTCAATATCGGCAATCGACAAGCGCCAGCCAAAGCCGTCCAGGCCTTCGCCACTGTCGCGGGTAATCTCTTCGGTGAAACCGCCACCGTTCTTCCACGGCATGCGCGGGTAGCCCTGCGCACGCAACAACTGCAGCTGACTCATTTACTGAAACGTCCTTCCAGGCGGTGACGGGAACCGGGGTGGATCAGCCGCGCGGCGGTCACCGGCTGGCGGCCGGACCAGGTGCGACGGCGGATCAGCAGGCAGGGCTCGCCCCGCTCGATCTGCAACAGGCGGCATTCTTCCGGCTCGGCCAGGATTGCCTCTACCACGTGCTCACCCTCGGTCAGCGGCGCCACCTGCGACAGGTAGGCGTATGGCGTCTGCCGGGTGAAGTCCTGCTTGAGGTAGTCGGGGGCAATCGCCGCATTGACGTAGCGGTCCTCGATCTGCACCGGCACGCCGTTCTCGAAATGCACGATCAGCGAGTGGAACACTCGCTGGCCTTCGCGCATGTCCAGGGCCAGGGCCCGCTCGGAACCGGCCGTTTCCTCGGTGAGGGTAATCACCTGGCAGCTATGCTGGTGGCCACGCGCGGCAATTTCGTCGGCGATGTTGTTGACCTCGAACAACGCCGAACGTCCCTTGGGCTCGGCCACGAAGGTACCGACCCCTTGCATGCGCACCAGCAGGCCTTCTGCGGTGAGCTCGCGCAGGGCGCGGTTGATGGTCATGCGGCTGAAGCCCAGCTCGCTGACCAGTTCGCTCTCCGAGGGCACCCGGTGATGCGGTGGCCAGCTGCCGTTGTCGATCTGCTGGATGATCATCTGTTTGACCCGGGCGTAAAGCGGAGCCGGGCCCTCGCCCATCTGGGCAACCAGCGCGGAGACAGGAGGTGTCGGCACGGCGTTGGATCCTTGTGCAAATGGAATGAGCGGTAGCTTGCCGCAGTTTACCCGGCAGGCAAACGCCTGTATATGTATATACAAGTTAACAATAACAGGATTTTCACCGATGTCCGCCTACTTCGCCGAACGCGCCCTGCTACCCACGGGCTGGGCCAGCCATGTTCGCATCGAGGTCACCAGTGATGGCCATGTGGCCCGCATCGAACCAGGTGCCTCGGCCGAAGGCGCCGAGCGGCTGGCCGGCCCGCTGCTGCCCGGCATGCCCAACCTGCACTCGCATGCCTTCCAGCGCGCCATGGCAGGGCTGGCAGAAGTCGCCGGCAACCCCAACGACAGTTTCTGGACCTGGCGCGACCTGATGTATCGCCTGGTCGGCCAGATCAGTCCAGAGCAGCTGCAGGTCATCGCCCGCCAGCTGTACATCGAAATGCTCAAGGCCGGCTATACCTCGGTCGCCGAGTTCCACTACGTGCACCATGACCAGGCCGGCAGGGCCTACGCCGATCCGGCCGAACTGTCCCACCGCATCAGCGCGGCTGCAGCCGACAGCGGCATTGGCCTGACCTTGCTGCCGGTGCTTTACAGCCACGCAGGCTTCGGCGGCCAAGCCCCGAATGACGGGCAACGGCGCTTCATAAATTCCACTGAACAGTACCTGCAACTACAAGCGCAGCTGGCCCCGCTGCTGGCCGCGCAACCCGCGCAGCAACTGGGTCTGTGCTTCCATTCGCTGCGCGCGGTGACGCCCGGGCAGATCGCCGAAGTGCTGGCAGCCAGCGACAAACAGTGCCCGGTGCATATCCATATCGCCGAGCAGCAGAAGGAAGTCAACGACTGCCTGGCCTGGAGCGGCCTGCGCCCGTTGCAGTGGCTGTACGAGCATGTAGATGTGGACCCGCGCTGGTGCCTGGTGCACGCAACCCACGCAGAGCCGGATGAAGTCACCGCCATGGCCCGCAGCGGCGCGGTAGCCGGGCTTTGCCTGACCACCGAGGCCAACCTGGGCGACGGGATTTTCCCGGCAGTGGACTACCTGGCGCAGGGTGGGCGCATGGGCATTGGTTCGGACAGCCATGTGTCGCTGAGCGTTGTGGAGGAACTGCGCTGGCTGGAATACGGCCAGCGGCTGCGCGACCAGCGGCGTAACCGCCTGTATCGCGGCGACCAGCCGATGGTCGGGCGAGCGCTGTATGACGCTGCCCTGGCGGGCGGTGCGCAGGCGCTGGGGCAGGCGGTCGGGGAACTGGCCGTGGGCAAGCGCGCCGACTGGCTGGTGCTCGATGGGCAGGACCCTTACATCGCCATGGCCGATGGGGATGCGATTCTCAACCGCTGGCTGTTTGCTGGCGGCGATCGGCAGGTGCGGGATGTGATGGTGAATGGGCAGTGGGTGGTGCGCCAGGGGCGGCATGCGCAGGAAGAGCAAAGCGCGCTGGCGTTTGCCGAGGTACTGCGGCAGCTTTTGGGCTGATCTGCCGGCAGTTCTATCGCATTCGCGGGTAAACCCGCTCCCACAGGTGAGGCGCTGAACTCAGATACTGTGCAGTACCTGTGGGAGCGGGTTTACCCGCGAACACCGGCGAAGCCGGTGCCATAAATCGCGGTTGCGGGTAGGCCCACACCCACAACTACTCTGAACCTCAGTGCATCTTGACGATCTGCTGGTCAGACGCGCGCCAGATCAGCCGGCTGGTGTCATAACCCTGCTGCCGGGCCTTGGACATCAGGTTCTCGCGCTCCCAGGCTGGTAGCGTCGGCGTACGCGACAGCAGCCACAAGTGCTTGCGGTCCGGGCTGCCGACCACCGCCGTGCGATAGCGATCATCCACATACAGAATCCAGTACTCGCCCCTCGCCACCCCTGGCACCAGCTTGGTGAACCAGTTGTCGAACTCGACCCACAATTTGTCGGTGTGCCCTGGCTCCTGGATGTTCGCATGCCCTTCGGCGCGCAGCCATTCGTCACCCATGGTGCGGCAGCGGTTGAGCACGCCGAGGCTACCATCGAGTCTGAGGTTGTAGTGCGCTTCGGACTGCTCACAGCCGGTCTGGTAGCGCATTGGCAGGCGCGCCAGTTCGTACCACTTGCCCTGGTAGCGCTTGAGGTCGATGTTGCCCGCGGTCTTCGGCGCCAGCGGGTCGTGCACGGAGCCGGCACAACCGCCCAGCAGCAACGCCAGGCATACCCCCATCAGCAGATACACGCGCCTCATTTGAGACCCTGCCCTGAATACATGAGCACCTTGTCAGCCGCGTACTGCACACTGATGAAGCTCTTCTCGTCCCCCCAGGTGCAGCTGCTCATCCCCAGCGCGCCAGAGCACTCGGTCGGCGTGCCGAGCAGCTGCTCGACCTCGGCCTTGTTCATACCGGCCTTGATCTTGGAATAGTTTTCCTGGTTGATCTTGCTGCAGGCAGTCAGGACGACGCACAGCGACAACAGGGCGAGGGAACGCAACGACATGAAGGACACTCCTGGAGAGGGGATACAGGCGAGTGGCCTGCAGTGACCTTCGACGGTAAAAACCCTCCCAGGTTCCCTGCTCCCCCTCCTCTACCCCTACGCCATTGGTCGGATGGCCACTACTGTGCGATTAATCACAAAGCATTACCCCGCACAAACAAAAAGGCCGCCCCGTGCAGGAGGCGGCCTTGCGTCGCGACGGCCTGCGCAGCAGGCCACGAAACCTCAGAACCTGGACCCAGGTTCCAGCAAAAAGTCCATCTCTTCGCTGGTACTCGGCCGCTCCAGCACCAGGTTGCGGTGCGGGAAGCGCCCGAAACGGGCAATTACCCGCTGGTGCTGCTCGGCATAGTCGAGGAAGCCTTCGAACAACCGGCGGTTGGCTTCGGGTTGCTCGTCCAGCAGCACCTGGTAGCGCTCGACGCACAGGTTCTGCCAGTCCAGCACTTCGGCATGTTCCAGAACCAGCAGCACGAACACCCGCTGTATCGGCAGCAGTTGGTAATCCCAGTTCTTCTGCAAACCCTGCATCGCCACCACCTGGGCACGCCGGTCGCCCTCGAAGGCACGCGGCGTGTCGCGGTAGATCATGCGCGGCAACTGGTCCAGCAGGATCAGCAGGCCCAGCCAGCCCTGCGGGCTTTGCTGCCACTCGTCGAGCCCACCCGCCAGGGCATGCTCGACCAGGTCGCCAAACAGCGCATGGGCGTCGGCGTCATGATGCTTGCCGAACCACAGCGTGCTCTTCTCGTCAGCCACGGCCTGGGGACTGGTGCCCCAACCGAACCACCACTCCAGCAACGGCTGCCAAGGTGCGAGCATGACTTACTCCTTGTGGTAGGCGGTGACGCGCTCGACCTCTTCCTTCGAGCCGAGGATTACCGACACACGCTGGTGCAGGCTTTCTGGCTGGATGTCGAGGATGCGATCGTAACCGTTGGTGGAGGCACCGCCGGCCTGTTCGATGATGAAGGACATCGGGTTGGCTTCGTACATCAGGCGCAGCTTGCCCGGCTTGCTCGGTTCGCGAGCGTCACGTGGGTACATGAACAGGCCGCCACGGGTCAGGATGCGGTGTACGTCCGCCACCATCGAGGCGATCCAGCGCATGTTGTAGTTTTTCTTCAGCGGGCCGGTCTCGCCTGCCAGCAGTTCGCCCACGTAACGCTGAACCGGGGCTTCCCAGTGGCGCTGGTTGGACATGTTGATGGCGAATTCTGCGGTAGTTTCCGGCACGCGGATGTTTTCGTGGGTGAGGACGAAGCTGCCCAGTTCGCGGTCCAGGGTGAAGCCCTTGACGCCGTTGCCCAGGGTCAGGATCAGCATGGTCTGCGGGCCGTAGATGGCGTAACCGGCGGCGACCTGCTGGGTGCCTGGTTGCAGGAAGGCTTTTTCGTTCAGGGTTTCGTTCTGGCTCAGGTATTCGTTAGGGCAACGCAGTACCGAGAAGATGGTGCCGACCGAAACGTTGACGTCAATGTTGGACGAGCCGTCCAGCGGGTCGAATACCAGCAGGTAGGCGCCTTTCGGGTACTTGCCCGGGATCTGGTAGGCGTTGTCCATTTCTTCGGAAGCCATGCCGGCCAGGTGGCCGCCCCACTCGTTGGCTTCCAGCAGGATATCGTTGGAAATCACGTCCAGTTTCTTCTGGACTTCGCCCTGCACGTTTTCAGTGCCCATGCTGCCCAGCACGCCACCGAGGGCGCCTTTGGACACGTGATGGCTGATTTCCTTGCACGCACGCGCCACCACTTCGATCAGGAAGCGCAGATCGGCAGGGGTATTGTTGCTGCGGGTCTGCTCAATCAGATAGCGACTCAGGGTAACGCGGGACATGTATGGCTCCGAAAGGATTGGGGGATAAAAACCCCCGCAGTTTACAGGGAGAGTTGCAGGCTAGCGAGTGATGAGACTCGCAACGGCTCTCAGACGGCACAATAGGTCGGTAGTTCAGCGCGCGCCAGGCCGGTGGTCTGGTTGTGGGCCCATTCGCGGGCACGCCCGCTCCCACAGGGACTGCACAAGATTTCCAAGGTTGTGCAAATCCTGGGGGAGCGGGCGTGCCCACGAAGAGGCCGGCACAGGCTTACCTCAATCCAAAGCCTTCCAGATCTCGCTGGCATATTCCCGAATGGTCCGGTCCGAGGAGAACCAGCCCATCCGCGCGGTATTCAGCACCGCCATGCGCCACCATTCCTGCGGCGTGTGCCAAAGCTCCTCGACCCGTCGCTGGGCATCCCAGTAGGCATCGAAATCGGCACACACCAGGAAACGGTCATGAGCTACCAGCCCGTCGATCAGCGCGCTGTAGCGCGACGGGTCGTCCGGTGAGAACACCCCGCTGCGAACAGCCTGCAACACGTCGTTCAGGCGGCTGGACGCGGCAATCGCCGCACTGGCGCCAAAGTCACCGTCGCGCCGCCTGGCCTCCACCTGCTGCGCAGTAAGGCCGAAGATGAACATGTTTTCGGTACCCACCTGCTCGCTCATCTCGACATTGGCACCATCCAGGGTACCGATGGTCAACGCGCCGTTCAGGCCGAACTTCATGTTGCTGGTGCCGGACGCTTCGTAACCGGCGGTGGAGATCTGCTCGGAAAGGTCCGCCGCCGGGATGATGCTTTCAGCCAGACTGACGTTGTAGTTGGGCAGGAACACCACCTTCAGCAGGCCGCGCACGGTGGGGTCGTTGTTCACCACCCGGGCGATGTCGTTGGCCAGCTTGATGATCAGCTTGGCCTGGTGATAGCTGGCCGCGGCCTTGCCGGCGAAGATCTTCACCCGCGGCACCCAGTCGGTACCGGGGTCGTTGCGCATGGCCTGGTACAACGCCACGGTGTGCAGCAGGTTGAGCAACTGGCGCTTGTATTCGTGGATGCGCTTGACCTGCACGTCGAACAACGCCTCGGGGTTCACCGTAACGCCCAGGCGGTCCTGGATGATGCTGGCCAGGGCACGCTTGCTGTGCAGGCGCTGCGCGGCGAACTGCTTGCGGAAACCGCTCTTGTCGGCGAACGGTACCAGATTGGCCAGGCGTCCTTCGGGGTCGTCCAGCAGCTCAGGGCCCAGCGCCTCGATCAGCATCGCGGTCAGCTGCGGGTTGGACTGGTACAGCCAGCGGCGGAAGGTAATGCCGTTGGTCTTGTTGTTGATCCGTTGCGGGTAGAGCTTGTGCAGCTCGGCGAACACCGTGCTTTTCATCAGTTTGCTGTGCAGCGCCGACACACCGTTGACGCTGTGCGAGCCGAGGAACGCCAGGTTGCCCATGCGCACCCGGCGGCCATTGTCTTCCTCGATCAACGACACAGCCCGCAACACGTCGAAGTCGTGCAGGCCTTTCGCCCGCAGCGCGTCGATGTGGTAGGCGTTGATCAGGTAGATGATCTGCATGTGCCGCGGCAGCATGCGTTCCATCAGCGCAACGGGCCAGGTTTCCAGGGCTTCGGGCAGCAAGGTGTGGTTGGTGTAGGCCAGGGTGCCGACGGTCAGCTCCCAGGCGGTATCCCAAGGGATCTCATGCTGGTCGACCAGCAGGCGCATCAGCTCGGCCACGGCGATCGACGGGTGGGTGTCGTTGAGCTGGATGGCCGCCGCATCCGGCAGGTTGAGCAGGTTGTCGTGCATGTTCAGATGGCGGCGCAGCAGGTCCTGCAACGAAGCCGAGACGAAGAAGTATTCCTGGCGCAGGCGCAGTTCCTGGCCCGCCTCGGTGCTGTCGGCCGGGTACAGCACCCGCGAAATGCTTTCGGCCCGTGCCACCTCGGCCACCGCGCCCAGGTGGTCGCCGGCATTGAAGCGTTCCAGGTGCAGCTCTTCCAGCGCCCGCGCACGCCACAGGCGCAGGGTATTGACGCTGGCCCCGCGCCAACCGACCACCGGGGTATCGTAGGCCACCGCCCGCACGGTCTCGCCCGGCCACCACACCTGACGCTGCTGGCCGTGGGTGTCGTGCACCGTTTCGACGCTGCCGCCAAAGCTGATGGGGTAGATCACCTCGGCGCGCTCGAACTCCCAGGGGTTGCCGAAGTCGAGCCAGTTCTCGGTCTGCTCCTGCTGCCAGCCATCGACCATGGCCTGACGGAACAGCCCGTGCTCATAGCGGATGCCATAACCGTGAGCAGCGATGCCCAGGGTCGACATGCTCTCCATGAAGCACGCCGCCAGGCGGCCCAGGCCACCGTTGCCCAGCGCAGCATCGGGCTCGAGCAGGCGAATGCGCTCCAGGTCCACGTTCAGCCCTTCCAATGCGTCGCGGGCAATGTCGAGCAGGCCCAGGTTGCTCAGGCTGTCATACAGCAGCCGGCCGATGAGGAATTCGAGAGAAAGGTAATAGACCCGCTTCTGGCTGCAGCGATACGCCTGGCGGGTGTGGTCCATCCAGTGATCGACCATGTGATCGCGCGCGGCCAGGGCGATGGCCTCGAACCAGTCGTGGTCGAAGGCGTGCTCTGGGTCCTTGCCAACCGCGTAGGTCAGCTTGTCCAGTACAGCGGCGCGAAATTCGGCCACCTCGGCGTCACGAGCTTTGGGTTCCTGGGACATGCGGCATCCTCGGGCAAGTTGACGAAAACGGAGGGAGACTGTTGAGCCTAGACCCTTCGACAGGGAGTGACAGTTAGCGTTCGCAGTTTTCATGCCCACTTTGCGATTCCGGCAAAAGGTTGTTCATAAATTGAACAATTCCGGTATGATCGCGCGCCCCAAGACCGTGATACACCCCATAAAGATGAAAACGACCCTGATCGCCGCAGCCGAAGTCGACCGCCTGGAGACCTGGCAGCGCTACACCAGCAACATGTGCCATGGCTGCCATTCGACCTGCTGCACCCTGCCGGTGGAGGTGAAGATCAAGGATCTGATCCGTATCGGCGTGGTCGACGAGTTCGAGAAAGACGAACCGCCGAAGAACATCGCCAAGCGCCTGCAGAAGGACGGCATCATCGAACGCTTCAACCAGAAGTCGGGGATCTTCACCCTGACCCGGATGAGCAATGATGACTGCCTGTATCTGGATCGTAAAAGCCGGCTGTGCACCATTTATGACAAGCGGCCGGATACCTGCCGCAACCACCCCAAGGTCGGGCCACGGCCGGGGTATTGTGCATACAAGCCCAAGGTGGTCGGGCGCTGATCGCTAGACTTCAAGGGCCTCTTCGCGGGCTTGCCCGCTCCCACAAGGGTCGCGCAAATCATGGGTTCAGCGACACACCTGTGGGAGCGGGCAAGCCCGCGAAGGGCCGCAAAGCGGCCACTGCTGGCCAATTATGTGCCAAGCCAGATTTCTACTTTCCGCCAGAGGGAAAGCTCCTGCATGCACCACCCTGCTCCGCCGGTGGATGTTCGGGATAGGTCTGCGGCAGCACGCTGACCGGGCTGGTAGCGATAAAGCCATCAGCAAACTTCGCTTCGACGAACTGCGCCTGCCATCCCACCGCCGGCGGCGTGCGCTGCAGGGTGAAGCTCTGCATGGGAGCGAGCGTCTCGGATTGGTAGCGCACCCCGCAGGCAAAACGGAAGTCGCGGTCCTGGCTGTTGCTCGCCGTCCACACCTTCACCGCCACTGGCGGCTCAGAGAAGTCGACGCTCATCTGCCCGGCATACCCGCTGGCCGACACCTGCACGCTTGGCAAAGGTGTGCCATCGCGCAGGCGCGTCACTGCAGGTACCAAGGTACTGACTACCGCTTGACGCACCCCGCCATGGTCAGAGTTCGGCAATACCCTGAGGCTGGTCTGGCCCGGCAGGCGCTGCTGATAATCGGTGACCGGGTCAGGGGCGAAGAAATCGTCACCACTGGCGGACACCAGGTACTTGGGAATGGCCAGACGCTGCCTTTTCTCGTTCAGGTACTGCATCGGGTCCATCATCGCCATCAGCCGCTCGAATGCCGGGGTACCCAGCTGCTGCAGGACACCAGCCTGCTGGTAGGAACCCAGCGCCAAGGGCCAGTGACCACCATAACGCTTGCGCAATCCGGCCAGCATGTCCGAAGTATCCGCGACGTCGATCACACTGGGCACGATGGCCATCACCCGCTCATCGGCCAATGCCGTGAGCCATGCGCTCCAGCCGCGCTTGGAGGCACCCGTGATAATGAAGCGGTCCACCGTGAGCCCTTGCCCTGCCAGCTCTTGCTCGGCCAGATCCATCGCCCGGCTTGCCGCCGCGGCCATCGGCACGTGCAGTGGCAATTCCGGCGCGGCGCCGCGAAGCGCATGAGCCCAGGTATGGGCCACGGCGTCATCCTCGCGCAAGGGCTTCTCGTTATCGTTGAAGGTCACATACTGATTGGGCACATCGCTGATCATGACCACGGCCATCCGCGCCTTGAGGGCGACCTCGCGCAATGCCTCGCGGGTATAGTCCGGGGTTTGCGCCGGTCCGAACCGTACACCGTTGTTCACCACCAGCAAGGCTTTGCCGGGCACGGCATTGTGCGGGATATGCAGCTCGACATCATGCTCCCAGCGGCGCGGCTCAACCACCGGCGCTGGCTCCCAAACCTGCGAAACCATCTGCAAGCGACGGAACGCATACCCAGGCTCGGAGGCTTGCTCGAGCAATACGGCTTCCAAGGGTGCCTGACGCACCTTGCCAATATGGCACTGGACAACATCCTGCGGACGCAGGCTGGCACAATCCTGCAGGGTGCAAGCCTGCAAGCCAGCCATCAGGCAGGGGATGGCCAGCGCTAAACGGTAATTCATGTGCATGCTTCCTGCTTCGAGAAAGCACTTCACGCTAGGCATCACAACAAGCGCGCACAAGTCGCAAAAGGCCGTGAAAGATGCCACCTACATCAGCTTGAGATATCACCTACAAAAACCTGCGTCAGACAAACAAAAACGCCCCCGGCCTTTCGACCGGGGGCGTTTTCGTTTCAGCTCAAGCTAGACGATCAAGCCTTGGCTTTCTTGGCAGCGCGGGTACGCTCGCCTTCGTCCAGGATCTTCTTGCGCAGGCGGATCGACTTCGGAGTCACTTCGCACAGCTCGTCGTCCTGGATGAATTCCAGGGCCTGTTCCAGGGTGTGGCGAACCGGCGGTACCAGGGCGATGACTTCGTCTTTGCCCGAAGCACGCATGTTGTCGAGCTTCTTGCCTTTGGTCGGGTTCACGCCCAGGTCGTTGTCACGGCTGTTCAGGCCGATGATCTGACCGTTGTAGATGTCCTGGCCGTGCTCGATGAACAGCTTGCCGCGAGCCTGCAGGGTTTCCAGCGAGTAGGTCAGCGCCTTGCCGGTCTCGATCGAAACCAGTACACCGTTCAGACGACCGGACATCTGGCCGGCTTTCATGGTGTCGTAGCGATCGAAGATCGAGGTCAGGATGCCAGCACCGTTGGTCAGGGTCAGGAACTGGTTACGGAAACCGATCAGACCACGAGCAGGTACGTTGTACTCCAGACGTACACGGCCTTTGCCATCCGGCGCCATGTTGGTCAGGTCGCCTTTACGCAGGCCCATTTCTTCCATGACCTTGCCCTGGGATTCTTCAGGGATGTCGATGGTGACGTTCTCGAACGGCTCCTGCTTCACGCCGTTGACTTCGCGGATGATCACTTCAGGGCGGCCTACAGCCATCTCGAAGCCTTCACGACGCATGGTTTCGATCAGAACCGACAGGTGCAGCTCACCACGGCCGGAAACCTTGAACTTGTCAGCCGAGTCGCCTTCTTCAACGCGCAGTGCAACGTTGTACAGCAGCTCTTTGTCCAGACGTTCCTTGATGTTACGGCTGGTGACGAACTTGCCTTCCTTGCCGCAGAACGGCGAGTCGTTGACCTGGAAGGTCATCGAAACGGTCGGCTCGTCAACGGTCAGTGGCTTCATCGCCTCGACGTTGTTCATGTCGCACAGAGTGTCGGAGATGAACAGCTCGTCGAAACCGCTGATGCAGACGATGTCGCCAGCCTGGGCTTCTTCAACGTCGACGCGGTGCAGGCCGTGGTGGCCCATCAGCTTGAGGATACGGCCGTTACGCTTCTTGCCTTCGGTGTCGATGGCAACAACCGGGGTGTTCGGCTTGATACGACCACGGGCGATACGGCCAACGCCGATAACACCGAGGAAGCTGTTGTAGTCCAGAGCGGAGATCTGCATCTGGAACGGGCCATCGACGTCAACGTTCGGCGCCGGTACGTTGTCGACGATCGACTGGTACAGCGGGGTCATGTCTTCGGCCATGTCGGTGTGGTCCAGACCGGCGATGCCGTTCAGGGCCGAGGCGTAGACAACCTGGAAGTCCAGCTGGTCGTCGGTGGCACCGAGGTTGTCGAACAGATCGAAGATCTGGTCCAGAACCCAGTCAGGACGCGCGCCCGGGCGGTCAACCTTGTTGATCACGACGATCGGCTTCAGGCCAGCTTCGAAAGCCTTCTTGGTCACGAAGCGGGTTTGCGGCATCGGGCCGTCCTGGGCATCGACCAGCAGCAGCACGGAGTCGACCATCGACATTACACGCTCAACCTCGCCACCGAAGTCGGCGTGGCCGGGGGTGTCGACGATGTTGATGTGGTAGCCGTTCCAGTTGATGGCGGTGTTTTTCGCCAGGATGGTAATGCCGCGCTCTTTTTCCTGGTCGTTGGAGTCCATCACGCGCTCGTCGTTGAGCTCGTTACGCTCCAAGGTGCCGGACTGGCGCAGGAGTTTGTCGACCAGGGTGGTTTTACCATGGTCAACGTGGGCGATGATGGCGATGTTACGCAGATTTTCGATCACAACTGTATCTCGATCAGAGGATTCGGTTGCCGCCAGTGTAGGCGGCGAATATGTACGGTTTGAGGCTCAGCGGGCCCGGTGGTCGGGAGGGCGATGGCGGATGCTGCCGCCATACAGCCCTGGCGTCTTATGCCGGACGATAAACACGCACATTGGCATGTCCCTCACTGAGCAGGTGGTGTGCGTGCAGACGGCTCATCACACCTTTGTCGCAATACAGCAAGTACTGGCGGTTGGCATCCAGCTGCTTGAACTTGCTGTTGATGGCATAGAACGGCATGGCCTGGACTTCGATACCGTCCAGCACCAGAGGTTCGTCTTCCTGGGCATCGGGGTGACGAATGTCGATGACGATCTGGCCGGGCAGCGCCTCGGTCACTTCCTCGATTTCGATGTCCTTGCCCAATTCGTCGATCACATGGTCGATGGAGATCAACCGGGCGCGTTCCAGGGCGCGCTCCAGCACGGCCATGTCGAACTGCTTCTCTTCATGCTCCATGCGGTGGCGCTTGGCGTGGGTGGTCGGGTTTACCGAGATCACGCCGCAGTATTCTGGCATGTGCTTGGCGAAGTCGGCAGTGCCGATCGCGTAGGCCTGGTCGATGATGTCCTGCTTGTGGCTGGCCAGCAGGGGGCGCAGCACCAGCTTGTCGGTGGCCGAGTCGATGATCGACAGGTTCGGCAAGGTCTGGCTGGACACCTGGGAAATCGCTTCGCCGGTGACCAGGGCATCGATCTCCAGGCGGTCGGCCATGTGCGCGGCACCACGCAGCATCATGCGTTTGAGGGTCACGCCCATGTAGCTGTTGTCGACCTTGTTCAGAATCTCGCCGACCACTTCCTCGAACGGCACGCTGATGAACAGCACGCGCTGGCTGCTGCCGAACTTCTTCCACAGGTAGTGAGCCACTTCCATCACGCCCAGCTCGTGGGCACGGCCACCGAGGTTGAAGAAGCAGAAGTGGGTCATCAGGCCGCGGCGCATCATCTGATAAGCCGCCACGGTGGAGTCGAAGCCACCGGACATCAGTACCAGTGTCTGCTCCAGGGCGCCCAGCGGGTAGCCGCCGATGCCCTGGTGCTGGTTATGGATCACGTACAGGCGCTGGTCGCGGATTTCGATGCGCACCAGGACTTCCGGGTTCTTCAGCTCGATGCCGGCGGCGCCGCACTGCTGGCGCAGCTGGCTGCCGACGTAACGGTCGACGTCCATCGAGGTGAAGTCGTGGTGACCACCGCGCTTGCAGCGCACGGCGAAGTGCTTGCCGGCCAGCAGGTGGCCGAAGTGCTGCTTGCACTTGGCGACGATGTCATCGAAGTCGCCGAGCGGGTATTCCTCTACCTGCAGGAAGTGGGTGATACCCGGGGTGCAGGTGAGGCGCTCGATCATCTCGCGCTGGACCTTTTCGTCCTCGACGCGGGTGACCACTTCGAGATTGTCCCAGACACCATCGACCACGAGCTCAGGATCGAGGTCCTTGAGCACGTTGCGGATGTTCTTGCCGAGCTGGCGGATGAAGCGCTTGCGCACCGGCCGGCTCTTGATGGTGATTTCTGGGAAGACTTTGACGATAAGTTTCATTGGTTAACAGCGCGCGCAGGGCCTGCCGAAAATGAGGGGCGCGAATTATAGCGGAAATTGCTCAGGATTTGACCAACTTTTGTACAGAAGGTCGGATTTATATTGCCTGCACCGGCCTCATCGCCGGCAAGCCAGCTCCCACAGGCTATCCACAGTCCTCAAGACCTGCGCCCTGCCTGTGGGAGCTGGCTTGCCGGCGATGAGGCCCTCAAAGAAAGCACATAACTCAAGCAATGCACACTATTGGTGCACTGCTACCAAAATTCGCATCTTAAGGGTGCACTTTTCCCCAGCAACCCACCCCCAGATGCCCGCAAACGCCCCCTTTTATCCCGCCCTCGCCATTTTCGGGCACTGGCATGCAATTTGCTCCCTTGTGAGGCAGGTAAGCTTGGCCGACTATCCGCGCCCGGCAACACCCTTTTTCCAGGGCAGCGGCCCACCGCGCTCTAGACCATCCGGAGGACAACATGTCGAAGTCGGTTCAACTCATCAAAGATCATGACGTCAAGTGGATTGATCTGCGTTTCACGGACACCAAAGGCACTCAGCACCACGTGACCATGCCGGCGCGTGATGCACTGGAAGACGACTTCTTCGAAGTCGGCAAGATGTTCGACGGTTCCTCCATCGCTGGCTGGAAAGGCATCGAAGCCTCCGACATGATCCTGATGCCGGTCGACGAAACTGCCGTACTGGACCCGTTCACCGAAGAGCCGACCCTGATCCTCACCTGCGACATCGTCGACCCATCGAGCATGCAGGGCTACGATCGTGACCCTCGCGCCATTGCCAAGCGCGCCGAAGAGTACCTGAAGAGCACCGGCATCGGTGACACCGTATTCGCAGGCCCGGAGCCAGAGTTCTTCATCTTCGACGAAGTGAAGTTCCAGTCGGACATCTCCGGCTCGATGTTCAAGATCTTCTCCGAGCAAGGCTCGTGGATGACCGGCGCTGACGTGGAAGGCGGCAACAAAGGCCACCGTCCAGGCGTTAAAGGCGGCTACTTCCCGGTTCCGCCGTTCGACCACGACCACGAAATCCGTACTGCCATGTGCAACGCACTGGAAGAAATGGGCCAGACCGTCGAAGTTCACCACCACGAAGTGGCGACTGCCGGCCAGAACGAAATCGGCGTCAAGTTCAACACCCTGGTGAAGAAGGCTGACGAAGTACAGGCGCTGAAGTACGTCGTGCACAACGTTGCCGACGCCTACGGCCGCACCGCCACCTTCATGCCGAAGCCACTGTACGGTGACAACGGCTCGGGCATGCACGTGCACATGTCGATCTGGAAAGACGGCAAGAACACCTTCTCGGGTGAAGGCTATGCCGGCCTGTCCGACACCGCCCTGTACTTCATCGGCGGTATCATCAAGCACGGTAAGGCCCTGAACGGCTTCACCAACCCGTCGACCAACTCCTACAAGCGTCTGGTCCCAGGCTTCGAAGCCCCGGTAATGCTGGCCTACTCGGCTCGCAACCGTTCCGCCTCGATCCGTATTCCTTACGTCGGCAGCCCGAAAGCCCGCCGTATCGAAGCTCGCTTCCCGGACCCATCGGCCAACCCATACCTGGCCTTCGCGGCCCTGCTGATGGCCGGCCTGGACGGTATCCAGAACAAGATCCACCCAGGCGATGCTGCCGACAAGAACCTGTACGACCTGCCGCCTGAAGAGGCCAAGGACATTCCGCAGGTTTGCGGCAGCCTGAAGGAAGCTCTGGAAGAGCTGGACAAGGGCCGTGCGTTCCTGACCAAGGGCGGCGTGTTCTCCGACGACTTCATCGATGCCTTCATCGAGCTGAAGAGCGAAGAAGAAATCAAGGTCCGCACCTTCGTTCACCCGCTGGAATACGAGCTGTACTACAGCTGCTGATCTGATCGGCGCCTCGCGCCGATGACATGATCACGAACGGCCTCCTTCGGGAGGCCGTTTTCGTTTCCGTGGCTGCGTCCTCGATTTCATACAGAACCGGCAGATGCCGCTGACATTTCGCCGCCCCCCTCAGCACGCAGGGTAGGCGTCCCTTCAGTCAAAGGACATCACGCCATGCGCAAACTTCTACCTGCAATGATTACCGTATCCGCCCTCCTCACCGGCTGCGCCAGCAATGGCACCGCGCCAGGCCAGGCAACGTCACAGGTGCTTCACCGCGCCACCGGCAGTTGGGACGGTACTCCCTATCTCGATTACCCCGAAGGACGACCAGTGCTGTCGCTTGTGAAAGTCAGCATTCCCGCCCACACCACCCTTGGCTGGCACTGTCACCAGGCGCTCAATCTAGGCTATCTGACCGAGGGACGACTCGAGGTGGAAACCCGCGACGGCAAGCGGACAAGCCTGGTTGCAGGCCAGACGCTGGCCGAACTTCAAGGGGAAGTGCACCGCGGGCACACCACTGGGCAGCCCGCCACTGTCATGGTGTTCCACGCAAGCAATGAAGACCTTGCGTTTTCAACGCCAGAAGCCGAATGCCCGCCAACTGTGCGATAAACCCTGAAACCACCTATGCTCCATATTGGTGCGCGCTGTGGACTAACGCCCCCGAATGCACCCCAAAAGCGATCACATGAACCGTTTAATCAGTTCATTCTGGTGCGAATTTTCCCGTTTCCAGGGCTTTATCGGCAAATTCCGCTTCTTTTCGGAGCCTTGGTTTGGTTCTTGCATTTTTTGCCCAAAGACTGGAATCAGCGGATCCACCGCGCGCCCGACCATGGCCGCGCCCATGCCCGACACGCGCCAAAAGAGGTCGACGACGCCCTATGACCATCAGCGATGCCCAGCACCGTCTACTTCTGGACAACCTGACCACCGCCACGCTG
The DNA here is from genome assembly GCF_023093815.1 of Pseudomonas sp. PNPG3. NCBI lineage: Bacteria > Pseudomonadati > Pseudomonadota > Gammaproteobacteria > Pseudomonadales > Pseudomonadaceae > Pseudomonas > Pseudomonas sp. PNPG3. The sequence continues at coordinate 29,687 of NZ_JALLKV010000005.1, forward strand.
CTGCTCAACGCCGAGCTGCGCCTGGAGTACATGAACCCGGCCGCGGAAATGCTTCTGGCAGTGAGTGGCCAGCGCAGCCATGGGCAGTTCATCAGCGAGCTGTTCACCGAGTCGACCGAAGCGCTCAGCTCGCTGCGCCAGGCGGTCGAGCAGGCGCATCCGTTCACCAAGCGCGAAGCGCAGCTCACCTCGCTGACCGGGCAGACCATCACCGTCGACTACGCGGTTACGCCGATCCTGCACCAGGGCCAGACCCTGCTGCTGCTCGAGGTGCACCCGCGCGACCGGCTGCTGCGCATCACCAAGGAAGAGGCCCAGCTGAGCAAGCAGGAAACCACAAAGATGCTGGTACGCGGCCTGGCCCATGAAATCAAGAACCCCCTCGGCGGCATTCGCGGCGCAGCTCAGCTGCTGGCCCGCGAGCTGCCTGAAGAAGGCCTGCGCGACTACACCAACGTGATCATCGAGGAAGCCGATCGCCTGCGTAACCTGGTCGACCGCATGCTCGGCTCGAACAAGCTGCCGTCGCTGGCCATGACCAACATCCACGAAGTGCTTGAGCGGGTCTGCAGCCTGGTCGAGGCCGAAAGCCAGGGTTGCATCACTTTGGTGCGCGATTATGACCCCAGCCTGCCTGACGTATTGGTCGACCGCGAGCAGATGATCCAGGCGGTGCTCAACATCGTGCGCAATGCCATGCAGGCGATCAGTTCGCAGAACGAACTGCGCCTGGGCCGCATCACCCTGCGCAGCCGTGCCCTGCGCCAGTTCACCATCGGCCATGTGCGCCATCGCCTTGTGGCGAGGGTGGAGATCATCGACAACGGCCCGGGCATCCCGCCGGAACTGCAGGACACCCTTTTCTATCCCATGGTCAGCGGTCGCCCGGACGGTACCGGGCTGGGCCTGGCCATTACCCAGAACATCATCAGCCAGCACCAGGGCCTGATCGAGTGTGAAAGCCATGCAGGCCACACCGCATTCTCGATCTACCTGCCCCTGGAACAAGGAGCCACCGCCTCATGAGCCGAAGTGAAACCGTATGGATCGTCGACGATGATCGCTCCATCCGCTGGGTCCTGGAAAAAGCCCTGCAACAGGAAGGCATGACCACCCAGAGCTTCGATAGCGCCGATGGCGTCATGGGCCGCCTGGCACGCCAGCAACCTGACGTGATCATTTCCGACATCCGCATGCCGGGCACCAGCGGCCTTGACCTGCTGGCACAGATCCGTGAGCAGCACCCGCGCCTGCCGGTCATCATCATGACCGCCCACTCCGACCTGGACAGCGCCGTTGCGTCGTACCAGGGCGGTGCATTCGAGTACCTGCCCAAGCCATTCGATGTGGACGAGGCGGTCTCGCTGGTCAAGCGCGCCAACCAGCACGCCCAGGAGCAACAAGGGCTGGATGTGCCGCAGAGTCTGGCGCGCACCCCGGAAATCATCGGTGAAGCACCGGCAATGCAGGAGGTGTTCCGCGCCATCGGCCGCCTCAGCCACTCCAACATCACCGTGCTGATCAACGGTGAGTCCGGTACCGGCAAGGAGCTGGTGGCCCACGCCCTGCACCGCCACAGCCCGCGTGCGGCCTCACCGTTCATCGCCCTGAACATGGCAGCCATCCCCAAGGACCTGATGGAGTCCGAGCTGTTCGGCCATGAAAAGGGCGCCTTCACCGGCGCCGCCAACCTGCGCCGAGGGCGCTTCGAGCAGGCCGACGGCGGCACCCTGTTCCTCGACGAGATCGGCGACATGCCCGCCGACACACAGACCCGCCTGCTGCGAGTGCTGGCCGATGGCGAGTTCTATCGCGTGGGCGGCCACGTACCGGTCAAGGTCGATGTGCGCATCATCGCCGCCACTCACCAGAACCTGGAGTCGCTGGTGCAGGCCGGCAAGTTCCGCGAGGACTTGTTCCACCGCCTGAACGTGATCCGCATCCACATTCCGCGGCTGGCCGACCGCCGCGAAGATATCCCTGCCCTCGCCCGCCACTTCCTCGCCCGCGCCGCCCAGGAACTGGCGGTCGAACCGAAGATCCTCAAGCCGGAAACCGAGGAATTCATTCGCAATCTGCCGTGGCCGGGCAACGTACGGCAGATGGAGAACACCTGCCGCTGGATCACCGTGATGGCCTCCAGCCGCGAAGTGCTGATCGGCGACCTGCCGCCGGAGCTGTTGAACCTGCCACAGGACGCCGCACCGGTAACCAACTGGGAGCAGGCCCTGCGCCAGTGGGCCGACCAGGCGCTGGCGCGCGGGCAGACCAGCCTGCTGGACAGCGCAGTGCCGAGCTTCGAGCGGATCATGATCGAGACAGCCCTCAAGCACACTGCTGGCCGTCGGCGCGATGCGGCACTGTTGCTGGGTTGGGGACGCAACACCCTGACGCGCAAGATCAAGGAGCTGGGGATGAATGTGGCGGGGGGCGATGATGAGGAAGGTGACGAGCACTGAGTTCCAGGTAAACCAATAGTTGTTAGGGGCCGCTTTGCGGCCCCTAACATTTCAGCCCTTCGATGCACCGATCCTGTGCCCGATGCACCTCACTAAGGCACAAATCCCCTCAAAAAACGGCCAATTCACCCTGAAAGCCCAGATTCACGGGCTTTTCAAAACTGGCACGCCCCCTGCAATAAACAATACATATCCAGTTTCGGGGGCCCTGGTACAGGCAGGCCGGGTGAACCCCTCTTTTATTCGCAACATCGCCAGTTTTGGGGACCTCGGTACAGGCAGGCCGGGCCATCCCCTCTTTATACGCAGTACCCCTTTCGGGGACCCTGGTACAGGCAGGCCGGGATATCCCCTCTTTTATTCGTGAAGTTTCACCTGCAACCGCCAGCGCCCAGCGTCCTCTGCACCGGCCCACTCGCCGTGCAGGGGGCGCGCGGCCACCACCGTCAGCAACAGCCCTTCCTTGCTATTCTGCACCCGCCAACTCACAGGCTTGCCCTGCAGGCTCAGTTGCCCTTGCCGGGCCTTGCCTTGGGCCTGGAACAACAGTGCTACGGTTCCGTCCACATTCTCGCCATGCAGCTGAGGCTCTTCGTTGAACCACAGCTCCAGGCCATCCTGCACCACCTCCACCTGCTGCAACTCGCGCTCGTCGGGTGTAGTCAGGCGGCCGATCATCAACCCTACCATCAAGCCGACGATCGCCAGCGACAGCATCACCCGCGGGAACGCCTTCGAACGCACGTCCGGTTCGGGGGTAGAATGCCCGTCATCTTCACGCTTGGAGCCGTGCATGTTTCACGTCATCCTTTTTCAACCAGAAATTCCGCCGAATACCGGCAACATCATTCGCCTCTGCGCCAACAGCGGCTGCGACCTGCACCTGATCGAGCCCATCAGCTTCGAACTGGACGACAAGCGCCTGCGGCGCGCGGGGCTGGATTACCACGAGTATGCCACGCTCAAGCGCCACGAGAGCCTGGCCGGATGCCTGGAAAGCCTGGGCAACCCACGGCTGTTCGCCTTCACCACCAAGGGCTCGCACCCGTTCCACGAAGTGGCTTACCAGCCGGGTGATGCCTTCCTGTTCGGGCCAGAAAGCCGCGGCCTGCCGGCCGAAGTACTGGACAGCCTGCCGGCCGAACAACGCCTGCGCCTGCCGATGCGGCCGGGGTGCCGCAGCCTGAATCTGTCCAATACCGTGGCTGTGACGGTGTATGAGGCGTGGCGGCAGAATGGGTTTGCCGGCAGTTGATGCGCTGCCGGCGATAGGGCCGGAACAGGCCAACAAAAAAGGCGACCGAAGTCGCCTTTTTTCAAACGCAGCTATTACTGCACAGTCGGCGCTTCGCCGGCTTCCTGCATGCGCTGCATTTCTTGCGCGTACAGGGCGTCGAAGTTGACCGGCGACAGCATCAGGGCCGGGAACGAACCGCGGGTCACCAGGCTGTCGAGGGTCTCGCGGGCGTACGGGAACAGGATGTTCGGGCAGAACGCACCCAGGGTGTGGCTCATCGAAGCCGCGTCCAGGTTCTTGATCAGGAAGATACCGGCCTGCTGCACTTCAGCGATGAAGGCCACTTCGTCACCGTTCTTGACGGTAACCGACAGGGTCAGTACCACCTCGTGGAAGTCGCCTTCCAGGGCTTTCTGCTTGGTGTTAAGGTCCAAGGCAACGCTCGGCTCCCAGGTCTGGCGGAAGATCTGCGGGCTTTTCGGGGCTTCGAACGACAGGTCGCGCACATAGATGCGCTGCATGGAGAACTGAGGGCTGTTGTCTTCTGCAGCAGCGCCGTTGGTCTGTTGGTCAGTCATGGCAGATCCTTATCCTAATGTTTTTGAATGCAGTGCAAATCAGGCCGCCAGCAGCGCGTCGAGCTTGCCGGCGCGCTCCAGGGCATAAAGGTCATCGCATCCACCGACGTGGGTGCTGCCGATCCAGATCTGCGGCACAGATGTACGGCCGGCCTTCTGGCTCATCTCGGCACGAACCTGTGGCTTGCCGTCGACCTTGATTTCCTCGAAGGCCACGCCCTTGCTCTCGAGCAGGTACTTGGCGCGCATGCAGTAGGGGCAGTAGTCGCTGGAATAGACGATGACGGGCTTCATATCACTTCACCAGGGGCAGGTTATCGGCTTTCCAGCTGGAAACGCCACCGCTCAGTTTGGCGGCGTTGTAACCAGCCTTGAGCAGCTCGCGGCAGATGGTGCCGGACTGCTGGCCCATCGAGTCGACGACGATCAGGGTCTTCTCTTTGTGCTTGTCCAGCTCGCTCATGCGGTTGACCAGCTTGTCCTGCGGGATGTTCACCGCACCGACGATGTGACCGGCGGAGTATTCCTTGGTCGGGCGGATGTCGATGACCAGGGCTTTCTCGGCATTGACCAGGGCAGTCAGCTGGCCGTTGCTCAGGCTCTGGCCGCCGCGACGGATTTCGTTGACCAGCAGCGCGACCAGCAAAACAACGAAGATCGCCACCAGGATGTAGTGGTTTGTCGCAAATTGAATCAGGTTAGCAACCATCTGGGGTGTTCCACGCGATTGAAAATGCCGGCCAGTATACACAGGCCCTTATTGCCACCAAAGCCCGACGGGCCGGCCGGAAAGGTACCTTCATGTTGCCACATTGGCCACGCTGGTCAGGGAACAGGACGAATATTCGCCGCCGGTGGCGCATTTGCCCTAAAATGCGTGTCTTTATCATCTTTGAACAACCGTGAGTTTGATTGATGACGAGTACGCCCAAACCCCTGGTCCTGATCATCCTGGATGGCTTCGGCCACAGCGAAAGCCCCGAATACAACGCCATCTATGCCGCCAACACACCGGTCTATGACCGCCTGCGCGCCAGCCAGCCGCATGGCCTCATTTCCGGCTCGGGCATGGATGTCGGCCTGCCGGACGGGCAGATGGGCAACTCCGAAGTCGGTCACATGAACCTCGGCGCCGGCCGCGTGGTGTACCAGGACTTCACCCGAGTGACCAAGGCCATCCGCGACGGCGAGTTCTTCGAGAACCCGGTTCTGACCGGCGCCGTGGACAAGGCAGCCAGTGCCGGCAAGGCCGTGCACATCCTCGGCCTGCTGTCGGACGGCGGCGTACACAGCCACCAGGACCACCTGGTAGCCATGGCCGAACTGGCCGCGCAGCGCGGTGCGGAAAAGATCTACCTGCACGCCTTCCTCGATGGTCGCGACACGCCACCACGCAGCGCGCAGTCGTCCATCGAACTGCTCGACGCCACCTTCGCCAAGCTGGGCAAGGGCCGCATCGCCAGCCTGATCGGCCGCTACTACGCCATGGACCGCGACAACCGCTGGGACCGCGTCAGCGCCGCCTACAACCTGATCGTGGACAGCGCTGCCGAATACACCGCCGACACCGCCTTGGCCGGCCTGGAAGCGGCCTACGCCCGCGACGAGAGCGACGAGTTCGTCAAGGCCACGCGCATCGGTGAAGCCGTCAAGGTCGAAGACGGCGATGCGGTGATCTTCATGAACTTCCGCGCCGACCGCGCTCGCGAACTGTCGCGCGTGTTCGTCGAAGCCGACTTCAACGAATTCCCGCGTGCCCGCCTGCCAAAACTGGCCGCCTACATCGGCCTGACTCAGTACTCGGCGAAAATCCCGGCCCCCGCCGCCTTCGCCCCGGCCAGCCTGAACAACGTGCTGGGCGAGTACCTGGCGAAGAACGGCAAGACCCAGCTGCGCATCGCCGAGACCGAGAAATACGCCCACGTCACCTTCTTCTTCTCCGGTGGCCGCGAAGAGCCGTTCGAAGGCGAAGAGCGCATTCTGATCCCATCGCCGAAGGTCGCCACCTACGACCTGCAGCCGGAAATGAGCGCACCGGAAGTTACCGACCGCATCGTCGAGGCTATCGAGCAACAGCGTTATGACGTGATCGTGGTCAACTACGCCAACGGCGACATGGTCGGCCATACCGGCGTGTTCGAGGCTGCGGTGAAAGCCGTCGAGGCCTTGGATGGCTGCGTCGGGCGCATCGTCGAAGCTCTGGACAAGGTCGGCGGCGAAGCGCTGATCACCGCCGACCACGGCAACGTCGAACAGATGGAAGACGAATGCACCGGCCAGGCGCACACCGCGCATACCACCGAGCCGGTGCCGTTCATCTATGTCGGCAAGCGCAACGTCAAGGTGCGTGACGGCGGCGTGCTGGCCGATGTGGCGCCGACCATGCTGAAGCTGCTGGGGCTGGAAAAGCCGGTGGAAATGACTGGTACCTCGATCCTGGTCGACGCCTGATTCTGTTTATTGGGGCCGCTCTGCGGCCCCAATAACACATGAATTCCAGACAAACGCCCCTCTGCACCCGCAGCGAGGCGTTTTTTTTGCCCGCCCGCGCGGGCATACTAGGCCAGTCTCCATCCTTGGTACGCCAAACCCCATGCTTCGCGCCCTGATCCTCCTAGCCCTGTCTTGCCTGCTCAGCCCGGCCTTTGCCGATGAGCGTGCGCAGACCCAGCAGCAACTGGACGCCACCCGCCAGGACATTGCCGAGCTCAAGAAGACGCTGGGCAAGCTCCAGGAAGAAAAGGCCGGTGTGCAAAAGGACCTCAAAGCCACCGAGACCGATATCGGCAACCTCGAAAAGCAGGTGGAGGCCCTGCAGCAAGAACTAAAAAAGACCGAGGGCGAGCTGGAGCGCCTTGATACCGAGAAAAAAAAACTCCAGAGCGCCCGCGTTGAACAACAGCGACTGATCGCCATCCAGGCCCGTTCGGCCTACCAGAACGGCCGCGAGGAATACCTCAAGCTGCTGCTCAACCAGCAGAACCCCGAGAAGTTTGCCCGCACCCTCACCTACTACGACTACCTGAGCAAGGCGCGCCTGGAGCAACTGCGCACCTTCAACGAAACCCTGCGCCAGCTGGCCAACGTCGAACAGGAAATCGCTACCCAGCAGCAACAGTTGCTGGCCCAGCGCGCCGACCTCGACAGCCGCCGCCAGGCCCTGGAAACCGAGCGTGGCAAGCGCCAGCAGGTGCTGGCCAAGCTCAACAGCGACATGAAGGACCGCGACCAGAAGCTGCAATCGCGCGAGCAGGATCAGGCCGATCTGTCCAAGGTACTCAAGACCATCGAGGAAACCCTCGCCCGCCAGGCCCGCGAAGCCGAAGAAGCGCGCAAGAAGGCCCTGCTGGCCCAGCAGGAAGCGGAAAAACGCCGCCAGCAGGAAGCCCTGGCCGCCGCTGCCGCCCGCGAGCAGGCCCGCGAACCGGTGGAGCCACCGAAAAAGGCCCGCACCACCCTGGGCCCGCTGGTTTCCAGCGACGGCGCGAACTACGGCGGCGCATTTTCTGCCGCACGGGGAAAACTTCCCTGGCCAGTCAATGGTCGATTGCTGGCACGTTTCGGTGATGCCCGCGGCAGCGATGCCCGTGCCAAGTGGGACGGGGTGATGATCAGCGCCAACCCGGGCACCCAGGTCCGTGCCGTGCACGGCGGGCGCGTGGTGTTCGCCGACTGGTTGCGCGGTGCCGGGCTTCTGGTCATTCTCGACCATGGCAACGGTTACCTGAGCCTGTACGGCCATAACCAGAGCCTGCTCAAGAGCGCCGGTGATATCGTCAAGGCTGGCGAGGCCATTTCCACCGTTGGCGACAGCGGCGGCCAGGACGCTTCCGGCTTGTACTTCGCCATCCGCCAGCAGGGCCGGCCTACCGACCCTTCGCAGTGGTGCCGGGGCTAAGTCAAATTTCTACGGGGTAGCCCACGGGCTGCGCCGATGCTCCCAAGGGAGCGCTTACAGGATCAGGAGTTCGTTCGACATGCTGCACTCGCCTCGTCTCACCCAGCTGGCCCTGTCCATCGCCCTGGCGGTCGGCGCGCCCCTGGCCACTGCCGCGGAGCCGGCCAAGCCGGCCGCAGTACCGGCCACCGAGGTGACCGCCAAGGCGCCACTGCCGCTTGAAGAGCTGCGCACCTTCGCCGAGGTCATGGACCGTATCAAGGCGGCCTATGTGGAGCCGGTGGATGACAAGACCCTGCTGGAAAATGCCATCAAGGGCATGCTCAGCAACCTCGACCCGCACTCGGCCTACCTCGGCCCAGAGGACTTCCAGGAGCTGCAGGAAAGCACCAGCGGCGAGTTCGGCGGGCTGGGCATCGAAGTAGGCCAGGAAGACGGCTTCATCAAGGTGGTCTCGCCGATCGATGACACCCCGGCCTCGCGTGCCGGCGTGCAGGCCGGCGACCTGATCGTCAAGATCAACGGCGCCCCGACTCGTGGCCAGACCATGACCGAAGCGGTCGACAAGATGCGCGGCAAGGTGGGCGAGAAAATCACCCTGACCCTGGTGCGCGACGGCGGCAATCCCTTCGACGTGACCCTGGCCCGGGCGGTCATTCAGGTCAAGAGCGTGAAGAGCCAGCTGCTGGAGAACGACTACGGCTACATCCGTATCACCCAGTTCCAGGTCAAGACCGGCGACGAAGTAGGCAAGGCCCTGGCCAAACTGCGCAAGGACAACGGCAAGAAGCTGCGCGGCGTGGTGCTGGACCTGCGCAACAACCCGGGCGGCGTGCTGCAGTCGGCGGTGGAAGTGGCCGACCACTTCCTGACCAAGGGCCTGATCGTCTACACCAAGGGCCGCATCGCCAACTCCGAGCTGCGCTTCTCGGCCGACCCGGCAGACGCCAGCGACGGCGTGCCACTGGTTGTGCTGATCAACGGCGGCAGTGCCTCGGCCTCGGAAATTGTCGCCGGCGCCCTGCAAGACCAGAAACGCGCCGTGCTGATGGGCACCGACAGCTTCGGCAAAGGCTCGGTGCAGACCGTGCTGCCACTGGCCAACGATCGTGCGCTGAAGCTCACCACCGCGCTGTACTTCACCCCCAACGGCCGCTCGATCCAGGCCCAGGGCATCGTCCCCGACATCGAAGTGCGCCCGGCCAAGCTCACCGCCGAAGCCGACACCGACAACTTCAAGGAAGCCGACCTGCAGGGCCACCTGGGCAACGGCAACGGCGGCGCCGACCGACCGACCGGCAGCGGCAAGCGCAAGGAGCGCCCGCAGGATGACGACTTCCAGCTGAGCCAGGCCCTGAGCCTGCTCAAAGGCCTGAACATCACCAAGGGCGACTGATCCACCCCATGCGTTATCTGCTGTGTCTGCTGTTCTGCCTGATGGCCGGGGTCGCGCAAGCGGCACCGGCCGGCAAGGCCTACATGAGCATCATCATCGACGACCTGGGCCAGAGCAGCGAGCGCGACAGCCGTACCTTGGCCCTGCCCGGCCCGGTGACCATGGCGATCATGCCCGACACCCCGCATGCCACAACGTTCGCCCGTCAGGCGCACAAGGCCGGCAAGACGGTGATCCTGCACATGCCCATGGACCCGGCCACCGGCCCTTACGCGTGGCACCCCGGCACGCCGATCGATGAACTGGCCAAACGCCTGGACGCAGCCCTGGCCAAGGTTCCGTATGCCGCCGGCATCAACAACCACATGGGCAGCCTCATGACCGCCCAGCGTGAGCCGATGGCCTGGCTGATGGGAGAACTGCAGCGCCGACACCTGTTCTTCGTCGACAGCCGCACCAGCGCCGCCACCGTAGCGGCGGCCGAGGCCCAGGCGCTGGGGCTGGCACATGTTTCGCGGGATGTGTTCCTGGATGACGTGCGCACCCCCGAGGCGATTACCCTACAGCTTCAGCAAGGCATCGCACTGGCGCGCAAGCAGGGTTCTGCCGTGCTGATCGGCCACCCCTACCCGCAGACACTTGAAGTATTGGCGCACGAGCTACCACACCTGCGCAGCCAGGGCGTCAGGCTGATAAACCTGCAGCAGATGATCGCCGAGCGGAGTAATCAGGCCATGCCCGCACATGGCAAGCATGGCCGCTACAGCAACCGCTGAAACATCCACCACTTGGCCGCTGCACTATTCGGGTGGAAGCCTTCAGTCGAACGGAATGATCCCGTCTACCTGCTCCAGGCGCAGGTCACCGCGGTAGATCGATAGCAGCTCTTTACGCTGGGTCGCTGCACGCAACTGGGCCTTGCGCCCTAGCTTGCGCTCCCTCCAGAGCTTGAGGTGGCCTTTGACGAACTCGCGTGCCGCTGCACTTTCACTCGTATAGTGGAAGTGCGCCTCCCACACACAAATGCCCTGTGTTCGCCCAGTCGCCGGCGGCCGACGGATCTCGTAGATGTCGAGGTAGTCCTCGACACTGATCCGCTTCCGCTCAGGGACGCGAGAGATGGTCACTAGGCGCCGCTTCCACAGAAACCGCAAACTTTCAGCCGTGGGACGGTGGCTAGAAAGGTATAGTTCCGTCAAACATTCATCATGCGAAGTTTCCAGCCGGGTGATGCCATCGCTCAGCGCCTCGATCACCTGTTTCGTCGAGTCGAGACGCGGCAACCGCCCAAGCACTTCTTCAAGTTTTTCCTTATGCCCGTCAATGATGGTTGAAAGACTAATGGGCTGATCAGACTTGATATATTGCCTGGCAAGCTTGATGACCGACTCGATGTCACCTATCAGCGCTTGCGCCTGCTTGGTGAGCGCACCCGAAGCCACGGGCGTTACTAAATCCTCTGGAGTAACCGTGACATCCTCGACCCACTTCCCATCCTTTTCACGGAACGTTTTCAGCACGGCCTTGCGATAGTCGAGTTGCTCAATGACCGACCGCCCATCGACCTCCCGCTGTAGGCCGACAACGCTCCTGCCCCGCTGGGTCCGCACGACTCGGCGCTTACCGCCGCGGGCGGGGTAAAGTGATACCCGCGGCCTTGGCTGCTCGGCCAGCTCCTGCTCGCGCACGAGCTCCTCAAACGCAGCCTCGGCCCTTGCCTTCAATCCCTTCAGAACCCTTCGGTAGTCTTGCAGCGACGCCGCTCTGATCGCCTCGCCGCCAAAACTGCGCAGGTACTCACTCATGGCCAGCGCCTGCTCGTAGGCGTCCACCACACCTTTCAGAATTTCAATGCGTTCCACGGTAGAGAACACGCCTCCCGCAAGATCTGCATGAGCGGCCCCGGCGCTCTGCAATTCAGGCCCATTCAGATAGGCCTCGTATTCCACGAGTACGCGCTCGTCGACCTCCGCCAGGCGGTCCAGGCTAGCTTCCGCCAAGTCCGTCAACTGACGAAACGCCAGGTCTGTTGCCGACAGCCGACGCCGCTCGATGAGACCGTTGAGTTCCTTCGTTTTACTCATACTCTTGCCAGTGACGGCATCGGTAAAGACAATCTCGTCGTCCTTGAGCGTGCACTCCAGTAGCCGGTCGAAGTCGACCAATATTTTTTCAAGGTCGCGCTCCCACTCCACCACTTGCTGAAGCTTTGTGTAGAAGTCCCGATAGTGCTGCTTCTCACCTTCCAGTTCAGGCAGGACGACCAGGGATTCGGCAAGCGTGTTTATATCAGCAGCGTTAATCAGGCTCGCCAATTCGTTGTAGTAACTTTCGCAGTTCGAGATCAGCTCTTGCCGGCTTGAACTGCGTTGCTGCTTCAAGGCGTCTTCCAGGCTGAGCCCATAAGAGCTCAGCGGAATGATCTTGGTGAGTACCTCATCGTGCTCGAGCGCGTTGCGTATCACACTTTTCAAATCAGCCAGAACCCGCAACTTGGCTTGGTGATTGAGTGACTCCAGGAGTTTGACCTGTTCACTGCCGCTGCTTCTGGCCGCCTCGAGCTTCTTGGTACTGTCCAGCAGAAACTCACGATGTTTGCGGAATTCCTCGCTAAGTGCGTTATTTTTCAGGGTCAAGTTTTTTTCAAGGTCCATCAATTCTTCAAGCTTCTGCCTGTTCTGCCGCTGCAGAATTTCCCGGCGGGTTTTCGGCCCTCCACCCAACAGTCGCAATGACCGGTCGATGCGCCATGCGCCGTTTTCCAAACTTAGCCAAGGCCCGATGCTGCCCTGCGGACCGACGATGCGGACCTGATCAGTGATCAGCTCGACCCTGTAGACCTCTGCACCCATCTGCGCATATAGCCGATCTTCGATCTGGTACAGCCCTTTGGTAGAGCCTGAAACCACCGGCGTTCGAGCGCTCAAGTCCTGGCCCGAGCGTAGCGCCTTGAGCGATTCACGCTGGGACGGTGTTATCCAGTTGAAACCCTGGTTTCCTCGCCAGGAGAAGTCCAGTTGAATGCCAGTCAGAGACCCTGGCAGCCCCACCTTGCCTTGAGCAGGCACCACCTGCTGCTGGCTGCCTGACGGCAAGGGCCGAGCGCCCCACTCCAACGCCACGGCAGAAGGGGGCGACGCCAGTTGTGGGCCGGGCAACCGCGCGTGCATCAGGGTCATGCCGACGTTGAGTATCAGGTCGACCACCGCAGCCGAACGCTCGAACTCGCTGCCTTCACTCAAAGCCGACACATCGTCCCTGACTGCCGCAACACCCTGCGCCAACCAGGCCACAACGGCGACAGGCCCTCGCAGCAGCGGCGTAACGGTCTGGAACAGCAACCAGGCACCGCGCTCGAGCAGCGCCCAGCGGCTTTCGGCATTGGACGTGACATCTTGCTCTGCAATCGCCACCAGCAGGTCACGATTGGCGTTGTAGAGCTTGGTATCCACATCGATGCTCCACAGACGCAGGGCAAGCTGTGCCGACTCAGGCAGCAGCAAAGGGTCTCCTCCCACGTGCACCAGGCGAGTGTCAGCGCTCAGATCGCTGTGGTAGAACGCACGCGCTTCAGCGCTCATCCACTGCAAGATGCTCGCTTGCAGCGACTCCGACTGGGCAATGTAGGCTTTGAGTTTATCCAGGCTGGCAAACTCCCGGAGCGCTTCGCTTTTGTACAATGGCCGATAGAGCAGAACCACGGAAGGCTCCGCGCAATACAGCAGGTACATGCCCGAGACCAGGTCGTAGCGTTCGGACTGGGTAGCCGTGGTGAATGCCAGCGGGATCAACGACGCCGCCGGCCCCGCGCTGTAAAAGCCTCGGCAGTAGTCGGTAACAACCTGCAGACCGGCATCACTGAGCCTGCGCTCCAGCCTCGCGTCGAGCGCACTGAATATCATCGTCTGCCGCCATTCGCGGGCAAAACGCTCGACCCGTTGCGGGCGCTTCACGGGCTCGTTCATGGCCTGCGCCACATACGCGGGATATTTGCCGCCTATATCAACGCGCTGGACCAGTTCACGCAGGTAGGCGCCTGTCAGCCAAGGCATGATCAACTGGTCATTCTTATGCCGGATACCGGTGATGACGGCATCACCCAGCGAGCTGAGGTTACCGATGGCGAATTCGGTCAACGTCTTGTCGGCAAGCCGTACCCACGGCTCCCCACCGCCCGCCCCAGTAGCAGCACCACCCGGCACGCCTTGGGACAACTTGAGCTCCAGTATCAGATCATCAGGCTGGTAATTGGCCTCGAGCGGATAGTCCGCCAGTAGCGCTTCGCGAAGTTTCTGGCGGGTATAGGAATGCAGATCCAGAATCTCATCCGGCGCCGTGGAGCCTTCGCATATCGCCTGCTCCAGGGCCAGTTCGAATACCGCATCCTGATAGGCAAAACTGTCAGCCGCCTTGGCCTTGAGCAGGCCAGGCAGGGGCTTCGCCGGCTCATCCTGACCGACGAAGTAGCCGTCGATGAACCACTGCTCCGGGGCGCTCAGCGCGTCGAACACCTGCTCCAGTTCCGCCACGTTACCCAGGTGATAATGCCGGACGCCGCTGGCACGGGTAAGCATATTGTCCAGCAGAAGTGCCGTTTGCTGGGCGAAAATATCGCCTTCCAGCTCCTGACGGTGCCAGGTGAATGCATCGTATTGGAACCGTTCAGCCAATGTGTCCCGCAGGGCTTCGGCAAACTCATCAAGCGAATCGAACGCACGAACAACGCTTGAGGGAGAACACCACAGCACGACCTGCCTTTCATCCCATTCTCCGGTAACCAGCAGCATGGTCTGCATCTCGCGGGTTTGCTGCCCGCGCAAATCCAGTTGCACTTCCACGACGAACACTGAAGGCGATGCCGTACCACCACCCAGCAGCCCGTGCACACAGGCCTGCTGCTGGGCATCCAGGCCCTGCAGAGGCAAATTACTCAGCAATGCTGTCTTCAGCAGCAACTGCAACCAGCGGTCGCGTGACACACCTGCTGAGCCAATGGCTTGCCAGTAGTCGATCTGCGCCTGGCACCAGTCTTCGTCCAACTGCGCGATCAATGCGTCGAAACCATCCGTCCCGGCAACCAGTTGTATCACACCGAATGCGTCATCGGCCCCTGGGAACAGGAAAGGGGAAGCCAGAGTCAGCGCAAAAGCTCGCCCGTTTATCGGCTCCAGATCTAGCGACTTGCCATCCAGCCAAGCCTGCAGCACTGCATCAATCAGGGGCTTTCGATCCCAGTGCGGCTGGCTTGGATGAGGTATCAGCAGCTCCAGCGCTTCAGCGGTAAGTACCGGTTCGACATCAGTCAACACTGGGTGCCGCACTTTCAGCTGCGCCAGCAATTGGTCGCCGACCACCTTTCGCAGGGTAGGTCGGCCTGCGAACTGGCGAGCGACCGCCGCCTTGAAATCGAATACAGAATCAGGGGGGGTTGGCATGACAGGTCCTCTTGTTGGTGGGGTGGCCAACCTAGAGAAACCGCTCTTATCCATGGTGCTGGATAAATAGCACCCGCCCAACAAAAAAGGCCCTGTTCTTGGGAACAGAGCCTTTCTCACTCAACGCAGCGATCAGCTGTACACACGCCCCAGCAACTGGCGGTGGCTTTCGAACTGGTCCAGCACATCACGCACGATCTGCTCCGGCGCAAAGCCCATCAGGTCGTACTCCTGGCTGCCATCGTGCAGGTACACCTCGGCGCGGTAGAAGCGCTGGCGCACTTCCGGCTCACCTTCCACCGGCGCTTCGCTCGGCGCGGCCAGGTAGCCATCCAGGCTTACTTCATAGACGAACGGGTTGCCCTCTTCCATCAACACCCGCAGGCCCATCATGTTGCGCGACTGGCCAACCCGGGTTTCCACCTCGAAGCCCAGGGTCTGCAACTGCGCGGCGGCTTCTTTCAGCGCCGGGCTGACCTGCTTGTCCATGAAACGCTGCACCACGGCCTGGGTCGGCTGCAGTTCCAGCTGGGTCAGGCGCTCGCTGAAGCCACGACGGCCACGTGCGGCCAGCTCGGCACGCTCCTGCTCCACCACCACGTCCTGCTTCATGGCCTTGTACAGGCCGAACATGAACAGCACCAGCACCACCGAGAACGGCAGGCCCGCCAGTACCACCATGGTCTGCATGGCCTCGAAGTTACCGGCGAACAGCAGGCCGATGGTGACCAGGGTGATGACCACCGACCAGAACACCACCATCCAGTGCGGGGCGTCTTCGTCAACCTTGCCACCTTTGCACGACAGGTTGGCCATCATCACCGCGCCGGAGTCGGCCGGGGTGAGGAACAGCACGAAGCCGACGAACACCGCTACACCGATGACGATCTTGGCCGCCGGGAAGTATTCCAGCAGCTGGTAGATCGACATCGACGGCTGTTCCAGGGCGGTCTTGCCGAGTTCCACGGCGCCCTGGTTGATCACCAGGTCCAGCGCGGTGTTGCCGAAGATCGACAGCCAGGCCAGGGTGAAGCCCAGCGGGATCAGCAACACGCCGCTGACCAGTTGGCGCACGGTGCGGCCCTTGGAGATACGGGCAATGAACATGCCGACGAACGGGCCCCAGGAGATCCACCAGGCCCAGTAGAACACGGTCCACAGGCCCAGCCAGCGCTCGGACTTGCCGGCTTCGCCTTCATACACATAGAGGTCGAAGGTTTTCAGCACGATGCCGTTGAGATAGTCGCCGATGTTCTGCACGAAGCCGTTGAGCAGGTGCAGGGTTTCGCCGCCCAGCAGGACGAAGATCAACAGGCCGCTGAACAGCACGATGTTCAGGTTGGACAGGCGGCGAATGCCGTTTTCCACACCCGAGACCGCCGCCACGGTGGCAACGCCGGCCATGACCAGGATCACCACCAGCAGGTTGGTCTTGCTGTGGTCCATGCCGAACAGGTATTCCAGCCCGGAGGCCACCTGCATCGAACCGATGCCCAAGTTGGTCACCAGGCCCAGAAGTGTGACGAACATGCCGAAGATGTCCACGGCATTGCCGGCAGCACCCTTGACCCAACGCTCACCCACCAGCGGGTACAGCGCCGAGCGCAGCGCCAGCGGCTGGTTGTGGCGGTAGGCGAAGTAACCCACGGCCAGGCCGACCAGGGCGTAGATCGCCCAGCCATGCAGGCCCCAGTGCAGGAAGGTCAGCTGCAGGCCCTGGCGCGCTGCGTCGAGGCTGGCAGAAGTGCCTTCCGGTGGGTTGAAGTAGTGGTCCAGCGGCTCGGAGGCGCCGAAGTACAACAGCGAAATGCCGATACCGGAGGAGAACAGCATGCCGGCCCAGGCGCCATAGCTGAAGTCGGGCTGGTCATCCTTGCCGCCAAGCTTGAGCTTGCCGTAGTCGGAGAAGGCCAGGTAGATGACGAACAGCAGGTAACCGCCGATTACCAGCATGTAATACCAGCCGAAGGTGCGCGTCAGCCATTTCTGGGCTACGCCCAGCACTTGGCCGGCGGTTTCGGGTACAGCGATAAGCAAGGCAGTCAAAACGAGAATCATCAGCGCGGAGGTGAAGAACACCACGCGGTTGACCCGTACCCTCTCGGCCGGAGGGTTGGTAAGTGAGGCAGAACTCATTGCACGAATGCTCCGGGCAGTGCGGCTGTGGAGGCTAATCAGTCTTTCCCGAGCAATTGGTGGAATATCCCCACTGCATCAGGTGTTATAAAAGCACCCTTGGAAACCGTGATCCCGAATCGATACGTTGCAAAAAACAGACAGGTGGCCTGCTGCAAATGCCACGCCTCAGCTGAGGTGCGCGCATTCGTCACAGATCACCCCGCCCGCTCCAAGGGCCCGCCGCAGGGTCCATGACCGCACGGCAGAATCTGCATTTCGCATCGCTCATGCCCGTCAACGCCTTGTATTCAGGGGGTTACGCGATTTCCTGGGGTGTCAATCCGTGCTTTCTCGACCGCCTTAAAAACTGTCAATGGCACAAATTGTCGCAGAGCTTATTCTTTATTGATTGAACGTTCAATCAAAACAAAATAGACTGGCCTTCGCCGAGTCAGCCGCCCGTCGTCTGCTCGCAGGCCTGAGGAGAACGCAAGATGCCCAAGGTCGGTATGCAACCCATCCGCCGCCAGCAGTTGATCGAAGCCACGTTGCAGGCGGTCGATCAGGTCGGACTGGGTGACGCCAGCATTGCGCTGATTGCCCGTTTGGCCGGTGTGTCGAACGGCATCATCAGTCACTACTTTCGGGACAAGAACGGCCTGATAGCAGCGACGATGGGTTACATCATGAACATGCTCAACGAAGGTGTCAGAGCACGTCGCCAGGCCCTGACGGACGACAGCCCGCGCGCCCACCTGAAAGTGATCATCGAGGGCAACTTCGATGCCAGCCAGGTAAACGGCCCGGCGATGAAAACCTGGTTGGCCTTCTGGGCTTCCAGCATGCACCAGCCCGATTTGCACAGGTTGCAGCGGATCAACGACCACCGCTTGTATTCCAACCTGTGCTGCCAGTTCCGCCGCGCCCTGCCGCTCTACCATGCGCGCAAGGCAGCCCGCGGCCTGGCAGCTTTGATCGACGGCTTGTGGCTGCGTGGCGCCCTGTCGGGTGATGCATTCGACACCGACCAGGCGATACGGATTGCTTACGAATACATGGATCTACAACTGGCTAAACAGCACACCCTGGGTACAAACGACCAGGCCGCTGAACAACCGCGCACGGCCCTTGCCAACCCAGCAGGAGCGTGACGCGCAAGCCAAACCACACACTGCACTTGCGAGGACACTATGGCCCGTTTCGGAACGCAAAAACTCTACATTGATGGCGCTTACGTCGACGCTGGCAGCGATGCCACCTTCGAAGCCATCAACCCGGCTACCGGCGAAGTCCTCGCCCACGTGCAACGTGCCACCGAGGCTGACGTCGAGAAAGCCGTCGAAAGCGCCGAGCGTGGCCAGAAAGTCTGGGCCGCGATGACCGCCATGCAGCGTTCGCGCATCCTGCGCCGCGCCGTCGAGATCCTGCGCGAGCGCAACGACGAGCTGGCCATGCTGGAAACTCTGGACACCGGCAAGTCGTACTCGGAAACCCGCTACGTCGACATCGTCACCGGCGCCGACGTGCTGGAGTACTACGCAGGCCTGGTTCCGGCCATCGAAGGCGAGCAGATCCCGCTGCGTGAATCGTCCTTCGTCTACACCCGCCGCGAGCCGCTGGGCGTGACCGCCGGTATCGGCGCCTGGAACTACCCGATCCAGATCGCCCTGTGGAAATCCGCTCCGGCCCTGGCCGCCGGCAACGCGATGATCTTCAAGCCGTCGGAAGTCACCTCGCTGACCACCCTGAAACTGGCCGAGATCTACACCGAAGCCGGCTTGCCGAACGGCGTGTTCAACGTCCTGACCGGCAGCGGCCGTGAAGTCGGCACCTGGCTGACCGAACACCCACGCATCGAAAAAGTCTCCTTCACCGGCGGCACCACCACCGGCAAGAAGGTCATGGCCAGCGCCTCGAGCTCGTCGCTCAAGGAAGTCACCATGGAGCTGGGCGGCAAGTCGCCACTGATCATCTGCGCCGACGCCGACCTGGACAAGGCCGCCGACATCGCCATGATGGCCAACTTCTACAGCTCGGGCCAGGTTTGCACCAACGGCACCCGCGTGTTCATCCCGGCTGAAATGAAAACTGCCTTCGAGGCCAAGATCGTCGAACGCGTTGCCCGCATCCGCGCTGGCAACCCGGAAGACGAAAACACCAACTTCGGCCCGCTGGTCAGCTTCCAGCACATGGAAAGCGTGCTTGGCTACATCGCCAAGGGCAAGGAAGAAGGTGCCCGCGTGCTGTGCGGTGGCGAGCGTCTGACCGCCGGTGATTTCGCCAAGGGTGCATTCGTGGCCCCGACCGTGTTCACCGACTGCACCGACGACATGACCATCGTCAAGGAAGAGATCTTCGGCCCGGTGATGAGCATCCTCACCTACGAAACCGAAGAAGAAGTCATCCGTCGTGCCAACGACACCGAGTACGGCCTGGCCGCCGGTGTCTGCACCAACGACATCACCCGCGCCCACCGCATCATCCACAAGCTGGAAGCCGGTATCTGCTGGATCAACGCCTGGGGCGAATCGCCGGCCGAAATGCCGGTCGGTGGCTACAAGCAGTCGGGCGTCGGCCGTGAGAACGGCGTCAGCTCGCTGGCTCAATACACTCGCATCAAGTCGGTCCAGGTCGAGCTGGGCGGCTACAACTCGGTCTTCTAAGGCCCTGTCCAGCCACGCCCGTGCCTCAGCGCACGGGCGTTCCTGCTCCCTGAACACCGCCAACACGAGGGTACTTTCATGTCCCAAGAATTCGATTACATCATCGTCGGTGCCGGTTCGGCCGGTAACACCCTGGCGACCCGCCTGACCGAAGACGCAGGCGTCACCGTATTGCTGCTGGAAGCCGGTGGCCCCGACTACCGCTTCGACTTCCGCACCCAGATGCCAGCAGCCCTGGCCTTCCCGCTGCAGGGCCGCCGCTACAACTGGGCCTACGAGACCGATCCGGAGCCGTACATGGACGGCCGCCGCATGGAATGCGGTCGCGGCAAAGGCCTGGGTGGCTCGTCGCTGATCAACGGCATGTGCTACATCCGCGGTAATGCCCTGGACTTCGATGGCTGGGCAGAACTGCCAGGCCTGGAAGACTGGACCTATCTGGACTGCCTGCCGTACTTCCGCAAGGCCGAAACCCGCGACATCGGCCCGAACGACTACCACGGTGGCGAAGGCCCGGTCAGCGTGACCACGCCGAAAGCCGGCAACAACCCGCTGTTCCACGCCATGGTCGAAGCCGGCGTGCAGGCCGGTTACCCGCGCACCGAAGACCTGAATGGCTACCAGCAGGAAGGCTTCGGCCCGATGGACCGTACGGTGACCAAGAACGGCCGCCGCTCCAGCACCGCCCGCGGCTATCTGGACCAGGCCAAGAAGCGCCCGAACCTGACCATCGTCACCCACGCCCTGACTGACCGCGTGCTGTTCGACGGCAAGCGCGCCATCGGCGTGACCTACCTGGTCGGTGACAGCGAAGAGCGCGTTGAAGCCCGTGCCCGCAAGGAAGTCATCGTCAGCTCCGGCGCCATCGCTTCGCCGCAGCTGTTGCAGCGCTCCGGCGTTGGTCCGCGCGCCCTGCTGGAAAGCCTCGACATCCCGGTGGTGCACGATCTGCCAGGCGTTGGCGAAAACCTGCAGGACCACCTGGAGCTGTACCTGCAGTACGCCTGCACCCAACCGGTGTCGCTGTACCCATCGTTGCTGTGGTGGAACCAGCCGGCCATCGGTGCCGAGTGGATGTTCAACGGCACCGGCATCGGCGCCAGCAACCAGTTCGAGGCCGGTGGTTTCATTCGTACCCGCCCTGAATTCAAATGGCCGAACATTCAATATCACTTCCTGCCAGTGGCCATTAACTACAACGGCTCCAATGGCGTGAAGGAACACGGCTTCCAGGCACACATGGGTTCCATGCGCTCGCCTGCCCGCGGCCGCATCCAGGCCAAGTCGAAGGACCCGCGCCAACACCCGAGCATTCTGTTCAACTACATGTCCACCGAGCAGGACTGGCAGGAATTCCGTGACGGCATCCGCCTGACCCGTGAAATCATGGCCCAGCCGGCACTGGACCCGTACCGTGGCCGTGAGATCAGCCCCGGCGCGCACGTGCAGACCGATGAAGAGCTGGACAAGTTCATCCGCGAGCACGCCGAAACCGCCTTCCACCCGTCCTGCTCGTGCAAGATGGGCACCGACGACATGGCGGTGGTCGACGGCGAAGGCCGCGTGCATGGCATGAAGGGCCTGCGTGTGGTCGATGCGTCGATCATGCCGCTGATCATCACCGGTAACCTCAACGCCACCACGATCATGATCGCCGAGAAAATCTCGGACAAGATCCGTGGCCGCAAGCCGCTGCCGCGCAGCACTGCCAAGTACTACGTGGCGGGCGATGCACCGGTGAAGGGCAAGCCGATGCGCGAGGTCAAGCAGGCGTAAGCCTGCACCGGCCTCTTCGCGGCTAAAGCCGCTCCCACAGGGCTCACACAGGTTTTGCAACTGTGCAGTACCTGTGGGAGCGGGTTCACCCGCGAAAGGGCCCGCCCAGGCAACACCCGAAAAGGCACCCACCGCGGTGCCTTTTTTTCATCTGCAGAAACGCTTTACAGCCTGCCAATTCATCAGGTTAGAATCATTTGGCACGCGACCTGCTAGCGTCATGCTATCAAGTCCCCTCCCCCGCGGTCCCCGGAGTACCTGCCTTTGGATGCAAGCACCATCAACAGCCTGTTCCTGATCGGCGCATTGCTGGTGGGCGCAAGTATCCTGGTCAGTTCGCTGTCGTCGCGCCTGGGCATCCCTATCCTGGTCATCATCCTTGCGGTCGGCATGATCGCCGGCGTCGATGGTGGCGGCATCATCTTCAACAACTATCCGACCGCCTACCTGGTGGGCAACCTGGCGCTGGCCGTGATCCTGCTCGACGGTGGCCTGCGCACACGGGTGGCGAGCTTCCGCGTGGCGCTGTGGCCGGCGCTGTCGCTGGCCACCATCGGCGTAATGATCACCACCGCCCTCACGGGCCTGGTCGCCGCCTGGCTGTTCGACCTGAGCCTGATCCAGGGCCTGCTGATCGGCGCCATCGTCGGTTCCACCGACGCTGCGGCGGTGTTCTCGCTGCTCGGCGGCAAAGGCCTGAACGAGCGGGTCACCGCCACCCTGGAGATCGAGTCGGGTAGCAACGACCCGATGGCAGTTTTCCTCACCGTCACCCTGATCGACATGATCGCCAGCGGCCAGACCGGCCTGCACTGGAGCCTGCTCACCCACCTGCTGCGCGAATTCGGCATCGGCGGGCTGGTGGGCCTGGGCGGCGGCTGGCTGATGCTGCAACTGGTCAACCGCATCAAGCTGGCTGGCGGCCTGTACCCCATCCTGGTGATCGCCGGCGGCCTGGTGGTGTTCTCGCTGACCAACGCCCTGCACGGCAGCGGATTCCTTGCCGTGTACCTGTGCGGCCTGGTGCTGGGCAACAAGCCCATCCGCAGCCGCCACGGCATCCTGCACATGCTCGACGGCATGGCGTGGCTGGCGCAGATCGGCATGTTCCTGGTGCTGGGGCTGCTGGTCACGCCCCACGACCTGCTGCCCATCGCCCTGCCGGCGCTGGGCCTGGCGCTGTGGATGATCCTGGTGGCGCGCCCGCTGTCGGTGGTCGCCAGCCTGTTGCCGTTCAAGGCCTTCCACGGCCGTGAAAAAGCCTTCATTTCCTGGGTCGGCCTGCGCGGTGCGGTTCCGATCATCCTCGCGGTGTTCCCGCTGATGGCCGGCCTGCCGGACGCCCAGCTGTTCTTCAACCTGGCCTTCTTCATCGTGCTGGTGTCGCTGCTGGTGCAAGGCACCAGCCTGCCGTGGATGGCCAAGCTGCTGAAAGTGACGGTACCGCCAGACCCGGCGCCGATCTCCCGTTCGGCGCTGGAAGTGCACATCACCAGCGAGTGGGAAATGTTCGTCTACCGCCTGGGTGCCGAAAAATGGTGCATCGGCGCCGCCCTGCGCGAGCTGAAGATGCCCGAAGGCACGCGAATCGCCGCGCTGTTCCGGGGCGAGCAACTGCTGCACCCGTCCGGCAGTACGGTACTGGAAGTAGGCGACATGCTCTGCGTGATCGGCCACGAGCACAACCTGCCGGCCCTGGGCAAGCTGTTCAGCCAGGCACCACAACGTGGCCTCGACCTGCGTTTCTTCGGCGACTTCGTGCTCGAAGGCGATGCCGAACTGGGTGCGGTGGCAGCGTTGTACGGTCTGAAACTCGACGGCCTGGACGCGAAAATGCCACTGGCCCAGTTCATCCGACAAAAGGTCGGAGGCGCTCCAGTAGTAGGTGACCAGGTCGAATGGCATGGCACGATCTGGACCGTGGCCACCATGGACGGGAACAAGATTCAGAAAGTAGGCGTCAGATTCCCCGAAGGAACGCGACCCGGACCAGGATTGTTCCTCTAAACTTCGTTTCTGCCGGATCCACAAGTAGTCTGCCTATGTCCCTGCGCGTGTACCTCCGCACAGCCCTGTTCGGGCTGTGCCTGTCTCTCTCGTTCGCCGCTGGCGCGGCCGAGCTTCCCACCACGACTAGCATCCAGAGCAGCCTGAACAAGATTTCCCAGCCCAAGGGTGCCGAGGCCGACCCCAAGGCTGCGCAACAGACACCGGAGCAGAAGGCCCAGCAACAGGTGCTGGAACAGACCCTGGCACTGCTGCTCAGCAAGGAAGACAGCGAAAAGAAGCTTGAGGCACTCAAGCAGCAATTGGCTGGCGCGCCCAAGGAAACCGCCGACAGCCAGCGCGAGCTGATCAAGCTCAAGGCCAGCAAGCCACTGCCGGTGGCCCAACGCTACGCCACCCTGAACGTGCCACAGCTGGAGCAGATGCTCAGCGAGCGCAGTACGCAACAAGGCGAACTGCAAAAGGCACTGTCGGATGCCAACAGCCTGATCATCAACTCGCAGACCCGCCCAGAGCGGGCTCAGGCAGAAATCAGCAACAACCAGACACGTACCCAGCAGATCAACCTCAGCCTCAAGAGCGGCAAGGAGAACGGCAAGCCACTCAACAGCGACCAACGCAACAAGCTCAATGCCGAGCTGGCGTCGCTCAATGCCCTGACCTCGTTGCGTCGCCAGGAACTGGCCGGCAACGGCCTGCTGCAGGACCTGGGCAATGCCCGTCACGACCTGCTGATCGAGCGCGCCACACGAATGGAGCAGGAAATCCAGGACCTGCAATCGCTGATCAACGAAAAGCGCCTGGCCCAGTCGCAGCAGGCGGTCACCCAGCAATCGATCGAAGCGCAGAAAGCCGGCGGCAGCACCCTGCTGGCCAACGAAAGCGCTGCCAACCTGAAACTGTCCGACTACCTGCTCAAGAGCACCGACCGCCTCAACGAGCTGACCCAGCAGAACCTGCGCAGCAAGCAGCAGCTAGACAGCCTGACCCAGGCCGACCAGGCCCTCGATGAACAGATCAGCGTGCTCAAGGGCAGCCTGCTGCTGTCCAAGATCCTCTACAAGCAGAAACAGGCCCTGCCGCACCTGAAAGTGGACCGCGACCTGGCTGACCAGATCGCCGATATCCGTCTTTACCAGTTCGAGGTGAACCAGCAACGCGAGCAGATGAGCAGCCCCGCCGCGTACGTCGACAACCTGCTGCTTGGCCAGCCACAGGAGCAGGTTACCCCTCAGCTGCGCAAGGCGCTGCTGGAGGTGATGATTACCCGCGTCGACCTGCTCGAACGCCTCAGCCGGGAGCTGTCGGCACTGCTCAACGAATCGATCACCTTGCAGCTCAACCAGAAGCAGCTGCTCGGCACCGCCCAGGGCTTGCGCACCACGCTCGAAGAGCAGATGTTCTGGATTCCCAGCAACAAGCCACTGGACTGGGAATGGCTGAGCCTGGTGCCGGCACGCTTTGCCGACCAGGTAGCCAGCCTGCCCTGGGGTTCGGGCCTCAAGGAACTGGCCGATGGGCTGGGCCAGCGCCCGCTGCTGTTCCTGCCCTTGCTGTTGGTGATC
Organism: Pseudomonas sp. PNPG3; assembly: GCF_023093815.1. NCBI lineage: Bacteria > Pseudomonadati > Pseudomonadota > Gammaproteobacteria > Pseudomonadales > Pseudomonadaceae > Pseudomonas > Pseudomonas sp. PNPG3. The sequence goes on from NZ_JALLKV010000005.1 coordinate 54,819, forward strand.
GGCGGCCTGCTGTGGCGGCGCAAATACCTGTACCAACGGCTGGGCAAGGTGCACCAGGACATCGGCCACTTCCGCCGTGACAGCCAGTGGCACACGCCCCAGGCGATCTTCATCAACATCCTGCTGGCAATGCCGGTCAGCCTGGGCCTGGCCCTGTGCAGCTACGCCCTGCAGATCGACGCCCGCGGGCAGAATGCCAACCTCGGCGCCGCCCTCTGGCAACTGGCCCAGGCCTGGCTGGTGTTCTACACCGCCTACCGCATCCTCGCCCCGGGCGGCGTGGCGGAAATCCACTTCCGCTGGCACAAGCCGCAGGTCGAGTTCCTGCGCGGCTGGGTGCGGCGCCTGGGCACCGTGGTACTGGCACTGGTCGGTGTGGTGGCGGTGGCCGAACATCAGCCTTCGGCGCTGGCCGATGATGTGCTGGGTATCGGCGTGGTACTGACCTGCTACGCACTGATGGCCTGGCTGCTCAGCCGCCTGCTGCTCAGCAGCCCGGCACACCGCGACACCTCGCTGTTCCGCAAGGCCGTGGGCGTGGCCTTCACCGCCCTGCCCATCGCCCTGTTCGTGGCCGTGTGCTTCGGCTACTACTACACCGCGCTGAAACTTACCGACCGGCTGATCTACACCCTGTACCTGCTGCTGTTCTGGCTGGTGATCGAAGCCGCGTTCGTGCGTGGCCTGTCGGTGGCGGCACGGCGCCTGGCCTACCAGCGCGCGCTGAGCAAGCGGGCGGCGGCCAAGGAAGGGCTGGATGGCGAAGTCATCACCGAAGAACCAACGCTGGATATCGAACAGGTCAACCAGCAGTCGCTGCGCCTGATCCGCCTGGCCCTGCTCGGCGGCTTCATCGCCGGCCTGTACTGGGTGTGGTCGGACCTGATCTCGGTGTTCGCCTACCTCAACAATTTCACCCTGTACGAGTACTCCAGCGGCACCGGAGCCACCGCCAGCATGGTGCCGATCAGCCTGGGCGACTTCCTCGGTGCGCTGGTCATCATCGGCATCACCTTCGCCCTCGCACGGAACTTGCCCGGCCTGCTCGAAGTCCTGGTGCTGTCGCGGCTCAACCTGGCCCAGGGCAGTGCGTATGCCACTACAACCTTGCTGTCCTATGTCATCGTCGGCGTCGGTATCGTCAGCACCCTGTCGACCCTGGGGGTCAGCTGGGACAAGCTGCAATGGCTGGTGGCCGCGCTGTCGGTGGGCCTGGGCTTCGGTATGCAGGAGATCTTCGCCAACTTCATCTCCGGCATCATGATCCTGTTCGAGCGCCCGGTACGGATTGGCGACACCATCACCATCGGCAACCTGTCAGGCACGGTGAGCAAGATCCGCATCCGCGCCACCACCATCACCGACTTCGACCGCAAGGACATCATCGTCCCCAACAAGACCTTCATCACCGGCCAGCTGATCAACTGGTCGCTGACCGACACGGTCACGCGGGTAACGCTGAAGCTGGGCATCGACTATGGCTCCGACCTGGACCTGGTCCGCGACCTGCTGCTCAAGGGTGCCCACGAAAACCCGCGGGTGCTCAAGGACCCGGAGCCGATCGTGTACTTCCTCAACTTCGGTGAGAGCTCGCTGGACCACGAGCTGCGCATGCACGTACGCGACCTGGGCGACCGCAACCCGACGCTGGACGAGATCAACCGCTACATCAACCGCGAGTTCAAGGCTCACAACATCAAGATCTCGGTGCGCCAGGTCGAGGTGTTTCTGATGGATCCGAAGGGCGGCAAACAGCAGCTGATTCCGGTGGAGCAGCCGAAACCGGATGGCACTGCTTCGGCCTGAGTGGGCTCTAATACTTTATTCTGTGCAGAATCCCTGCGAGGGCTTCGCCCTCGTGCGCGCCTGCTCCCACAAGGGCCGCGCCGCTCTCAGGCACTGCGCAATACCTGTGGGAGCGGGCTTGCCCGCGAAGGGCCGCAAAGCGGCCCCAGTCCATCAATTTCTGGAGCCGGCCCCGTGAAAGCCCTCGACCAACTCACCTTCGACAATCGCTTCGCCCGCCTGGGCGACGCGTTCTCCACCCAGGTCCTGCCCGAACCCATCGCAGACCCACGCCTGGTGGTAGCGAGCGAGTCGGCCATGGCGCTGCTCGACCTCGACCCAGCCCAGGCAGACCTGCCGGTTTTCGCCGAGCTGTTCAGCGGCCACAAGCTATGGGAAGAGGCCGACCCGCGGGCGATGGTCTATTCCGGCCATCAGTTCGGCTCCTACAACCCACGCCTGGGTGATGGCCGCGGCCTGCTGCTGGCCGAAGTGCTGAATGACCAGGGCGAGCACTGGGACCTGCACCTCAAGGGCGCCGGCCAGACGCCCTACTCGCGCATGGGCGACGGCCGCGCCGTGCTGCGTTCCTCGATCCGCGAGTTCCTCGCCTCCGAGGCCCTGCACGCCCTGGGCATTCCCAGCAGCCGGGCACTGTGCGTGATCGGCTCGAGCACCCCGGTTTGGCGCGAAACCCGCGAAAGCGCGGCCATGCTCACCCGCCTGGCGCAGAGCCATGTGCGTTTCGGGCATTTCGAATACTTCTACTACACCAGGCAGCCGGAACAGCAGCGCGTGCTGATCGACCACGTGCTGGAGCAGCACTACCCCGAATGCCGCGATGCCGAGCAGCCTTATCTGGCCATGTTCCGCACCATCGTCGAGCGCAATGCCGAGCTGATCGCCCGTTGGCAGGCCTACGGTTTCTGCCACGGGGTGATGAACACTGACAACATGTCGATCCTCGGCATCACCTTCGACTTCGGCCCGTACGCCTTCCTCGACGACTTCGACGCCAACTTCATCTGCAACCACTCCGACGACCGTGGCCGCTACAGCTACGCCAACCAGGTACCGATCGCCCACTGGAACCTCAGTGCGCTGGCCCAGGCGCTGACCACGGTGATCGAAGTCGAACCACTCAAAGAGGCGCTGGGCCTGTTCCTGCCGCTGTACCAGGCACACTACCTGGACCTGATGCGCCGCCGCCTGGGCCTGACCACCGCGGAAGAGGACGACATGGCGTTGGTCGAGCGCCTGTTGCAGCGCATGCAGAGCGGTGGTGTGGACTACAACCTGTTCTTCCGCAAGCTGGGCGATCAGCCCGTGGCCGAGGCGCTGAAGGTGGTGCGTGACGACTTCATCGACCTGGCCGGTTTCGATGCCTGGGGGGCGGACTACCTGGCCCGCTGCGAGCGCGAAGCGGATAATGTCGAAGGGCGGCGTGAGCGCATGCATGCGGTGAACCCGCTGTATGTGCTGCGCAACTACCTGGCACAGAAAGCTATCGAAGCGGCCGAAGCGGGGGACTACAGTGAAGTGCGACGGTTGCATCAGGTGTTGAGCAAACCGTTCGAGGAGCAGGCCGGGATGCAGGGCTATGCCGAACGCCCGCCGGAATGGGGCAAGCACCTGGAAATCAGCTGCTCCTCCTGACCAACTCCGAACCCTGTGGGAGCTGGCTTGCCGGCGATAGGGCCCGAACAAACAACACAAGGAATTGATATGTCCGAACCACTGGTTATCCCCTGCCCCCACTGTAACGGCCTCAACCGCCTGCCCGCCGAGCGCCTGGGCGACGCGCCGAAATGCGGCCGCTGCAAACAGGACGTGCTGCTGAGCACCCCCTTCGAACTCACCGAAGCCAGCTACGCCAGCCAGATCAAAGGCGACCTGCCACTGCTGGTCGACATCTGGGCCGACTGGTGCGGCCCGTGCAAATCCTTCGCCCCCACCTTCGAACAGGCCGCCCGCCAACTGGCCGGCCGCTGCCGCCTGGCCAAGCTCGACAGCGAAGCCAACCGCAACCTGGCCGGGCAACTGGGCATCCGCTCTATCCCCAGCCTGCTGCTGTTCAAGAATGGCCGTGAAGTCAGCCGTCAGGCCGGGGCGTTTCCACTCCAGTCATTGCTGGAGTGGTTGCGTAGCCAGGGGGTTTAAGCGTTCTCTTCGAGCAGCGAATGCAACTCGACAAACTGCTGGGTCAGCTTGTGCCTGGGCTCCAGGTGAATCAGCGGAAGGCTGGCATGGTGCGACTCACGCATCTTCACCGAGCTGCCCAGGTACACCGGTAGCACCGGGAGCCCTTCGGCCAGCAGCTCGTCGAGCATCTGCTGTGGCAGGCTGGCACGGGACTGGAACTGGTTGACCACGATGCCTTCGACCACCAGGTCTTCGTTGTGGTCATCCTTGAGCTCTTCGATCTCAGCCAGCAGGCCATACAGGGCCTGGCGCGAGAAGCTGTCGCAGTCGAAAGGAATCAGCACGCGATCGGCGGCGATCAGTGCGGAAACCGCATAGAAGTTCAGCGCTGGCGGGGTATCGATGTAAATGCGCTCGTAGTCCTCGTCCAGTTCGTCGAGCAACTTACGCAGCTTGTTGATCTTGTGCTTCGCCTCAAGCTTCGGCTGCAGATCGGCCAGCTCGGCCGTGGCGGTGACCACATGGAGGTTGTCGAACGGGGTTTCGTAGATATCGACCTGGTTCTTCTTGCTGAACGGCCCGCTGGACAGGCTTTGCTTGAAGAAGTCGGCGATGCCCATGGGGATATCGTCGCCGGTCAGGCCAGTCAGGTACTGGGTCGAGTTGGCCTGGGCATCCAGGTCGATCAGCAGGGTCCGATAACCTTCGCTGGCGCTCACAGCCGCCAGGTTGCAAGCGATGCTCGACTTGCCCACACCACCTTTCTGATTGAACACCACGCGCCGCATGATTGACCTCCGTGTATCAACGAATGCCCGAGTATGTGGCGCCGCTGCGGCAATGACCAGTGCCATTTGCCCGGAACAACTACACTGCCCCGCCAACCACCTGCCCCGTGAGCAACTCGGCAAATGCCCGTGCCATCGCCGACCCACCATGCTCGCGCTGCACCAGCCACACAGCCGACATCGCCCCTTCATCCAGCAGCGTACGATAGACCACCCCCTCGATGCGCATGCGCTGGAACGACGCCGGCAGCACCGATACCCCAAGCCCTGCCGATACCAGCCCGATGATGGTCATCGCCTCCCCCGCCTCCTGGGCAAAATGCGGGCTGAAACCCGCCTGGCGCGCCAGGCTCAGCAACTGTGCGTGCAACCCGCTGCCATAGCTGCGCGGGAAGAACACGAACGGCTCATTGGCCAGGGCGGTCATGTGCACGCCATGCTCCGTACCTTCGGCAAGTGGATGCGAGGCGTTGATCACCGCCACCAGCGGCTCGCGAAACAGTTCGGTGGCCATCAGCCCTTCCGGCAGCGGCATCGGCCGCATCAGCCCGACCTCGATGGACTCGTCGAACACCCCTTCCGCCACATCGCGGCTGCTCATTTCCTTGAGGTTCAGGTGCACCGCCGGGAAGCGCTGGCGAAACGCGTGGATGGCCTTGGGGATCTTCGAGGTGAACGGTGCCGAGGAGGTAAAGCCGATCTTCATCTCCCCCAGCTCCCCCAACTGCGCACGCCGGGCGACATCGGCAGCCTTTTCCACCTGCGCCAACACCTGACGGGCCTCCTCGAGGAACAATCGACCTGCCTCGCTCAGCTCCACCCGACGGTTGGTGCGCTCGAACAGCCGGGCACCCAGTTCCTGCTCCAGCGCCTGGATCTGCTGGCTCAAGGGCGGCTGCGAAATACCCAGTTGCTGGGCAGCGCGGCCAAAATGCAGCTCTTCGGCCACGGCGATGAAGTAACGCAAATGGCGCAGTTCCATGATCAGCTCCGAACAGGTCGCAAAACATCTCAAATAGGTCGAACAATATATTGGATCTAATCATTAGCCAGCTATATGCTTTTTTCATTGCGCCAGAGGTACCCCCCGTGAAAACTGCTGCAGCTGCCCTTCCCGCCGAGCCCGAACCTGCCCCGCTGAACGAAATGTGGATCGAAAAAGGCACCCCCGCCTTCATGAAGACCGTGCTGGCGCTATTCAGCGGCGGCTTCGCCACCTTCGCCCTGCTGTACTGCGTGCAGCCGATGATGCCGTTGCTGTCGAAGGAATTTGCCATCAATGCGGCGCAGAGCAGCCTGGTGCTGTCGGTCTCCACAGCCATGCTGGCGTTCGGCCTGCTGATCACCGGCCCTATCTCCGACCGCATCGGGCGCAAGCCGGTGATGGTGTTTGCCCTGGTATGCGCCGCCCTTTCCACCCTGGCCAGCGCGGTGATGCCGAGCTGGGAGCTGGTACTGGCCACCCGCGCCCTGGTCGGCCTGTCGCTGAGCGGCCTGGCGGCGGTGGCGATGACCTACCTGAGCGAAGAGATCCACCCGCAGCACATTGGCCTGGCCATGGGCCTGTACATCGGCGGCAACGCCATTGGCGGCATGAGCGGGCGCCTGATCACCGGCGTGCTGATCGATTTCGTCAGCTGGCACACGGCGATGCTGACCATCGGCGGCCTGGCCTTGGTTGCGGCGCTGGTGTTCTGGAGGGTGCTGCCCGAATCGCGCAATTTCCGCCCGCAGACGATGAACCCACGCAGCCTGCTGGATGGCTTCGTCATGCACTTCAAGGATGCCGGACTACCCTGGTTGTTCCTCGAAGCCTTCCTGCTGATGGGCGCCTTCGTCACCCTGTTCAACTACATCGGCTACCGCCTGCTGGCCGAGCCCTATCACATGAACCAGGCGCTGGTCGGCTTGCTGTCAGTGGTGTACCTGTCTGGCATCTACAGCTCGGCGCAGGTCGGCGCGCTGGCTGACAAACTGGGCCGGCGCAAGGTGTTCTGGGCCAGTATCGTGGTGATGGCGGGCGGTTTGCTGATGACTCTGGCCAGCCCGCTGGTGATGGTGATCCTCGGTATGCTGGTGTTCACCTTCGGCTTTTTTGGCGCGCACTCGGTGGCCAGCAGCTGGATCGGCCGCAGGGCTTTGAAGGCCAAGGGACAGGCGTCGTCGTTGTACCTGTTCAGCTATTACGCAGGGTCGAGTGTGGCCGGTACGGCGGGCGGGGTGTTCTGGCACCAGTGGGGCTGGAATGGCATCGGGCTGTTCATTGGCGGCCTGCTGGCGGTGGCGTTGCTGGTGGCGCTGCACCTGAGCAGGCTACCACCGAAAACTGCTTGAGGCCCATTCGCGGGTAAACCCGCTCCCACAGGGACCGCGTTGGAAATAAGGGAAGCGCCGTACCTGTGGGAGCGGGTTCACCCGCGAAGAGGCCAGCGGATCAGTTGATGATCTCGACCATATCCACATCCACCTCCCGGCTCATCAGGTGCTTCTCCACCTCACCGGTCAGCTTGACCTTGGTATTGTCGTTGAACGGCGTCGGTGGCAAGTCTTCATCATCGATTTCCACGGTGATGGTGCCGGTGTTGTCCTTGAACTCGTACTTGTCGTCGTTGTTGATCTTCTTGGTCACGAAGCCTTGCAGCACCACTGGAGTGTCGTCGGCAGCATCGTTGGCCGCAGCTACGGTGGTGACCGACTGGGCGCCAGGGCCGGTGTAGCCGGCAGCCAGGGCGGCAGTGCTGAACAAGGGGGCAAGAATCATCGCAATGTAACGTGCTTTCATGAGGATCAGGTCCTGTTTCGGTTTCGATGGGACCAGATTAACGACGATCGCTGAATTAAAACTTAATGAACAAAAAGCCCGACACATGGCCGGGCTTCGTGTTCAGCGATCGACTCACTGATGGTACTGCGCCGACAGCTCATGCACGGCGTTGATGAACACGCCGGCGTGCTCTGGGTCGACTTCCGGTGTGATGCCGTGGCCGAGGTTGAACACATGGCCTGTGCCGTGGCCATAGCTGGCCAGGATGCGCGCCACTTCCTTGCGGATGGCCTCGGGCTTGGCGTACAGCACGGTCGGGTCCATGTTGCCCTGCAGCGCAACCTTGTCACCCACGCGGCGGCGGGCATCGCCGATCTCGCAGGTCCAGTCCAGGCCCAGCGCGTCGGCGCCGGCTTCGGCGATGCTTTCCAGCCACAGGCCGCCATTCTTGGTGAACAGGATCACCGGCACCTTACGCCCTTCGTGCTCGCGAATCAGGCCGCTGACGATCTTGCGCATGTAGGCCAGGGAGAACTCCTGGTAAGCGGCCGCCGACAGGTTGCCGCCCCAGGTGTCGAAAATCTGCACGGCCTGGGCACCAGCGAGGATCTGGCCGTTGAGGTAGCTGGTGACCGACTGGGCCAGCTTGTCCAGCAGCAGGTGCAGGGCCTGCGGATTGTCGTAGGCCATGGCCTTGGTCTTGCGGAAGTCCTTCGACGAGCCGCCTTCGACCATGTAGGTGGCCAGGGTCCACGGGCTGCCGGAGAAGCCGATCAGCGGCACGCGGCCGTTGAGCTCACGGCGGATGGTGCTGACCGCGTCCATCACGTAGCCGAGGTCTTTCTGCGGGTCGGGGATTGGCAGCGCCTCGATGTCAGCCGGGGTGCTGACGACTTTCTTGAAGCGCGGGCCTTCGCCGCTTTCGAAGTACAGGCCCAGGCCCATGGCATCGGGGATGGTGAGGATGTCCGAGAACAGGATCGCCGCGTCCAGCGGGTAGCGGTCCAGCGGCTGCAGGGTGACCTCGCAGGCGAACTGCGGGTTCATGCACAGGCTCATGAAGTCACCGGCCTTGGCGCGGCTGGCGCGGTACTCCGGCAGGTAGCGGCCGGCCTGGCGCATCATCCACACCGGGGTGACGTCTACGGGTTGCTTGAGCAGTGCACGCAGGAAACGATCGTTCTTCAGGGCAGTCATGTCGGCATCCGGAAAAATAGTGCGGGCATTTTCTCAGACGCCAGCGCAAAAGGCACGGTCAAGGCCATGCGTTTTGTCTATTGGATGCCATGGATCAAGGGTTTTTGTATACAAAAAATGCCTTTGGGGCTGCTTTGCAGCCCATCGCGACACAAGGCCGCTCCTACAGGAAGTACGCGATCCCTGTAGGAGCGGCCTTGTGTCGCGATGGGCCGCGAAGCGGCCCCGACAATCAATCAGACTTCCAGGTAGTCCAGAATGCCTTCAGCAGCAGTACGCCCTTCGAAGATAGCCGTCACCACCAGGTCCGATCCACGCACCATGTCGCCGCCGGCAAACACTTTCGGGTTGCTGGTCTGATGCTTGAACTTGCCTTTCTCCGGTGCAACCACGCGGCCCTGGCTGTCCAGTTGGATGCCATGCTGCTCGAACCAAGGCGCCGGGCTTGGGCGGAAGCCGAAGGCGATGACCACGGCATCGGCCGGCAGAATCTCTTCAGACCCCGGGATCGGTTCCGGGCTGCGGCGGCCACGGGCGTCCGGTTCGCCGAGACGGGTCTCGACCACCTTCACGCCTTCGACCTTGTCCTCGCCGACAATGGCGATAGGCTGGCGGTTGTAGAGGAACTTCACGCCCTCTTCCTTGGCGTTCTTCACCTCACGACGCGAACCCGGCATGTTGGCCTCGTCACGGCGATAGGCGCAGGTCACCGATTTGGCGCCCTGGCGGATCGAGGTGCGGTTGCAGTCCATCGCGGTGTCACCACCGCCCAGTACCACCACCTTCTTGCCCTGCATGTCGACGAAGTCTTCCGGCGACTTCTCGAAGCCCAGGTTGCGGTTGACGTTGGCGATCAGGAAGTCGAGCGCGTCATGCACGCCCGGCAGGTCCTCGCCCGGGAAGCCGCCCTTCATGTAGGTGTAGGTACCCATGCCCATGAATACCGCGTCGTACTCGGCGAGCAGTTGCTCCATGGTCACGTCCTTGCCCACCTCGGTGTTCAGGCGGAACTCGATGCCCATGCCGGTGAACACTTCACGGCGGTTGCTGAGCACGGTCTTTTCCAGCTTGAACTCGGGAATACCGAAGGTCAGCAGGCCGCCGATTTCCGGGTTGCGGTCGAACACCACCGGGGTCACGCCGGCACGTACCAATACGTCGGCACAGCCCAGGCCGGCCGGGCCGGCACCGATGATGGCAACGCGCTTGCCGGTTGGCTTGACCTTGGACATGTCCGGGCGCCAGCCCATGGCGAAGGCGGTGTCGGTGATGTACTTCTCCACCGAGCCGATGGTCACCGCACCGAAGCCGTCGTTCAGGGTGCAGGCACCCTCGCACAGGCGGTCCTGCGGGCATACGCGGCCGCACACTTCCGGCAGGGTATTGGTCTGGTGCGACAGCTCCGCCGCAGCCAGGATGTTGCCTTCGGAAACCAGCTTCAGCCAGTTGGGGATGAAGTTGTGTACCGGGCACTTCCATTCGCAATACGGGTTACCGCAGCCCAGGCAGCGGTGTGCCTGCTCCACGGACTGCTGCGGCTTGAACGGCTCGTAGATTTCCACGAACTCCTTCTTGCGCTGGCGCAGCAGCTTTTTCTTCGGGTCCTTGCGGCCCACTTCGATGAACTGGAAGTCGTTGTTCAGACGTTCAGCCATTTTTCAAAACCTCTTTACCGCAGTTGCCAGCCTCAGGCTGCAAGCTGCAAGACGATCACTTGAGCACGACGGGCCCCGCGCACGGGGCCGTCACTTGCAGCTGTTGTTACTGCGGGTTGGCACGGGTGCTGGACAGCAGTTGCTTCAGGTTGGCTGCCTTCGGCTTGACCAGCCAGAAGCGCCGCACGTAGTCGTCCAGGTTCTCCGAGAGCTCACGCCCCCACTCGCTGCCGGTCTCTTCCACGTACTCGGCAAGGACCCGCGCCAGGTGGCTGCGGTACGCCTCCATCGCTTCACCACTGATACGCTGGATTTCCACCAGCTCATGGTTGAGCTTGTCAACGAAGGTATTGTCCATGTCGAGCACGTAGGCGAAGCCGCCAGTCATGCCAGAACCGAAGTTGTAACCGGTCTTGCCCAGCACACAGACAAAGCCGCCGGTCATGTATTCACAGCAGTGATCGCCAGTGCCCTCGACAACAGCGTGGGCGCCGGAGTTACGTACAGCGAAGCGCTCGCCAGCAGTACCGGCGGCGAACAACTTGCCGCCGGTGGCGCCGTACAGGCAGGTGTTGCCGACGATGGCGCTGTGCTGGGTTTCGAACGGGCTGCCGGCTGGCGGCACGATGGTGACCTTGCCACCGGTCATGCCCTTGCCGACGTAGTCGTTGGCATCGCCTTCCAGGTGCAGGTTCAGGCCACCAGCGTTCCACACGCCGAAGCTCTGGCCCGCAGTGCCCTTGAAGCGGAAGGTGATCGGTGCCGCGGCCATGCCCTGGTTGCCGTGCAGGCGGGCGATTTCACCCGAGACCCGCGCACCGATGGAGCGGTCGCAGTTGCAGATGTCGAGGCTGAACTCGCCACCGGCCTGGTCGCGGATGGCCGGCATGGCCATTTCCACCATCTTCTCGGCCAGCTCGCCCTGGTCGAACGGCGGGTTCTTGTCGACTTCGCAGAACTGCGGCTTGTCAGCCGGGATGTGCGAGCTGCCCAGCAGCGGCGTCAGGTCCAGGTACTGCTGGCGCTCGGTGTCGCCTGGCAGCACGTCGAGCAGGTCGGTACGGCCGATCAGCTCGCCGAGGCTGCGTACGCCCAGCTTGGCCAGCCACTCACGGGTTTCTTCGGCGACGAAGGTGAAGAAGTTGATCACCATGTCGACGGTGCCGATGTAGTGATCCTTGCGCAGCTTGTCGTTCTGGGTGGCCACGCCGGTAGCGCAGTTGTTCAGGTGGCAGATGCGCAGGTACTTGCAGCCCAGTGCGATCATCGGCGCGGTACCGAAGCCGAAGCTTTCGGCGCCGAGGATGGCTGCCTTGATCACGTCCAGGCCAGTCTTCAGGCCACCGTCGGTCTGTACCCGTACCTTGCCGCGCAGGTCGTTGCCGCGCAGGGTCTGGTGGGTCTCGGCCAGGCCCAGCTCCCATGGGGCGCCGGCGTACTTGATCGAGGTCAGCGGCGAAGCACCGGTACCACCGTCGTAGCCGGAGATGGTGATCAGGTCGGCATAGGCCTTGGCCACACCGGCGGCGATGGTGCCGACGCCGGCTTCTGCCACCAGCTTGACCGAAACCAGGGCCTGCGGGTTGACCTGCTTGAGGTCGTAGATCAGCTGGGCCAGGTCTTCGATCGAGTAGATGTCGTGGTGCGGCGGTGGCGAGATCAGGGTCACGCCCGGTACCGCGTAACGCAGCTTGGCGATCAGGCCGTTGACCTTGCCGCCTGGCAGCTGGCCGCCTTCACCGGGCTTGGCGCCCTGGGCAACCTTGATCTGCAACACTTCGGCGTTGACCAGGTACTCCGGGGTCACGCCAAAGCGGCCGGTGGCCACCTGCTTGATCTTCGAGCTCTTGATGGTGCCGTAGCGCGCCGGGTCTTCACCGCCCTCGCCAGAGTTGGAACGCGCGCCCAGGCGGTTCATCGCCTCGGCCAGCGCTTCGTGAGCCTCCGGCGACAGTGCACCCAGCGAAATACCGGCGGAGTCGAAGCGTTTGAGGATCGCCTCCAGCGGCTCGATCTGCTCCAGCGGCAGCGGCTGGTCAGCCACTTTCACCTTCAGCAGGTCGCGGATCATCGACACCGGACGCTGGTCGACCAGCGTGGTGTATTCCTTGAACTTGGCATAGTCGCCCTGCTGCACGGCAGCCTGCAGGGTGTTGACCACATCCGGGTTGTAGGCGTGGTACTCGCCACCGTGAACGAACTTCAACAGGCCGCCTTGCTGGATCGGCTTGCGCGCGCTCCAGGCTTCGGCTGCCAGCAGCTTCTGGTCGCTTTCCAGGTCTGCGAAACGCGCACCCTTGATGCGGCTGGAAACGCCCTTGAAGCTCAGGCCGACCACTTCCTCGGACAGGCCGATGGCTTCGAACAACTGCGCGCCACGGTACGAGGCGATGGTGGAGATACCCATCTTCGACAGGATCTTCAGCAGGCCCTTGGAGATGCCCTTGCGGTAGTACTTGAAGACTTCGTCCAGGTCGCCCAGCACTTCGCCGGTACGAATCAGGTCAGCCAGCACTTCATAGGCCAGGTACGGGTAAACGGCCGAGGCACCGAAGCCCAGCAGCACGGCGAAGTGGTGCGGGTCGCGGGCGGTGGCGGTTTCCACCAGGATGTTGCTGTCGCAACGCAGGCCCTGTTCGGTCAGGCGGTGGTGTACCGCACCAACGGCCAGCGAGGCGTGCACCGGCAGCTTGCCAGGGGCAATGTAGCGGTCGCTCAGCACCAGCTGGGTCTTGCCAGCGCGCACTGCTTCTTCAGCCTGATCGGCGATGTTGCGGATGGCCGCTTCCAGGCCGACGCTCTCTTCATAGTTGAGGTCGATCAGCTGGCGGTCGAAACCTTCGCGCTCCAGGTTCATCAGCGAACGCCACTTGGCGGGCGAGATGACCGGCGAGCTGAGGATTACCCGCGAAGCGTGCTCGGGGGATTCCTGGAAGATGTTGCGTTCGGCGCCCAGGCAGATTTCCAGGGACATGACGATCGCTTCGCGCAGCGGGTCGATCGGCGGGTTGGTCACCTGGGCGAACTGCTGGCGGAAGAAGTCGTACGGCGAACGCACGCGCTGCGACAGAACGGCCATCGGCGTGTCGTCACCCATCGAGCCGACCGCTTCCTGGCCCTGCTCGCCGAGCGGGCGCAGCACCTGGTCACGCTCTTCGAAGGTGACCTGGAACATCTTCATGTATTGCTTGAGCTGGTCAGCGTCGTAGCTGGCCACGCCCTGATCATCGGTCAGCGTCGCCTGGATACGCGTGGCGTGCTGACGCAGCCAGCGCTTGTACGGGTGGCGCGACTTCAGGCGGTTGTCGATGGCGTCGGTGTCGAGGATCTGGCCGGTTTCGGTGTCCACGGCGAAGATCTGGCCTGGGCCAACGCGGCCCTTGGCGATGACGTCCTCGGGCTTGTAGTCCCATACGCCGATTTCCGACGCCAGGGTGATGTAGCCGTTCTTGGTGGTCACCCAGCGCGCCGGGCGCAGGCCGTTACGGTCGAGCAGGCACACCGCATGGCGGCCTTCGGTCATTACGATACCGGCCGGGCCATCCCACGGCTCCATGTGCATGGAGTTGTATTCGTAGAAGGCGCGCAGGTCGGCGTCCATGGTCTCGACGTTCTGCCAGGCTGGCGGTACCAGCATGCGCACGCCACGGAACAGGTCGATGCCACCAGTGACCATCAGCTCCAGCATGTTGTCCATGCTAGAGGAGTCGGAGCCGACGCGGTTGACCAGCGGGCCGAGCTCCTCGAGGTCGGGGATCAGGTCGTTGGCGAACTTGGTGCGACGGGCCATGGCCCAGTTGCGGTTGCCGGTGATGGTGTTGATCTCGCCGTTGTGGGCGAGGAAGCGGAACGGCTGCGCCAGCGGCCATTTCGGCAGGGTGTTGGTGGAGAAGCGCTGGTGGAACACGCAGATCGCGGTTTGCAGGCGCTCGTCACCCAGGTCCGGGTAGAAGGCCGCGAGATCGCGCGGCATCATCAGGCCTTTGTAGATGATGGTCTTGTGCGAGAAGCTGCAGATGTAGTGGTCGGCGTCGTGGGCGTTGGCCACGGAGGAACGGCGACGGGCACTGAACAGCTTGATGGCGAATTCCTGGTCGCTCAGGCCTTCACCGCCGATGAACACCTGCTCGATCTGTGGCAGGCGCTCAAGGGCCAGGCGGCCGAGCACGCTGGTATCGATCGGCACCTTGCGCCAGCCGACCAGTTTCAGGCCAGCAGCGAGGATTTCGCGGTCCATGTTGGCGCGGGCGGCTTCCGCTTTGACCGGGTCCTGGTTGAAAAACACCATGCCGACAGCGTACTGCTTGGGCAGCTCGACGGCGAAGTGCTCCTGGGCCACGGCACGCAGGAATTGATCGGGCTTCTGCATGAGCAGACCGCAACCGTCACCGGTCTTGCCGTCGGCGTTGATACCGCCGCGGTGGGTCATGCAGGTCAGTGCCTGCATGGCGGTTTGCAGAAGGTGGTGGCTCGGTTCGCCCGTCATATGGGCGATCAGGCCAAAACCACAGTTGTCCTTGAATTCTTCGGGATGGTACAGACCTGTTTTCATAGACACATTCTCACCAGGTTCACCTCTCAACGGAGGTAAATCTCTTTTTTAACAACCACTTACCATCCACGCCGATCAAACGCCAGCTTTTTTGCGGTGGCCATGGAAAACCATTGTTGCACAGCGACAGCGATGCTCACAAATTTTCATGTCTCACCATTGAAAATTTATGTCGCAATTTTGAATGTTTTTGCGCCATGCGCCGTGATAGCGGCTTGGCTCGAGTCTGAAGCGTTTCAGCCATGACTGCAAGTAAGGCTTGTGGCCGGCAGTCTGGGACAGAAAAGCCTGCCGCGTGACAACGCAGCAGGCTAGTCGAAAGTCAGTAATCGCTCAGCAACTGGGCGGCGGGGTGGTGCCGCCCGGAAGGTATCAGCGGGCCGAGGCCAGCTCTTGTTGGACGCTGGCGACGGTACGTGGCCAAGGTTTACCAGCCTGGACCTTCGCTGGCAAGTTCTTGATTGCCGCAACCGCTGCGTCGCGGTTGGCGAAGTTGCCGTAAGTGACTACGTACAGCGGCTTGCCCTGCAGGTTTTTCTTGAAGTAGCGATAGTCGCCACCTTGAGCCTTCACGAACGCCTGAGCCGAAGCCTCGGAGCTGGTACCCAGGATCTGCACCACGTAATTGCCCGGTTTCTGCCCGGCGTACCAGCCGCTGTTGCCGCTGCCACCGGCTGCCGGCTTCTCGACAGGCTTGGCGGCCGGCTTGGCCACGGCGACCTGGGTCGGTGCTGGGGCAGGCTTGGCAGGCGCAACCGGCTTGGCAGGTTGGGTTGCGACAGGTTTTGGCGCAGGCGCAACCGGCTGCGGTTGCGTCTGTACTGGCTGGGCAGGTACCGGTGCCGGGCCCGCTGGCACACCTTGCGGCGGTGCGATGGTGGTCACGGTTGGCGGCGGGTTGCCTGGCTGCAGGGCGGTATCACCGGCCGGGCTGCCCTCTTCACCCTCGCCCATGCCCGCGGCCTGGGCCAGTGGCTCGCGCATCACCGGCTGCGACTGGCCAACCAGCGGCAGCGGCATCGGCTGGGACGAACCCGAGAACTCGATGGCGGGATTGCCACCATTGGCCTGGCCCTCGCCAAGCGGCAGCTGGGCCTGGGCGGCCGGCGCTTCGGCAGGCGCCTTGTCACCTTTCTTCGGCATCAACACCGCGGCCGCAACGGCGACCACAACCACAGCGGACAGCGCGAGCACATGTTTTTTAGGCATCTTGAACCCCATGGATGGTCGCTTGGCCGTCGAGCGGCTGGCGATCATGGCTTCGATCAAAGTGTCACGGGCGACCTGGTTGATGTTGCCAGGCCAGCCGTCGGAGTTTTCATGGATATCGACGATCTGTTCACGGCTGAACACCTCGATGCCCCGGCCAGCGCCTTCCAGGCGCTGCTCCAGGTACTCGCGGGTTTCTTCTTCACTGTAAGGGGCGAGTTCGATGATGTGGAAGCGTTCTTCCTCGATATTGATCTCGTCCAGCCCGGCAATCAGCGACGGCTCACCGAACAGGAACACGTGCGGGCGCCCTTCCGGTACACCCGCCGCCAATTCCAGCAACGCTTGGAGTGCCGACTCGTCGAGTTGTTCCGCATCGTCCACCAGCAAATACACTTCCTGGCCGGTCAGTGCCAGTTGCACCACCTTGGCCAGGATCGCCTGCATTTCGGCCTCGGCCACATCCAGGTTCTGTGCAACCTGGCCGAGTACGCTGGCGGCATCGCTGGCGCCACGGGCGGACACCACCACGCTCTGCACCGCCTGCTTGTTGGTACTGGCCACCAGGGCCTGGCGCAGCAGGGTCTTGCCACTGCCCAGCGGGCCGGTGACAACCAGCATCAGCTGGCTGTAGCGCGCCAGGTGATGCAGCTGGCCGAGCACGGGCTTGCGCTGGGCCGGGAAGAACTTGAAGCCGGGCACACGGGGCGCGAACGGATCATGGCTCAACTGGTAATGGTCGAGAAAGGCCTCATCGGCATGCAAACTGGTCATTGCGCTGTCACAACCTCAAAGCTGGGCCACGATCGCGCGGTAATCCGCCGACAACGTGGCCTGTAGAATCTCTTTCGGATAGTCGTCGGTCACCACGGCCTCGCCCATCTGGCGCAGCAGCACCAGACGCAGGCGGCCGTCGAGCACTTTCTTGTCGACCGCCATGTGCTCCATGAAATGCGCCGGGGTCATCTCCTGTGGTGGCACCACCGGCAAGCCTGCGTCCTGCAACAGGCGGATTCCGCGATCGCGCTCGGCCTGGTCGATCCAGCCAAGGCGCATGGACATCTCCAGAGCCATCACCGTGCCCGCCGCCACGGCTTCGCCGTGCAGCCACACGCCGTAACCCATGTGGGTCTCGATAGCATGCCCGAAGGTGTGCCCCAGGTTCAGCGTGGCGCGCACGCCAGACTCGCGCTCGTCGGCACCCACCACCGCGGCCTTGGCCGCGCAGGAGCGGCGGATGGCTTCGGTCAGCGCCACCGGGTCGAGGGCACGCAGTGCCTGCATATTGTCCTCGAGCCAGGCGAGGAACGGTTTGTCGCAGATCAGTCCGTACTTGATCACTTCGGCAAGGCCTGCGGACAGCTCGCGCGATGGCAGGGTCTTGAGGCTGGTGGTGTCGATCAGCACCGCATTGGGCTGGTAGAAGGCACCGACCATGTTCTTGCCCAACGGGTGGTTGATGCCGGTCTTGCCGCCGACCGAGGAGTCGACCTGGGACAGCAAAGTGGTCGGCACCTGGATGAAGTCGACGCCGCGCTGGTAGCAGGCGGCAGCGAAGCCGGCCATGTCACCGATCACGCCGCCGCCCAGGGCAACCACGGTGGTGCGGCGGTCGTGCCGTGCTGTCAGCAGGCCATCGAAGATCAGCTGCAGGGTTTCCCAGTTCTTGTGGGCTTCGCCATCGGGCAATACCACCGGCAGCACCGAATAGGCCCCCAGGGTCTTGCTCAGGCGTTCGAGATACAGGGGCGCGACGGTCTCGTTGGAAACAATGGCAACCTGCCGCCCGGCAATGTGCGGCGCCAGCAGCTCAGGCTGGTCCAGCAGGCCTTCGCCAATGTAGATCGGGTAGCTACGCTCGCCCAGGTCGACCTTTAGTGTCTGCATGTATCCCCACAATGTACTTGTGCGCGGCGCCGCTCGGGCACCTACGCGGTTACGTTGAACCTCGCCTCGGCGCTGGTGGC
This sequence comes from Pseudomonas sp. PNPG3, assembly GCF_023093815.1. Lineage (NCBI taxonomy): Bacteria > Pseudomonadati > Pseudomonadota > Gammaproteobacteria > Pseudomonadales > Pseudomonadaceae > Pseudomonas > Pseudomonas sp. PNPG3. The sequence goes on from NZ_JALLKV010000005.1 coordinate 72,878, forward strand.
CGAGAATAGTCCCGGGCTAACGGGGCGGCAACTGCTGCAAGCGCTCGAGAATATCGATCACCACCATGCGTGGCGGCCGCTCGTCGGTTTCTACCACCAGGTCGGCGATCTCGCGGTAGAGCGGGTCGCGGGCTTCCAGCAGGGCGCGCAAGGTCGCCTCGGGATTGGCGGTGCGCAAAAGGGGGCGATTGCGATCACGCGCGGTGCGACCAACCTGCTGTTCGACCGAAGCATGCAGATAGATCACCCGGCCACCCTGATGCAGGGCCTTGCGGTTGGCTTCGCGCATTACCGCGCCACCGCCGGTCGCCAAGACCACGCCGTCGAGTGCGCACAGCTCGGCGATCATCGCCTGCTCGCGGTCACGGAAACCCGGCTCGCCTTCCTTGTCGAAAATCCACGGGATGTTGGCGCCGCATCGCAGTTCGATTTCCTTGTCGGAATCCTTGAACAGCAGGCGCAGCTCTTTGGCCAATAGGCGTCCGATGGTGCTTTTACCAGCACCCATGGGCCCCACAAGTATCAAATTTCGCACAGAATCAACGACTCACAGCAATCGCCTGGTCACTCATGATACGCGGAGTCAGGAAGACCAGCAGCTCGGATTTTTTCTCTTGTAATGCATCGCGTCGAAACAGCCGCCCAACATACGGCAGATCGCCGAAAAATGGCACCTTGTCGACCACATTGTTTTGCGAAGTCGAGTACACGCCACCGATCACGATCGTTTCTCCGTCCGTCACGCGAACCTTGGCATTGACCTCGTTCTTGCGGATCGGCGGTACGTTGTTCAGGGCATTGACGTAATCCGGCTCGTCCTTGGTCACCCTGACGGTCATGATCACCTTGTTGTCCGGAGTGATCTGCGGGGTCACTTCCAGCGACAACGAGGCTTCGCGGAATGCTACCGAGGTGGCGCCGCTCTTGCTGGTTTCCTGGTACGGCACCTCGGTGCCTTTGAGGATCCTGGCCGTTTCCTTGTCGGCCGTGACCACCTTGGGCTGCGAGATGATTTCGCCGTTGCCGCTCTTTTCCATGGCACTGAGTTCCAGGTCGAGCAGCACATCGCCACGCAACAGGCCCAGACCGATGCTACCGCCCACCCGCTCCACCCCGAGATCGACGAACAGATCCTTGCCCGGGCGCGGGCTCTCGACATACAGCGGCCCACCCCAGCGCACCCCCAGGCTTTTCTCGTAATCGACGTTGGCCTCGACGATACGTGCCTCGATCGCCACCTGACGCACCGGCACATCCAGCTGCGCCACCAGTTGCCTCAGCTCGGCAAGGCGGTCTGCCGGCTGGTGCACCACCAGCGTATTGGTGCGCTCATCGACACTGAGGCTGCCCCGACTGGTGAGGATGCCGTCATCCGCCAGGCTCGCCAGCAGCAGCTCTGCCAGATCGGCGGCCTTGGCGTGATGAATGGGCAACAGCTCCCGACGCAATGGCTGCAACTGTGCATCCAGCGCCTGGCCCACATGGGCATCGACAGACTGCGCGGCAAACTCCGCTGCGGGCGCCACCAGCAGCACATTGCCCTCCTGTCGCCGGGCCAAGCCCTTGGTGCGCAGCACCAGATCCAGCGCCTGGTCCCATGGAACATCCTCAAGGCGCAAAGTGACGCTACCCTGCACGGCATCGCTGGCAACCAGGTTGACACCGGCATAGTCAGCCAGCACCTGCAGCACCGAGCGCACTTCCACATCCTGGAAGTTCAGCGACAGTGGTTCACCCTGATAAGGCATTGCCGACGCCAGCGGGAACGGCAGCAGGGCTGCCAGCATCCATTTCATCAATCTTTTCATCGTCATCCGGGGCCTCCTTGCCCAGGTGCTTTGCCAGCGTGATGAACGCCGTGCGTTCATGCCACCCCCCGGCCATGAACAGCCGTTCGCGTACTTCGACCTGGGATTGATCAACTCTCGCCACCACCCCCTGGTCACGCCCGACCCGGTCCCCAGGGCGTACGCGATAGAGCCTGCCCGCCGCCATCAGCAGTGCTTCGTGTTCCGCTCCACGTGACAGGCTGCCGACCATCTCCAGTTGCGCCAAAGGCACGCCGGCCAACCCGCTGGCCGACAATCGCGTCGCTCCAGGCGCAAACGGGTCGACTGCGGGCGCTGCCGTCACGCCCCTGGCTGGCATACGCGCTAGCATCGCAGGCTGCGGCACTGGCGCCAGCGCCTGATAGGCATCAACCCGCAACTGCAGGCGCAGCAGCCCAGGCTTGCCATCTGCTGGAGCCAGTTGCAGGTCACCACTACGCAAAACACGCGCCTGGCCCAACCAGTCACCCAGCCACTGGCGCAATGCCGCGTATCGCCCCACCACCTGTAGCTCCAGCGGCACCTGGCGGAAACCGGCCTGCTGTTCGTCTTCATGAACGTCGAAGCGCTCGATCAGCAAGCCATGCGCGTGCCCCGAAGCCGCCAGACGTTCGAGAAGGTCACTCATGCCCTCACCGGCCGCCAGGTGCCAGTGCGCCTCGCGCAAGCGTTGCTCGGCGATGGTTACCGACGCGTGGAGTTGCTCCAACTCGGCCAGTTGCACCGCGCCGGCTGAATGCTGTTCGTGCAACTCGGCGTGCCGAGCCTCCTCCTGCGCCTGCTGTTGCAGCGCTGCAGGCAGACGTATGGCACAGCCCAGGCCGAACAACGCCAAGGCCACCAGCACTGGCGCCAGCTGCCTGAAGCGGCTGGAGCTCTCGGCCATGGCCAGCCAGCCGAGCACCTGCGCAGCATTCACGACCAGAACGCCGAAACGCGCGCCCCCAGCAGGAATTCATCGCCGCCTGGCAGGCTCCTGATGCGCTTGAGCTCCAGACCAACCAGCGCACTCGAGCGGCTCAGGTCACGCATGAACTGCGCGACCACGGCACCTGACTTGGCCAGCCCGGTCATCTGCAAATTGCCATCTTCCAGGCTGAGGTCGAGCAGTTGCACACCCACCGGCAACGCCCGCTCGAGGTCAGCGAACACCCCGGCCAGCACATCCTGATGGGCGCGCAGTGCTTCCAGCGCCGCCGCGCGTGCCAGCAGCGCCTCATGCTGCGCATGCACATCGGCCAGCGGCTGCAACTGCTCGCCCAACACTTCAAGGGCTGCCTGGTGCCGGGTATTGGCCAGCGCCTGCTGCTCCCCGCGCTGGCGGGCCAGCTGGTCGACCAACATCACGCCACACAGGGCCAGTAGAGCGCCGGCGACCAGTTGCCTGCGGAAAGACCGCAACGCCGCTTGGCGCTGCCGTTCGCGCCAGGGCAGAAGGTTCAGCCGCATCATCGACGCAATCCTCCGAGAGCCAGGGCGCAAGCCAGAATCATCGCACCATCGACGTGCTCCAGGCGCGCCAGGTCAGGCACCAGGCGACACGGAAGGTTCAGCTGGGAGCCGAGGCTTTGCAACTGGCCCGCTTCGACCGGAGAACAGCTGGCAATCAACAGGCATTCCGGCAAAGGCTCACCGGCAAGCAAGGCCAGCAGGCGCTCTGGCAGCGCCCCGGTTATCGTCGACAGCCCCAGGCTCAGCTCACGCCGTTGCTGAGGCTGCCCCGAATGCCAGCCATAAAGGATGGTGCTGTGCGCCTCGATACGCAGCAACGCCGAGCTCTGGTGCCGGCCCTGCGGCAGCATGCGCCCCAAGGCAATGCTGTCGACCTCCACGGCCTCCAGTTGCAACCCTGCCTCCTCGACGATACCTTCAAGTGGCGCCAGTGCGCTCTGCCGACATGCCGCCACCATCACCTCGGCGCAGCCTGGCTGGACGCGAGAACCGCCCAGGACCTGAAAATCCAGGGCCAGGTCTTCCAGCGGAAATGGAAACAGCCGTTCGGCGTCAGCCAGCAGCTGCGCCTCCACTTCTGCACCGCCCTGTTCCACTGGCAGGTGGCACAGCTTGCATATCACCTGGTTACCCGGCAGTGCCAGCGCGACCCGGCGCTGTTTGAGGCCGCTGCGCCTGTAGGCGCGCCTCAAGGCAGCCGCCACGGCGCCAGGCTCTGCCGCCCAATCACTGCCAGCCAATGATTCGAACGGCTCTTGTACCGAGGCAAGCACCCGGCAGCGCCGGTTACGCCGCTGCAGTTGCACAATCCGAACGGAGTCAGGGGCAATTTCCACCCCCACAAGTGAACCGGCATCCTTGCCGAAGCGTCCTAGCATCGTGGCATCCTTGTTGTCTGTCGCCGCCATCCTTCGCGGCTACCTGCCCCAACCCCGCGTCAGCACTAGGCCGCGCCTGCCCATCGAGGCGACGGGCAGCCTGGCCGGTAACCCGGAGAGGCGAAAAAATGCTTATAATGCCCAGCGTTGTGCGACACGTTTTGCGTGTCTCCTCCCACCAAGCTGTATGGTCAGCTTGATGTGGTTTTCCAAAGGAAACCGAAAACTTGGGTACCCATCCCCAAGAAACAAAACCAACCCAGAAGTCCACTGCCTTCAAGGACTTAACGCTGCGGCGGATGGCAAAACCCAAGGTCGTTCAGCTCTCGGTAGCACGACCGCAGGACCGGCAATCCCGGTTTTGGAGAGCCCTCTACACACCAACCCAAGCGGGGGAGAAGACCCCCGCAGGGGTCCCCTCCTGCTTATTTTGAAACAGGAGGTAACAACTTCCCGACCAACGGTCATTTCACCGTCTTGGTTCGGTCCTTCCTCTGGAGACATGAGCGGAAGCTCTGTCTGTCATTGTCCAACTGCCGCCTACATGGAGCAGTAGCGGACTCGTTGTGCGACCAACGGTAGCCTACGACGGCATGCATCACTGGCAACGGTGGTGTGTGAAGCCCGTCTGACAATGTAGCCCCCACCTCGGGTGCATTCTCTCCGCGAGGAGAGGTGCGGAGACTCGGAGCAGTGCCGGGTTGAGGCGCTAGGCTGACTGGTATGGGTAACGTATGTGAACCACTGATAAACACCGTAAGCATTGCCAAGCCAAAGCTGCTGACAGGCTTGAACCAAAAGGTACGTGATCGGATATCTCCGTAGCGCTTGGGGATACGTCGCCTTCAAGATCACCGGTGAAAAGGTGGGCCCTAACCCAGTCGTGTGACAGACAGGGAACGTGGTAAGCCCGTATCGCTGCCCTGTGGGCAGGTGAACCGTAAGGAACACTGTTGGCGGTGCGGGTATGGGATCGCAGAGAAAGCGAACGCCAGGCTGTAATGGCTTGGATAGGGGTTGGAACATCACCCCACGGGAAACCGGGCAGACTTCTGCGTGGTCTTCTGCCGCAATGACTCTGACTGAGACCGTCTCATCAACTTCAGGGCTGACTTCATTGGCCCTTGATCATCCAACCCTGACGGGGTGCACGCGCCCCTCAGGGGTACGTGCGCCTTCCGCTCGGGTGGTATCACTTTGAGAGGAAAGCAGCATGAAAGAGCTCAGCCAGCAAGGTGAGCCTGCGCTTTCCGGCACTCCGCAGCAGTGGCATGACGTCGATTGGCGTCGGGTTCAGCGGAATGTCCGGGGAATGCAGGTGCGAATTGCGAAGGCTTGTCGGGAAGGCAAATGGCGCAAGGTTAAATCCCTGCAACGGATGCTTACCCACTCGAAGTCGGCCAGATACTTGGCCGTACGGAGAGTCACGGAAAATCAGGGAAGCCGCACGGCGGGAGTCGATAGGCAACTCTGGGACACACCCAACGCTAAATGGAATGCGGTTGGTCAGTTGAAGACGCGGGGTTACCGGGCTCGGCCACTACGGCGAGTCTACATCCCGAAGTCGGATGGACGGGAACGCCCTCTGGGCATACCGACCATGACGGATAGGGCCATGCAAGCACTGTACATGCTGGCCCTGTCTCCCATCGCAGAAACCCAGGGCGATCCGAATAGCTACGGCTTTAGGATCGAACGTTGTACGGCGGATGCGATGGCGCAGCTCTTCCTGTGTCTTTCCAAACAGGCTTCCGCCTGTTGGGTTTTGGACGCAGACATCGAAGGGTTCTTCGACAACATCAACCATGAATGGCTGTTAGGAAACGCCCCTACGGATAACCGGATGCTTCGGCAGTGGTTGAAGGCTGGAGTCATCCACAAGGGGCAGTTGCACGCAACGGATGCAGGCACGCCACAAGGGGGAATTATCTCCCCGGTGTTGGCGAATCTGGCACTGGATGGTCTGGAAACACTCCTCAAGCAACACCTAGGAGTGACAAGGGCGAAGAAGCTGAAGGTGAATGTGGTGCGATACGCGGATGATTTCGTGATTACTGGCACTTCCTCGGAAGTGCTGGAGAACGAAGTAAAACCTTGGGTAGAACAGTTCCTCGCGAAGCGTGGACTGCGGTTGTCACTCAAGAAAACGCGTATTGCTCACATCGACGAAGGCTTCGACTTCCTTGGATGGAATTTCCGGAAATACGAAGGAAAGCTGCTGATCAAACCGAGCAAAAAGAACGTTAAAGCGTTCTACGGCAAGATCAGGGAGGCAATCAACACCCACAAGACGAGTAAGCAAGAGGATCTAATCCAACTGCTAAATCCGATGCTGAGGGGTTGGGCGCTATACCATCAGCCAGTGGTAGCCAAGCAAACGTACAGCCGGATGGACCACCGAGTGTTTGTAAAACTGTGGCGTTGGGCGAAACGGCGACATCCAAACAAGTCCCTCGACTGGGTTAGGAAGAAGTACTTCCGAGCCTCCGGAGAACGGAACTGGGTTTTCGCCACCACGACAGTGGACGATGCTGGGAGGAGACGGGAGATCGAGCTTTGCTCGCTCGCGAGCACGCCGATCGAGCGACACAAAAAGGTGAGTGGGGATTACAACCCTTATGACCCTGCCATGGAGGCCCAAAGCGAAAAACTGCGGATGGACCGGATGCTGAAAAAGCTGCAGTACCGGAAACAAATCGGCAGCCTATACGCCAGCCAAAACGGCCTGTGTTTGCTTTGCAAGCAACCGATCACCAAGGAAACGGGGTGGCACGACCACCACATCATCCACCGGGCCGTTGACGGTGGTGACGCCTTGGCCAATCGGGTACTCTTGCACCCCAACTGTCATAACCAGCTCCACACGCGTGGTCTGTACGTGACCAAGCCGGCTCCCCTTGGGGGCTTAAAGAAGGCTTGAGCCGTATGCGCTGAAAGGCGCACGTACGGTTCTTAGGGGGGAGTCAGCCAGCAATGGCTGGCTCCCACCCGACTTTTGGTCCGCCGGACCTGCGTGCAATCCACTCCCAACCTGGACACCGAAAAGCCTTGATACGTCTGCTGAAGTTCTTCTGGTGGTCTTCCGTCGCAGTCATCTGCGCGCTCGTACTCGGTGTGAGCGGTGCGTTTCTGTATCTTAGCCCCAACCTGCCCTCGGTCGAGTCGCTCAGAAGCATCCAGTTGCAGATCCCCCTCAGGGTGTACAGCAGCGACGGCAAGCTGATTGCCGAGTTCGGCGAAATGCGTCGCTCACCGATCCGCTTCGAGGAAATTCCCCCACAATTCATCCAGGCGCTTCTGTCGGCCGAGGACGACAACTTCCTCAATCACTACGGTGTCGACCCCAGCAGCCTGATGCGCGCCGCGACCCAGTTGGTGAAAACCGGCCATATCCAGACCGGCGGCAGTACCATCACCATGCAGGTGGCGAAGAACTTCTTCCTCACCAGCGAGCGCAGCTTCTCGCGCAAGACCAACGAAATCCTGCTGGCCCTGCAGATCGAGCGTGAGCTGACCAAGGACGAGATCCTCGAGCTGTACGTGAACAAGATCTACCTGGGCAACCGCGCCTACGGTATCGATGCCGCCGCGCAGGTGTACTACGGCAAGTCGATCCGCGACGTGAGCCTGGCGCAGATGGCGATGATCGCCGGCCTGCCCAAGGCACCCTCGCGCTTCAACCCGCTGGCCAACCCCGTACGCGCCAAAGAGCGCCGCGACTGGATCCTCGGCCGCATGTACAAGCTGGGCAAGATCGACGAAGCCAGTTACCAGGCGGCCCTGGCCGAGCCGCTCAACGCCAGCTACCACGTGCCCACGCCTGAAGTGAATGCGCCTTACATCGCCGAAATGGCCCGCGCCGAAATGGTCGGTCGCTACGGCAGCGACGCCTACACCGAAGGCTTCCGCGTCACTACCACGGTGCCCAGCGACATGCAGGAAATGGCCAACAAGGCCATCCTCAACGGTCTCTCCGACTACGATGAGCGCCACGGCTACCGCGGCCCCGAAGCACGCTTCCCGGGCCGCACCCAGGCAGCCTGGCTGCAGGAACTGGGCAAGCAGCGCAGCCTCGGCGGCCTGGAGCCGGTCATCGTCACCCAGGTCGAAAAAACCGGCCTCAAGGTGCTGACCCGCAGCGGCCAGGAAGAGCAGGTGGCCTGGGACACCATGAAATGGGCGCGCCCGTTCATCAACAGCAACTCCCAGGGCCGTGCGCCGCAGTCACCGGCAGATGTGGCCCAGGTTGGCGACCTGGTGCGCGTGCAGCGCCTCGAGGATGGCAAGCTCAAGTTCAGCCAGGTACCTGGCGCGCAGAGTGCGCTGGTCACCCTCGACCCTTACAACGGCGCCATCCGCGCCCTGGTCGGCGGTTTCTCGTTCGAGCAGAGCAACTACAACCGCGCCATGCAGGCCAAGCGTCAGCCGGGCTCGAGCTTCAAGCCGTTCATCTACAGCGCCGCACTGGACAGTGGCTACACCGCATCCAGTCTGGTCAACGATGCACCAATCGTGTTCGTCGACGAGTACCTGGACAAAGTCTGGCGACCGAAGAACGACACCAATACCTTCCTTGGTCCGATCCGCATGCGCGAAGCGCTGTACAAGTCGCGCAACCTGGTGTCGATCCGCCTGCTGCAGGCCATGGGCGTGGACCGCACCATCGACTACATCGCCAAGTTCGGCTTCAACAAGCAGGACCTGCCACGCAACCTGTCGCTGGCACTGGGCACCGCCACCCTGACCCCTATGGAAATCGCCACAGGCTGGAGTACTTTTGCCAACGGCGGGTACAAGATCACCCCGTACCTGATCGAACGCATCGAAAGCCGCAGCGGCGAGACGCTGTTCACCGCCAACCCGGCTCGGGTACCGCAAGGTGCCGAGGACCAGGCGGGTGTGGCCGCGCCCGAACAGCCGATCAGCACAACCGCCATGCCTGGCGAGGCACCCGCTGCCTTCAGCCAGGTGGCTTCTGCACCGCAGGCGCCGGCCGTGGCCGAGCGTATCATCGACGGTCGCACCACCTACATCCTCACCAGCATGCTGCAGGACGTGATCAAGCGCGGCACCGGACGCCGGGCGCTGGCCCTGGGCCGCACCGATCTGGCAGGCAAGACCGGTACTACCAACGAGTCCAAGGACGCCTGGTTCTCCGGCTACAACGCCGACTACGTGACCACCGTGTGGGTCGGCTTCGATCAGCCCGAAACCCTTGGACGCCGCGAGTACGGCGGCACGGCGGCACTGCCGATCTGGATGAGCTTCATGGGCGCGGCACTCAAGGACAAGCCTGCGCATGCGCCGGCAGAACCGGAAGGCATCCTCAGCCTGCGCGTCGACCCGGTCAGCGGCCGTGCCGCTTCGCCGAGCACGCCGAATGCCTACTTCGAGCTGTTCAAGGCCGAGGACTCGCCGCCGTCGGTGGACGAACTGGGCACTGGCGCAGCACCGGGCAGCCCACTGCCGGCGGATGAAGCGGCGCCGATGGACCTGTTCTGACCAGATGTAAAGCCGGGGGGCGCTTTGCGCCCCTATCGCGACACAAGGCCGCTCCCACAGGAAACGCCTAGCCCTTGTGGGAGCGGCCTTGTGTCGCGATGGGCTGCAAAGCAGCCCCAGAATCCGACAGGCAGCCAAAAATAGCAGCATGGCGCACCGCCAAACAAAAAGCCCCGGCTCATACGAGCCGGGGCTTTTTTATGTCGCCAGGCAGCAATCAGCCTTTGAACACGTCATCCACGCTGGTCAGCGGGTAGTGCTTCGGATACGGCAGGGTAGCCACGCCGGATTCGATGGCGGCCTTGGCCACAGCGTCGGAAACGACGGTGATCAGGCGAGCGTCCAGCGGCTTCGGAATGATGTACTCACGGCCAAATTCCAGAGCCTGTACGCCGTAGGCGTCGCACACTTCCTTCGGCACTGGCAGCTTGGCCAGGTCTTTCAGGGCGATGGCGGCGGCGATCTTCATTTCTTCGTTGATGCGCTTGGCGCGAACGTCCAGGGCACCACGGAAGATGAACGGGAAGCCCAGTACGTTGTTGACCTGGTTCGGGTAGTCGGAACGACCGGTAGCCATGATCACGTCGCTGCGAGTGGCGTGCGCCAGCTCTGGCGAGATTTCCGGGTCCGGGTTCGAGCAGGCGAACACGATCGGGTTGGCAGCCATCGACTTCAGGCCTTCAGCGCTCAGCAGGTTCGGGCCGGACAGGCCTACGAACACGTCGGCACCGTCGAGGGCGTCAGCCAGGGTGCGCTTGTCGGTGGCGTGGGCGAACTGCGCCTTGTACTGGTTCAGATCGTCACGGCCAGCGTGGATCACGCCGCTGCGGTCGATCATGTAAATGTTTTCGACCTTGGCACCCATGCTTACCAGCAGCTTCATGCAGGAGATGGCGGCAGCGCCGGCACCCAGGCAGACGATCTTGGCGTCTTCCAGCTTCTTGCCGGCGATTTCCAGGGCGTTGATCATGCCGGCAGCGGTCACGATGGCGGTACCGTGCTGGTCATCGTGGAATACCGGAATGTCGCACTGTTCGATCAGGGTGCGCTCGATTTCGAAGCACTCAGGCGCCTTGATGTCTTCGAGGTTGATGCCACCGAAGGTGATCGAGATGCGGCGAACGGTGTCGATGAACGCCTGCGGGCTTTCCGACTCCACTTCGATGTCGAACACGTCGATACCGGCGAAACGCTTGAACAGAACACCCTTGCCTTCCATGACCGGCTTGGAAGCCAGTGGGCCGAGGTCACCCAGACCGAGGATGGCGGTGCCATCGGAAATCACCGCAACCAGGTTGCCTTTGCCGGTGTATTTGTAAGCCAGCTCTGGATCACGGCCGATTTCACGCACGGGCTCAGCAACACCTGGGCTGTAGGCCAGGGCGAGGTCACGGGCGGTGGCTGTGGGCTTGGAGAGTTCGACGCTCAGTTTCCCCGGACGAGGTTGAGCGTGATATTCGAGAGCGGCGGTTTTCAGGTCTGACATGGTGGGCATTCCGCTATTTACTGTTCTGACGGACCGCCGAGGATACGCAAAGAGCCGGGGAGCCACAAGACTGGTCGGTCACTTGTGTCAAGGCCTTTAGCCTACGACTTTACGCTATAACCCACGGGGCATACGCCTAACAGTGTGTACAATCTAATAGCGAAATGTCTACATCTTTTAGCCTGAAATGCGCTCCAACATGCTCGGATCGGTCAACGGCAACAGCCAACGTCGCTGCCCGGGCTTGAGGCCGCCCTTGCGGGAACGATCCAGCACCCAGCCACGCGCCTCGACTTGGCGTCCCTTGAGGTTATCGAAGAAGCTGGCGGGGAAGTTGCGCTGCAGACGAGCGGGAACCTGCAGCACCACCGCACCGTCCAGGTTCAGCCAGACCCCGCCACGGTTGCGCTCCACGCCTTCGATGCGGCCCGCAATGACCGCGAAACCCGACTGCCGGACATCCCCGGCACGCACCACCGGCGAACGGCGCCACAGCCCGGAGCCAGCCTTGCGCGCAGCCTGCTCGGCAAGCTGCTGGCAAGCGCTGAGGCGTACATTGGGGGCAACCGCAACGCGATAGCCCAAGCCCTCGCTGAGCAGCTGTGCTTCGATATTGTCGCCATTGCGGTCGTAGATATGCGCCAGCGTGCGACCGTATTTGTCCTTGGACTCGACGCCCGGCTCCAGCCCGACACGCCCGTCGCTGGCCTTGACCAAGGCCTGCAAACGCTGCCTGGCGGCCTCGGCATAGGGCTCGCTGGTGCGCCCGTTACGGCCGATTTCCGGGGCATTGATGCCGATCAATCGCACGCTGCGGCCATCGACCAGGCGCAAGGTATCGCCATCGACCACCTGGCGCACCGCCACCTCCTGAGGGCTGCCTGGTAACGGGCAGAACGCCAGGGCCGGGAAATGCCAGATGACGCCCATAAAAAAGGCGCCCACAAGGGGCGCCTTTTTTTGCAGCAATGCGAAACCCGAGGGGTTCGCCATGCGCATGATTACTTCTTGGTACCGAACATACCGAAGCGATCGGCGAACTTCTGTACGCGACCACCGGTGTCCAGGACTTTCTGCTTACCGGTGTAGAACGGGTGGCACAGGTTGCAAACGTCGATCGCCAGGGTGCTGCCCAGGGTCGAACGGGTTTCAAACTTGTTGCCGCAGCTGCAGGTGACTGCAACTACTTCGTAGTTCGGATGAATATCTGCTTTCATGGTCACTTCCTCGAGCTGCGTGCCGCCACCCAACACCAATTGTTGAATACCGCACGTAATTAGGCGGCGAATAATACCAGAGCATCACGCCAACGCAAGTTGTCGCTTGCACCGACCGTCGTCTGCTAGGCTCGCCAGTCTTTGAAACGCCCTCCGAGACTTTCCGCGTGTCCGACGTCATCCTGCGCCTTGCCCTGCCCTCCCCGCTGCGTCGCCTGTTCGACTACAAGGCGCCGGCAAGCATGGCGCGCCAGGCCTTGACTCCGGGCATTCGCATTCGCGTGCCATTCGGCCGCCGCGAAATGATCGGGGTGCTGGTGGAGGTGTGCGAGCAAAGCGAAGTGCCCGCCGACAAGCTCAAGCCGGCCAGCGCCCTGCTCGACCCGGTATCACCGATCCCGCCGTCGCTGTTCAAGTTGTGCCTGTGGACCGCCCAGTACTACCAGCACAGTCTGGGGGACACGCTGAGCTGGGCCTTGCCGACCCTGCTGCGCCAGGGCGAACCTGCCGAAATGCGCCAGGAGCGCTTCTGGCACGTCGCCCCCGGCGCCCGCCTGGAAGACCCGCGCATCGCCCGCGCTCCGCGCCAGCGCGATGCCCTCAAGACCCTGGCCCAGCACCCGCATGGCGTGGCCCACAGCCTGCTGGCCAAGCTCAATCTGAACAAGGACAGCCTGGACCTACTGCTGGCCAAGGACCTGGTGCAGATCGAGGTCCGCCGCCATCTGCCGGCACTGCGCCACGAACACTGGCTGGCACAGCCGGAACTACCGCTCAACGAAGAGCAACGCGATGCATTCGACGCCGTGCGCGAAGGCTTTGGCGGCTTTGGCGCCTTCCTGCTGGCCGGTGTCACCGGCAGCGGCAAGACCGAGGTGTACCTGCAACTGATCCGCGAAACACTGGAAGCCGGCAAGCAGGCCCTGGTGCTGATCCCGGAGATCAACCTCGGCCCGCAGACCCTGGCCCGCTTCGAGCAGCGCTTCAACGCCCGCATCGCCCTGCTGCATTCGGCGGTGAACGACCGCGAACGCCTGGATGCCTGGCTGGCAGCCCGGGACGGCGAGGCCGACATCATCATCGGCACCCGCTCGGCACTGTTCACGCCGATGAAGAACCCCGGCCTGATCATCATCGACGAGGAGCACGACGGCTCCTATAAACAGCAGGAAGGCCTGCGCTACCACGCCCGCGACCTGGCTCTGGTGCGCGCCCACCAGGAAAACGTCCCGATCCTGCTCGGTTCCGCCACGCCATCGCTGGAAACCCTGCACAACGCCCTGACCGGTCGCTACCGCCTGCTGCGCATGAACCAGCGCGCCGGCGGTGCCCGCCCGCCACGCATGCTGCGCCTGGATGTGAAGAGCCTGCCGCTGGACAGCGGTATCAGCGGCCCACTGCAGCAGGCCATCCGCCAAACCCTGGAGGCAGGCCAGCAAGTGCTGGTATTTCTCAATCGCCGCGGTTTCGCCCCGACCTTGCTGTGCCACGATTGTGGCTGGCTGTCCGAATGCCCGCGCTGCGATGCACGCATGACCGTGCACCAGCGCTCCGGCGTGCTGCGCTGCCACCATTGCGGCTATGACGAGCGCCTGCCGCAGCAGTGCCCGCAGTGCAACCATGTTGACCTGCGCCCGGTCGGCGCCGGCACCGAGCGTGCCGAGGAGCGCCTGAAAGTGCTGTTCCCGGATTACCCGATCCTGCGTGTGGACCGCGACAGCACCGCGCGCAAGGACGCCATGCACAACCTGTTCAGCACCATCCAGCGCGGCCAGCCGAGCATCCTCGTCGGCACCCAGATGCTCGCCAAGGGCCATCACTTCCCGCGGGTGACCCTGGTGGCCATCCTCGATGCCGATGGCGGGCTGTTCTCCGGCGACTTCCGTGCCAGCGAACGCATGGCACAGTTGATCGTGCAGGTCGCCGGGCGGGCCGGGCGGGCCGAAGAGCCCGGCAAGGTCATCATCCAGACCCACCTGGCCGACCATCCACTGCTGGTGCAGCTTACCGAGCAGGGCTACTTCGCCTTCGCCGAGCAGGCCCTGGACGAACGCCGCGCCGCCGGGCTGCCGCCTTACTCGCACCTGGCGCTGCTACGCGCCGAAGCGCACAAGCCCGGGCAGGCCGAAGGTTTCCTCGACGAGGCCTGCGCCGCCGCCGAGCGCCTGGTGGCCGAACAGCGCCTACCTGGCATCGAGCTGCTGGGGCCGGTGCCAGCACCGATGGAGCGCCGCGCCGGGCGCTTCCGCGCACAACTGTTGATACAGGCCAATACGCGGGCGCCTTTGCATCGACTGATCAGCGCCTGGTTGCTAGTGTTGGAGCAGATGCCGAGCGGGCGCCAGGTGCGGTGGTCGCTGGATGTCGACCCGGTAGACCTTTATTGATCCTGCGGGCTGCTTTGCAGCCCCAAAGGTTGGCAACCCGCCCCCAGCCACGGATAATGCCCAGTTTTTCCACCTGCGCATCCAAGCGCTCCACCGCGCTTGCGGTCGAAAAGAGATCCCCATGAAAGACACCATTCGCCAGCTGATCCAGCAAGCCCTCACCCAACTCGTCACCGACGGTGTGCTGCCTGAAGGGCTGTCGCCGGCGATCCAGGTGGAAAACGCCCGGGACAAGACCCACGGCGACTTCGCCAGCAACATCGCCATGATGCTGGCCAAGCCGGCCGGCATGAAGCCGCGCGACCTGGCCGAGAAACTGATCAATGCCCTGCCGGCCAGCGCCGACATCAGCAAGGTCGAAATCGCCGGCCCCGGCTTCCTCAACTTCTTCCAGAACACCGACGCCCTGGCCAACCGCCTGGATGCCGCACTGGCCGACGCCCACCTGGGCGCGCGCAAGGCCGGCCCTGCGCAAAAGGTTGTGATCGACATGTCGGCACCCAACCTGGCCAAGGAGATGCACGTCGGCCACCTGCGTTCGACCATCATCGGTGACAGCGTGGCGCGCGTGCTGGAGTTCCTCGGCGATGACGTGATCCGCCAGAACCACGTGGGCGACTGGGGCACCCAGTTCGGCATGCTGCTGGCCTACCTGGAAGAAAACCCGATCACCAGCGACGAGCTGTCGGACCTGGAAAACTTCTACCGCGCCGCCAAGAAGCGCTTCGACGAATCCGAAGAGTTCGCCACCCGTGCCCGTGGCCTGGTGGTCAAGCTGCAGGCCGGCGACCCGGACTGCATGGCCCTGTGGACGCGCTTCAAGGACATTTCGCTGTCGCACTGCCAGAAGACCTACGAGCTGCTGAACGTCAAGCTGACCATGGCCGACGTGATGGGTGAAAGCGCCTACAACGACGACCTGGCCAACGTGGTCGCCGACCTCAAGGCCAAGGGGCTGCTGGTCGAAGACCAGGGCGCCCAGTGCGTGTTCCTCGACGAGTTCAAGAACAGCGAAGGCGAGCCACTGCCGGTGATCGTGCAGAAGGCCGACGGCGGCTACCTGTACGCCACCACCGACCTGGCCGCCGTGCGCTACCGCAGCAACGTCCTCAAGGCGGACCGCGCCCTGTACTTCGTCGACCAGCGCCAGGCCCTGCACTTCAACCAGGTGTTCGAAGTTGCACGCCGCGCAGGCTTCGTGGGCCACCCGATGCAGATGGAGCACATGGGCTTCGGCACCATGAACGGTGCCGACGGCCGCCCGTTCAAGACCCGTGACGGCGGTACCGTGAAGCTGATCGACCTGCTCACCGAGGCCAAGGAACGCGCCTACGCGCTGGTCAAGGAAAAGAACCCGAGCCTGGCCGACGAAGAACTGCGCCACATCGGTGAAGTGGTTGGCATCGGCGCTGTGAAGTACGCCGACCTGTCCAAGCACCGCACCAGCGACTACAGCTTCAACTTCGAGCTGATGCTCAACTTCGAAGGCAACACCGCGCCTTACCTGCTGTACGCCTACACCCGCGTGGCCGGCGTATTCCGCAAACTGGGCAAAGGCTTCGATGAAGTCGATGGCAACATTGTGCTGCAGGCTGCCCACGAGCAGGACCTGGCCGCGCGCCTGGCGCAGTTTGGCGAAATCCTCAACAACGTCGCCGACAAGGGTACGCCGCACGTGCTGTGCAGCTACCTGTACGACCTGGCCGGCCTGTTCTCCAGCTTCTACGAGAACTGCCCGATTCTTGCCGCCGAAACCCCGCAGCAGCAGCAGAGCCGCCTGCGCCTGGCGGCCCTGACCGGCCGCACCCTCAAGCAAGGTCTGGAACTGCTCGGCCTGGAAACCCTGGAGCGCATGTAAGTTGGCTGCCAAGAAAAAACCTGCACCCAAACGCGGCGCCAGCCGCCAGACGGCGCCGGCCAAGCAGCCGATTCCCGGTTGGGTATGGCTGGCGGTCGGCCTGACCGTAGGCGCGTTCATCGTGTTCCTGATGAAGCTCGAGCCTGGTGGCGAAGACATCAAGCGCACCAAGCCGGAGCAGCAGAAAGCGGACAAGGTGGCCGAAGCCGGCAAGTCGGCGCAGCCCACTCCGCAGCAGCCGGTGAAGCCGAAGTACGACTTCTACACGCTGCTGCCGGAGTCCGAGGTGATCGTACCGCCGGAGGCCGTACCAGAGAAGACGCCACCCGTCCCGGCCCAGCCGGTGACCCCGGTGACGCCAGCCGAAGCGGCAAAGATCGACACGGCGCGAGCCCAGGCAGCATTGATGGGCCAGACACCGCCACCGGCACCGCCAGTCATCAAGCCGGCGGCGACCACCCAGTTCTTCCTGCAGGCCGGCTCGTTCCGCAAGCAGGCCGATGCTGACAAGGTGCGCGCGCAGATCATCCTGCTGGGGCAGTCGGTAAAGGTAGAGTCGGGCACGGTCAAGGACGAAACCTGGTACCGCGTGCTGGTGGGGCCGTTCAGCAACCGCGAGCAGCTGACCGGGGCGCAGAAGCAACTGGCCGGGGCAGGCTTCAGCAACCTGCTGCTGCAACAGCGGCAGACCCGTCAGTAACCTGGAATTCGGGGGCGCTTTGCGCCCCCTGTGTCCTCAACCCCGCCCCGCATTCCGCTCGGAAACCTGGCTGTTCAGCGTCCAGAAGTCGTACAGCACCCCCACCAGAAACAGCCCGCCGGTAAAGAAGTAGATGATCGCGGTGATCCACTTGCCCTGATACAGCCGGTGCAGACCAAACACCCCGAGGAAGGTCAGCAGGATCCAGGCGATGTTGTAGTCAATGCGCCCGGACTGGAACCGGAGGTCGGCTTCACGGTCCATGGACGGGATCAGGAACAGGTCGATCAACCAGCCGATGCCCAGCAGGCCCAGGGTGAAGAACCAGATAGTGCCGGTTACGGGCTTGCCGTAATAGAAACGATGCGACCCGGTAAAGCCGAAAATCCATAGCAGGTAGCCAATGGTCTTGCTGTGGGTGTCGTGAAACGGCGCCCCCTGTTGATAACTGTTCATTCATAGCCCCCGTGGGTTATCCGAAAATTTTCTAAGAAAAAATGTGACTTTCTCGTCGCAGGCCGACGTACGGCACCTGGACAATCGACCAACGGATCAAAGATTGATCAAAAAGCTGTTATAAAGTTGCGCGCCCAACACATAACTATTCATAAGAGCTTCATCTATGCCGCCTTTACTCAAGACATGGCTGACCCTCTGCCTATTATTGCCCCTGGCCGCCCACGCCACCAATCGTGAGCAACGTCTTCCCAATGGTTTTACCGGCTACACCACCAATGCCTCGGTAAAACATGCACCGGTCAAGCAGACCGCAATGCGCACCCGTCCAAGCAATGCCGCCAACAGCCGCGGCGTGCCCGGTGTGCCAGTCGCGGCAATGTCGCCGAAGCAGAGCAGCGATGTGCTCAGCCGTGCGGTGAATGTGCTCGGCACCCCTTATGTCTGGGGCGGCAGCAGCCCGAAGAAAGGCTTCGACTGCAGCGGGCTGGTCAAATACGCCTTCAACGACGTCGCCGACGTCGACCTGCCGCGCACCTCCAATGCCATGGCCCAGGGCCACGGCGTCAAGGTAGCCAAGGGTGACCTGAAGCCAGGTGACCTGATCTTCTTCAACATCAAGAGCCGTCGGGTGAACCACGTTGCCATCTACCTGGGCAACGACCGCTTCATCCATGCTCCACGCCGTGGCAAGCGGGTAAGCATCGACACCCTGAGCAAGCCTTACTGGCAGAAGCATTACGTGGTGGCCAAGCGAGTGCTGCCGAAAGAACAGCAGCAACTGAGCCTGGCCAAGCGCTGATCTGATCGGCGCTCTCCTGTCCGGGCCTCTTCGCGGGTAAACCCGCTCCCACAGGTACACCACAGCATTCGAAGGCTGTGTTATCCATGTGGGAGCGGGTTTACCCGCGAAAGGGCCAGCACAGGCACTATAGATCGCTGATCAGCCCCCTCTCCTTCAACCCCCGCATCGCCCCTTCCATCGTCCGCATCCCGTCCGCACCACCCGCCTGCATCACCGAACACAACTGCGCCATCCGCCCTTCCCGAACCAGGTTACGCACCGCTGGCGTCACCACCAGCACTTCCCGCGCAGCAACCCGCCCTCCGCCCGCGCGCCTGACCAGCATCTGCGCTACCACCAGGCGCAACGACTCGGCCAGCATCGCCCGCACCAACGGCTTCTCTTCGGCAGCGAACACCTCCACCAACCGGTCAACACTGCTCACCGCCGAACGGGTATGCACTGTCGCCAGTACCAGGTGCCCGGTCTCAGCCGCACGCAAGGCCAGGCGAATGGTTTCCAGGTCGCGCAGCTCACCGATCATGATCACATCCGGGTCTTGGCGCAGGGCACTGCGCAGCCCCTGGGCGAACCCACCGCAATGGCGGCCGACCTCACGCTGGTTGACCAGGCTGCGCTGGCTGCTGTGGATAACTTCGACAGGGTCCTCAAGGGTGATGATATGCAGAGCACGATCGCGGTTCAGCTGGTCGAGCAGTGTCGCCAAGGTGCTGGACTTGCCACTGCCGGTCGGCCCACCGACGAGGATCAAGCCATCTCGGCACTGCGCAACAGCTTGAAACACATCGCCCAGGTCGAGTTCATCGAGCGTGGCGATATGCCCCGGGATCAGGCGAAAGGTGGCCGCAGGGCCGTGCAACTGGCGAAACAGATTCAGCCGAAAGCGCCCTAGCGCCGGCAATTCCAGCGCCAGGTCCAGCTCATCACCCTGGGCCCACTGTCGGCGCTGGTCTTCATCCAGCATGGGTGCCATGCCCTCGATCAAGGCGACCGGGCCCAAGGTCGGCAGGGCCATGCGCTGCAGCTCGCCATCCAGGCGCAACATCGGTAACTGGCCCGCCGCCAGGTGCAGGTCGGAAGCCCCCGCATCCACGGCCCGGGCCAACAGGTCGGTCACATCCATGAGACTCCCCAAAGGCCTTCAAGTAGGTAGAATGCCGCAAACCCTCCAGCCGCCGGCATCAGTCCATGTCCACCCTAGCAGACAACCTTTCCGCTATTTCCGCCCGTATCGCCAGCGCTGCCCAGGCTGCCGGGCGTGATCCGGCCAGCGTCCAGTTGCTGGCCGTGAGCAAGACCAAGCCAGCCAGCGCCATCCGCGAAATCCACGCCGCCGGCGTATGCGATTTCGGGGAAAACTACCTACAGGAAGCGCTGACAAAGCAGCAGGCACTCGGCGACCTGCCCTTGATCTGGCACTTCATCGGCCCCATCCAGTCGAACAAGACCAAAGCCATCGCCGAGCATTTCGACTGGGTACATTCCGTGGACCGCCTGAAAATCGCCCAACGCCTCTCGGAGCAGCGCCCGGCCGGTCTGCCACCACTGAACATCTGCCTGCAGGTGAACGTCAGCGGCGAAGACAGCAAATCCGGCTGCACCCCTGCCGACCTGCCGGCCCTGGCCAAAGCGGTAGCCGCACTGCCCAACCTGCGCCTGCGCGGGCTGATGGCCATTCCCGAACCCACTGATGACCGCGCCGCCCAGGAAGCCGCCTTCGCCACCCTGCGCCAGTTGCAGGAAGGCCTTGGCCTTGGTCTGGACACCCTGTCCATGGGCATGAGCCACGATCTGGAAGCGGCCATTGCACAGGGTGCGACCTGGGTGCGTATCGGTACCGCCCTGTTCGGTGCCCGCGATTACGGGCAGCCCTGATTCCATGCTTTACTCACTCTTTCCTACAAGGACCTGACATGAGCAAGACTCGTATTGCCTTTATCGGCGCCGGCAACATGGCCGCCAGCCTGATCGGTGGTCTGCGTGCCCAGGGCCTGGACGCCTCGCAGATCCGCGCCAGCGACCCGGGCGCCGAGACCCGCAGCCGCATCCAGGCCGAGCACGGCATCGAAACCTTCGAGAACAACGCCCAGGCCATCGATGGCGCCGACGTCATCGTGCTGGCGGTCAAGCCGCAGGTCATGAAAGCCGTATGCCAGGCCCTGCAACCGAACCTGCAGGAAGGCCAGCTGATCGTTTCCATTGCCGCCGGCATCACCTGCGCCAGCCTGCAAAGCTGGGTCGGCGCTCGCCCTGTCGTGCGCTGCATGCCCAACACCCCGGCACTGCTGCGCCAGGGCGTCAGCGGCCTGTACGCCACCGCGGAAGTATCCAGCGAACAACGCCAGCAGGCCGAGCAACTGTTGTCGGCCGTGGGCACCGCCCTGTGGCTCGAGCAGGAGCAGCAACTGGACGCCGTGACGGCAGTCTCCGGCAGCGGCCCGGCGTACTTCTTCCTGCTGATCGAAGCCATGACCGCGGCAGGCGAAAAGCTTGGCCTGCCACGTGAAACTGCCTCCCGCCTGACCCTGCAGACAGCCTTGGGCGCCGCACGCATGGCGGTTGCCAGCGATGTCGACGCTGCCGAACTGCGCCGCCGAGTCACCTCGCCTGCAGGCACTACCGAAGCGGCGATCAAGTCGTTCCAGGCCAGCGGCTTCGAAGCCATCGTCGAACAGGCGCTGCAGGCTGCGGCTACACGTTCCGCCGAGCTGGCCGAACAACTGGGCAAATAAGGAGCTTCAGATGAATGCACTGTCCGGCGCCGCGATCTTCGTGGTGCAAACCCTGGTCAGCCTGTACCTGGTGATCGTCCTGCTGCGCTTTGTCCTGCAGCTGGTCAAGGCCAACTTCTACAACCCGCTGTGCCAGTTCGCCGTGCGCGCCACACAGCCGCTGCTCAAGCCGATTCGCCGAGTCATCCCCAGCGTTGGTGGGCTGGATACCTCGTCGCTGCTGTTGTCGGTGGTCATCCAGGCGCTGCTGATGGCTTTCGTGCTGATGGTCACCTACGGGACCTTCGGTGACATCCTGCACCTGCTGATGTGGGCCATCATCGGTATCACCTCGCTGTTCCTGAAGATTTTCTGGGTCGCGATGATCGTCATGGTGATCGTGTCCTGGGTTGCTCCCAACAGCCACAACCCGGCGGCTGAGCTGGCCTACCAGATCAGTGAACCGGTGCTGGCACCGTTCCGCCGCATCGTGCCCAACCTGGGTGGCATGGACATCTCGCCGATCTTCGCCTTCCTCGCGATCCAGGTAATCCAGTCGTTCGTCATGCCGCCTCTGGCCGCCTACGCCGGCATGCCACAAGAGCTGTGGCGGATGATCTGAGCCCCACCTGACTCTGGTTGCTTCCAGCGACAAGCCTCTGCTTGCCGCTGGGGGTAGCGCTCTTTAGACTTACGCCTCCGTCAAGCGTGAGCAGGGTCGATGTCCACTGTCTTTCCCGAAGATTCCGTCGGTCTGGTAGTACCGCAAACCGCCCGGTTCGATGAACCGCTGGCCCTGGCCTGCGGCCGCTCCCTGGCCAGTTACGAACTGGTCTACGAGACCTATGGCACCCTGAACGCCAGCGCGAGCAACGCCGTGCTGATCTGCCATGCCCTCTCCGGCCACCACCATGCCGCTGGCTACCATGCCGCCACCGACCGCAAGCCGGGCTGGTGGGACAGTTGTATCGGCCCTGGCAAGCCGATCGACACCAACCGCTTCTTCGTGGTCAGCCTGAACAACCTGGGCGGCTGCAACGGCAGCACCGGCCCCAGCAGCATCAACCCGGCCACCGGCAAGCCCTACGGCGCCGACTTCCCGGTGCTGACCGTGGAAGACTGGGTGCACAGCCAGGTGCGCCTGGCCGAGCGCCTGGGCATCCAGCAGTGGGCCGCCGTGGTCGGTGGCAGCCTGGGTGGCATGCAGGCGCTGCAGTGGACCATCAGCTACCCCGAGCGCGTGCGCCATTGCGTCGACATCGCCTCGGCGCCCAAGCTGTCGGCACAGAACATCGCTTTCAATGAAGTGGCACGCCAGGCCATCCTCACCGACCCCGAATTCCACGGCGGTTCGTTCCAGGACCAGGGCGTGATCCCCAAGCGTGGCCTGATGCTGGCGCGCATGGTCGGCCACATCACCTACCTGTCGGATGACTCGATGGGTGAAAAATTCGGCCGCGAGCTGAAGAGCGACAAGCTCAACTACGACTTCCACAGCGTCGAATTCCAGGTCGAGAGCTACCTGCGCTACCAGGGCGAGGAGTTTTCCGGGCGCTTCGACGCCAACACCTACCTGTTGATGACCAAGGCGCTGGACTACTTCGACCCCGCCGCCGCCCAGGGCGGCGACCTGGCAGCCACCCTGGCCCACGTCAAGGCGGATTACTGCATCATGTCGTTCACCACCGACTGGCGCTTCTCCCCGGCCCGTTCGCGCGAGATCGTCGACGCCCTGATGGCCGCGCGCAAGAATGTCTGCTACCTGGAGATCGACTCGCCTTACGGGCACGATGCCTTCCTGATCCCCACGCCTCGCTACATGCAGGGTTTCTCGAACTACATGAACCGCATTGCCATCTGAGGACAGCATGAGAGCCGATCTGGAAATCATCCACGACTGGATCCCCGCCGGCAGCCGGGTACTCGACCTGGGCTGCGGCAGCGGCGAACTGCTGGCCTCGCTGCGCGACCGCAAGCAGGTCACCGGCTATGGCCTGGAGATCGACGCCGACAACATCGCGGCCTGTGTGGCCAAGGGCGTCAACGTCATCGAGCAGGACCTGGACAAGGGCCTGGGCAACTTCGCCAGCAACAGTTTCGACGTGGTGATCATGACCCAGGCCCTGCAGGCCGTGGAGTACCCCGACCGCATTCTGGACGAGATGCTGCGCGTGGGCCGCCAGTGCATCATCACCTTCCCCAACTTCGGCCACTGGCGTTGCCGCTGGTACCTGGCGACCAAAGGCCGCATGCCGGTTTCGGACTTCATGCCGTACACCTGGTACAACACGCCAAACATCCACTTCTGCACCTTTGCCGACTTCGAAGAGCTGTGCCACGAGCGCCGCGCCAAGGTGCTAGACCGCCTGGCAGTCGACCACTTGCACCGCAACGGGTGGGCTGGCCGGCTTTGGCCTAATCTTCTAGGTGAGATCGGCATCTATCGTGTCAGCAGCCCGGGCCTGCAAGAACATCAGCTCGCGGTCTGACGCCCACCGGAGGAATCACCCCATGCGTCGCCTAGCCCTGTTCCTGATCAGCCTGTGCCTGGCCCTGCCGGTACTGGCTGCCGATGCTGCCCGCCCCGAGCGCAAGGAAGTGTTTGGCGACGTGACGGTGCACTACAGCGCGTTCACCTCGAGCATGCTTACACCGGAGGTGGCCGCAGCCACCGGCCTGGTACGCAGCAAGAACCAGGGCGTACTCAACATCGCCGTGCTCAAGGCCAACAAGCCCGCCATGGCGGTGGTCAGCGGCACGGTCAAGGACTTGACCGGGCGCAGCAGCCCGCTGTCGTTCAAGCAGATCACCGAACAGGGCGCGGTGTACTACATTGCCCAGTTCAAGATCGACCAGCCAGAAACCGTCACCTTCGACCTGAATATCGAAACCGGCGGCATCAGCAACTCCCTCAGTTTCAACCAGGAAGTGTTCCCAGGCGAATGATGAATTTCCAGCAACTCGTATTGGCCAGCCACAACGCCGGCAAACTCAAGGAACTCCAGGCCATGCTCGGCGCGTCCGTGCAACTGCGCTCGATCGGTGAGTTCAGCCAGGTCGAGCCGGAAGAAACCGGCCTGTCGTTCGTCGAGAACGCCATCCTCAAGGCGCGCAACGCCGCACGCATTTCCGGCCTGCCGGCCCTGGCCGACGACTCGGGCCTGGCGGTGGACTTCCTCGGCGGCGCGCCGGGCATCTACTCGGCGCGCTATGCAGACGGCAAGGGTGATGCGGCGAACAATGCCAAGCTGCTCGAAGCACTGAAAGACGTGCCTGAAGCCGAGCGCGGCGCACAGTTCGTCTGCGTCCTGGCACTGGTGCGCCATGCTGACGACCCGCTGCCGATCCTGTGCGAAGGCCTGTGGCACGGGCGCATCATGTTCGAGGCCAGTGGCGAGCACGGCTTTGGCTACGACCCGCTGTTCTGGGTACCGGAGCGCAGCTGCTCCAGCGCCGACCTGGCCCCTGTGGACAAGAACCAGCTCAGCCACCGCGCCCGCGCCATGGCCCTGCTGCGCCAACGTCTGGGCCTGGCATGATCGAAACGCTGTCCAACCCCGGCGCGGCGGGCTTCACCAGCCTGCCGCCGCTGGCGCTGTACATCCACATCCCGTGGTGCGTACGCAAATGCCCTTACTGCGACTTCAACTCCCACGCTGCCGGGCCTGAACTGCCGGAAGATGCCTACGTCGCCGCCCTGCTGACCGACCTCGACCAGGAGCTGGCTGCCGTGCAAGGCCGGCCGATCAGCTCAATCTTCTTCGGCGGCGGTACCCCCAGCCTGTTCAGTGCCGACGCCCTTGGCTGGCTGCTGCGTGGCGTGGAACAACGTATCCCGTTTGCACCGGACATCGAAATCACCCTGGAGGCCAACCCGGGCACGTTCGAGCAGGACAAGTTCAAGGCCTACCGGCAAACCGGTATCAATCGTCTGTCCATCGGTGTGCAGAGCTTCCAGCCAGCCAAACTGCAGGCGCTGGGGCGTATCCACAATGGCGATGAAGCGGTCCGCGCCGCCGGCATGGCGCGCGCCGCCGGCTTCGACAACTTCAACATGGACCTGATGCACGGCCTGCCCGACCAGTCGCTCGACGACGCGCTGGGCGACCTGCGCCAGGCCATCGACCTGGGGCCAACGCACCTGTCGTGGTACCAGCTGACCGTGGAGCCGAACACGGTGTTCTGGAACCAGCCGCCCGAGCTGCCCGAGGACGACATCCTCTGGGATATCCAGGAGGCCGGCCAGGCACTGATGGCCGAACACGGCTTCCGCCAGTACGAAGTCTCGGCCTATGCCCAAGCGGGGCGCGCTGCCCGGCACAACCTCAACTACTGGCGCTTTGGCGACTTCATCGGCATCGGCGCTGGTGCCCACGGCAAGCTGACCTTCGCCGACGGGCGCATCCTGCGCACCTGGAAGACCCGCCTGCCCAAGGACTACCTGAACCTGGCCAAGCCGTTCAAGGCCGGCGAAAAGCTACTGCCAGTCGACGAGCTGCCGTTCGAGTTCCTGATGAACGCCCTGCGCCTGACCGATGGGGTGGAAGCCGAACTGTTCACCCAACGCACCGGTTTGCCGCTGGCACAACTGCGCGAGGCACGCCGCGCTGCCGAACAAAAGGGCCTTTTGCAGGTCGAACCGGATCGGCTGGTGGCCACGCCGAGGGGCCAGTTGTTCCTCAATGACCTGCTGCAGTATTTCTTGACCTAAGGATGACCCATGGATCTGGTACTTGATCTGCTCGCGACGGTTTCTCGCTGGAGCCGCAGCAACCTGTCGGAGATTTCACTGGCCTTGGTAGGCTGCCTGCTGGTGCTGTTCGGCACCGATATCAAGGGCTGGGTGGAACAGCGCCTGGGCGGCCTGGCGGGCGCCCTGCGCGTACCGTTCATGGCCTTGCTGGTGATGATCGGCAGCGGTGCGGCGCTGATCTATGCCACGCCTTGGGTGGTGAAAGGGCTGAGCCAGTTCAACAACTACGCGCTGGCGCCGGTGCTGCTGGTGGTACTGGTGCTGATCGGGGTGGTGGCGGATCGACGGGGCTGAGCCACGGCCTTGCACTGAACCTTGCAGGAGCGGCCTTGAGTCGCGATGGGCCGCAAAGCGGCCCCAGCAATTGCTGCCTCACCGCTGACATCCTGGGGCCGCTACGCGGGCCATCGCGACACAAGGCCGCTCCTACAATGACCGCGTAATCTGGCGAGTACAGAGATGGGTTGTAAAAGCTGCCCCGGAGAACCAGGGCAGCCCTACCACCTGACTAGCCCTTACTGGGCATCATCGAAGTGATCGCGCATGAAGTCCCGAACGGTCTTGAGCACAGTCAAGATCCGGATGAACGTCCAAACGCGGCTCAGCGCATCAAGCAAACGCTTCATATGCCTTGGCCTCCGTGTTGGCGGGCCAATCTTCCAGCATCTAACCGGTACTTCGATGCCTTCAAAAACTGTGTGAGAGTCTTCTGTGAAGTGGCCAGGTCAATGGCCCTTCGAGAGGTGCACCGGCACGGTTCTCAGGCCGTGTCGAAGGGGCCGGAAAGCAGAATTCTTCTCCTACCCGGCCCATCACTGATTTCATCCACACAGGAGCAGCGCGATGATACTTGGAATGCTCACCCAAGACTGTTAACCGCTCCGACACACGTGATGCCGGATATTTCTGAGCATTGACGTTCCCCCGCTACGCTGCCTATGATCAGCCAACTGTGTGAGGGTTTTCTGTGAAACCTCAGAGCGAAGGATACTCAGTCCTGTTGCTCACATAAAAAACCGCCCTTTCAAAGGCGGTTTTTTTTCGCCTGCATTTCTGCAGGCATCGGCAAATCGAAAGGCCGTATCAGCCGGTCAATCCACCTTCTCGAACTTCAAATCCCAAACCCCATGCCCCAGCCGCTCGCCGCGGCGCTCGAACTTGGTGATCGGGCGTTCTTCCGGCCGTGGCACGTAAGTACCGTCGGCCGCACGGTTGCGATAGCCCGGGGCAGCGCTCATCACTTCCAGCATGTACTCCGCATACGGTTCCCAGTCGGTGGCCATGTGGAACACGCCACCGGGCTTGAGCTTGCGCCGTACCAGTTCGGCGAACTCCAGCTGGACGATGCGGCGCTTGTGGTGGCGCGCCTTGTGCCATGGGTCGGGGAAGAACAGCATCAGGCGGTCGAGGCTGTTGTCCGCCACGCAGCGGTTCAGCACTTCGATGGCATCGCAGTCATATACCCGCAGGTTTTTCAGGCCCTGGGTCAGCACGCCGTTGAGCAGCGCACCAACACCCGGGCGGTGTACTTCCACACCAATGAAGTCCTGTTCAGGCGCGGCAGCAGCCATTTCCAGCAGGGAATGGCCCATGCCGAAGCCGATCTCCAGGGTGCGCGGCGCCGAGCGGCCGAACACCTGGTCGTAGTCCACCGGGCTGTCGGCCAGCGGCAGGATGTACAGCGGGCCGCCCTGCTCCAGGCCACGTTGCTGGCCTTCGGTCATGCGCCCGGCGCGCATCACGAAACTCTTGATGCGGCGGTGCGGGCGGG
Organism: Pseudomonas sp. PNPG3; assembly: GCF_023093815.1. Taxonomy (NCBI): domain Bacteria; kingdom Pseudomonadati; phylum Pseudomonadota; class Gammaproteobacteria; order Pseudomonadales; family Pseudomonadaceae; genus Pseudomonas; species Pseudomonas sp. PNPG3. The sequence goes on from NZ_JALLKV010000005.1 coordinate 100,683, forward strand.
CTTCGCCGTCGGGGGTGATCGGCGTATCGTGCGATTCAGTCATCAGGGGCTCTTACTTGATCAGACCATCCAGCGGCGAAGAGGCGCTGGCATAGAGTTTCTTCGGCATACGGCCGGCCAGGTAGGCCATGCGACCGGCGACGATGGCGTGCTTCATGGCCTCGGCCATCAGCACCGGCTGCTGGGCGTGGGCGATGGCCGAGTTCATCAGCACAGCTTCGCAGCCCATTTCCATGGCGATGGTGGCGTCGGACGCAGTACCCACACCAGCATCCACCAGCACCGGCACCTTGGACTCTTCCAGGATGATCTGCAGGTTGTAGGGGTTGCAGATACCCAGGCCGGTACCGATCAGGCCAGCCAGCGGCATGACCGCAATGCAACCGGCTTCGGCCAACTGGCGGGCGATGATCGGATCATCGCTGGTGTAGACCATCACATCGAAACCGTCTTTGACCAACACTTCGGCGGCCTTGAGGGTTTCGATCACATTGGGGAACAGGGTTTTCTGGTCGGCCAGTACTTCCAGCTTGACCAGGTTGTGGCCATCCAGCAGTTCGCGGGCCAGGCGGCAGGTGCGCACGGCTTCGACCGCGTCATAGCAGCCAGCAGTGTTCGGCAGGATGGTATAGCGGTCCGGAGGCAGCACATCGAGCAGGTTCGGCTCGCCCGGGTTCTGGCCAATGTTGGTGCGGCGCACGGCTACGGTGACGATCTCGGCACCCGAGGCTTCGATGGCCAGGCGGGTTTCTTCCATGTCACGGTACTTGCCGGTACCGACCAGCAGGCGCGACTGGAAAGTACGCCCGGCCAGGGTGAAGGGCTTGTCGCTACGAACGTTGCTCATGGTTGTTCCTCGGGAAAAGGTTGCTGGGCTTGCAGGTGAATCGCCGGCCAGAATCAGCCGCCACCGATGGCGTGGACCACTTCGACCTGATCGCCGTCGTTCAACAGCGTGCTGTCGTGCTGGCTACGCGGCACGATATCCAGGTTCAGTTCCACCGCGACGCGGCGCCCGGTCAGCTCCAGGCGGGCCAGCAGGGCCGCGACGCTTTCGCCAGCGGGCAATTCGTAAGGTTCACCGTTCAGTTGAATGCGCATGCGCACGGCCACCATTGTTCTTTGGGGGCCCGCATTCTAGCGCTGAACCGCCCTGCAACCCAAGGGCGCTGCACGCCATTAGTCGCGATTGTGGACCACTCGGTCAACCGAGCCGCCAGGCTGCCAGGCCCAGGCACAGCCAGCCGGCCAGGAAGCACAGGCCACCAAGCGGGGTGATGATGCCGAGCTTGCCCAGGCCGCTGAGGGTCAGCAGGTACAGGCTACCGGAGAACAGCACTATCCCCAGGGCAAACAGGCCGCCAGCCCAGCCGACCAGGCGCCCTGGCAGGTGCACCGAAAGCACGGCGACAGCGAAGATGGCCAGGGTATGTACCAACTGGTAGGTCACACCAGTCTGGAAGATCGCCAGGTAGTCGGCCGTCAGCCGGCTTTTCAGGCCGTGGGCGGCGAAAGCGCCCAGGGCGACACCGGTGAAGCCGAAAAAGGCGGCAAGCATCAGGAAGCTGCGAAGCATGGGACGACTCCTTGGATCGGGTCTGTATAATGGCCCCTTCCACCCGTACGGCCAAGCCATCGCCATGCTGCCAACCCTTCTCCGCCGCCTCTCTCGCGCCCTGCTCTGGTTCGCTGCCGGCAGCATCGTGCTGGTACTGGTGTTCCGCTGGATCCCACCACCCGGTACGGCGTTGATGGTGGAGCGTAAGGTGCAGTCCTGGGTGAATGGCGAGCCGATCGACCTGCAGCGCGACTGGGAGCCGTGGGAGAACATCTCCGACGACCTCAAGGTCGCGGTCATTGCCGGCGAGGACCAGAAGTTCGCCAACCACTGGGGCTTCGACATCCCGGCCATCCAGGCAGCGCTGGCCTACAACGAGCGCGGCGGCAGCATTCGCGGTGCCAGCACCCTGACCCAGCAGGTGGCCAAGAACCTGTTCCTGTGGTCCGGGCGCAGCTGGTTCCGCAAAGGCCTGGAGGCCTGGTTCACCGCGTTGATCGAGCTGTTGTGGTCGAAGGAGCGGATTCTCGAGGTCTACCTGAACAGTGCCGAATGGGGCAAAGGTGTGTTTGGCGCCCAGGCGGCAGCGCGCTACCACTTTGGCGTCGATGCCAGCCGGCTTAGCCGCCAGCAGGCGGCGCAGCTCGCAGCGGTGCTGCCGAGCCCGATCAAGTGGAGCGCCAGCCGGCCGAGCACCTATGTGGCCAGCCGGGCCGGCTGGATACGCCGGCAGATGAGCCAGTTGGGTGGGCCCAGCTACCTGATGCAGCTCGACACTTCGCGCAAGCCTTGAGGGCCTCTTCGCGGGCACGCCCGCTCCCACAGGGCCAGCATTACCCCTGAGGCCTGTGCAGTACCTGTGGGAGCGGGCGCGCCCGCGAAGAGGCCGGTAAATCTTGCACAAAAAAAAGCCGCTAACCCTATGCGGGCCAGCGGCTTTTCCTTGCAGCCAGGGCTCGATCAGGCCGCGATCAGCGCCTTGACCTTGTTCATCGCATTCTTTTCCAGCTGGCGAATCCGCTCAGCCGAAACGCTGTACTTGTCCGCCAGCTCATGCAACGTGGCCTTCTCTTCCGCCAACCAGCGCTGGTAGAGAATGTCGCGGCTACGCTCGTCCAGCCCTTGCAATGCTTCGTGCAAGTTGCTGGTAGAGTTGTCGCTCCAGTCGGCATCCTCCAGCTGCACCGCCGGGTCGTAACGGTGGTCTTCCAGGTAATGCGCAGGCGACTGGAAGGCACTGTCGTCGTCAGCTTCCGCTGCCGGGTCGAACGCCATGTCCTGGCCGCTGAGGCGGCTTTCCATCTCGCGCACTTCACGTGGCTCCACGCCCAGGCTTTCCGCCACGCGGTGCACTTCGTCGTTGTTCAGCCAGGCCAGACGCTTCTTCTGGCTGCGCAGGTTGAAGAACAGCTTGCGCTGGGCCTTGGTGGTGGCCACCTTGACGATGCGCCAGTTGCGCAGGATGAACTCGTGGATCTCTGCCTTGATCCAGTGCACGGCGAACGACACCAGGCGCACGCCCATTTCCGGGTTGAAGCGCTTGACGGCTTTCATCAGGCCGACGTTGCCTTCCTGGATCAGGTCGGCCTGGGCCAGCCCGTAGCCGGCATAGCTACGGGCGATATGTACGACGAAACGCAGGTGGGCCATCACCATTTGACGAGCGGCCTCGACATCCTGCTCATAATAGAGACGCTCGCCCAGATCACGCTCCTGCTCGACAGTCAGCAGCGGGATGCTGTTGACCGTGTGCACGTAGGCTTCCAGGTTTGCACCAGGTACCAGGGCATAGGCAGGTTGCAACGATGTGGTCATTCAAGAACCTCCGACTTACAGAACTCGCGCCTTGTGGGCGCTGCCAACATTGACCTGGAACGACGGTACAAGTTCCATGGTGAATAATTTGTCAATGCTGGCACGTAAAAACTATCGCGGCGCCAGCTCGTTCAGATGGCGGGCCACTGCGATCCATGCACCGATATACCCCAACAGCACCGCTCCGATCAAGAGCGACAGACCATCGGACGCCGGCACCCCACCTAGGGCGAAGTCGCTGCCGTACAGCCCGGAAAGCCCTACCACCGCCTCGTTCAGCCAGTTCAGGCCAAACGCCAGGATACCCCAGGCAATCACCCCTGCACCCAGGCCATACAGTGCGCCCATGTAAAGGAAAGGCCGGCGTACGTAGGCGTCTGTACCACCGACCAGCTTGATCACTTCGATCTCGGTACGGCGGTTTTCAATATGTAGACGAATTGTGTTACCGATTACTAACAGCAGGGCAGAAATCAGCATCACGGCCAGGCCGAAGACGAAGCGGTCACCCAGTTTGAGGATGGCCGCAAGGCGCTCGACCCATACCAGGTCGAGTTGCGCCACTTCCACCCGCGGCAGCTCCGACAGGCGCTGACGCAAGGCTTCCAGGGCCGGCTTGTCGACTTCGGTCGGGGTCACCACCACTACGCCGGGCAGCGGGTTGTCAGGCAGTTCACGCAGAGCTTCGCCCAGGCCGGACTGTTGCTGGAACTCCTCCAGCGCCTGCTCGCGGCTGACATACTGGGCGTCGGCCACACCGGGCATGCCCTTGATCTCGTCGCGCAGCGCCTCGCCTTCGCGGCTACCGGCATCGAGCTTGAGGTATAGCGAGATCTGTGCGGCGCGCTGCCACGAGCCGCCAAGCTTCTCGACGTTCTTCAGCAGCAATGACAGGCCCATGGGCATGCTCAGCGCCACCGCCATCACCAGGCAGGTGAAGAAGCTGCCGATCGGCTGCTTGCCCAGCCGGCGCAGGCTGTCGGCCATGCTGGCACGGTGGCTTTCCAGCCAGGCATGCAGCAGTGTGCGGAAATCCGGGCCGTCATCGTCGTCGTGCTTTTTCTTCGCCGGTTGCGGGTCGGCCGGCTTCGGCGCAACCCGCTCGGAAACCTTCGGCGTACGTGTAGTGCTCATTGCCCGGCCTCCCCATCGCCGATCAAGCGGCCGCGCTGCAAGGTCAGCATGCGGTGGCGCATGCGCGCAATCAGTGCCAGGTCGTGGCTGGCGATCAATACCGTGGTACCCAGGCGGTTGATGTCCTCGAACACCCCCATGATCTCCGCGGCCAGGCGCGGGTCGAGGTTACCGGTGGGTTCGTCGGCCAGCAGCAGGGCTGGCTGGTGAACGATGGCGCGGGCGATGCCCACCCGTTGCTGCTGCCCGGTGGACAGGTCGGCCGGGAACAGCTCGCCCTTGTCGGCCAGCGACACTCTCTCCAGCGCCGAGTCCACGCGCTTGGCGACCTCGGCCTTGGACAGGCCGAGAATCTGCAGCGGCAAGGCGATGTTGTTGAACACCGTGCGGTCGAACAACAGCTGGTGGTTCTGGAACACCACGCCGATCTGCCGGCGCAGGAACGGGATCTGCGAGTTGCTGATCTGGCCCAGGTCCTGCCCGGCCAGCATCAGCTTGCCGCTGGTCGGGCGCTCCATGGCCAGCAGCAGGCGCAGCAAGGTGCTCTTGCCCGCGCCCGAGTGGCCGGTGACGAACAGGAATTCGCCCCGGCGCGCCCGGAAACTCAGCTCATGCAAACCCACATGACCATTGGGATAGCGCTTGGCAACCTGTTCGAATCGGATCATGTTCAGTCTCGCTCGGCGAACAGAGCCTTGACGAACGGCTCGGCTTCGAAGGTACGCAGGTCGTCGATGCCTTCACCGACACCGATGAAGCGGATCGGCAGCTTGAACTGCTTGGCCAGGGCGAAGATCACCCCGCCCTTGGCAGTGCCGTCCAGCTTGGTCAGGGCCAGGCCGGTCAGTTCGACGCTCTGGTTGAAGTACTTGGCCTGGCTGATGGCGTTCTGGCCGGTGCCGGCATCGAGTACCAGCAGCACCTCGTGTGGCGCTTCGGCGTCGAGCTTGCCGATGACCCGGCGGACTTTCTTCAGCTCTTCCATCAGGTTGTCTTTGGTGTGCAGGCGGCCAGCGGTGTCGGCGATCAGCACGTCGACGCCACGGGCCTTGGCGGCCTGTACGGCATCGAAGATCACCGAAGCAGAGTCGGCGCCGGTGTGCTGGGCGATTACCGGGATCTGGTTACGCTCGCCCCACACCTGCAGCTGCTCGACTGCAGCGGCACGGAAGGTGTCGCCAGCAGCCAGCATCACTTTCTTGCCTTCGAGCTGCAGCTTCTTGGCCAGTTTGCCAATGGTGGTGGTCTTGCCGGCGCCGTTCACACCGACCACCAGAATCACATAGGGTTTGTTCTGCGCCTGCACCACCAGCGGCTGCTCGACCGGGCGCAGCAGCGCAGCCAGTTCTTCCTGCAGCGACTTGTACAGGGCATCGGCATCAGCCAGCTGCTTGCGGGCAACCTTCTGGGTCAGGTTCTGGACGATGGTGGAAGTGGCTTCCACACCAACGTCGGCGGTCAGCAGGCGGGTTTCGATTTCGTCGAGCAGGTCGTCATCGATGACCTTCTTGCCCAGGAACAGGCTGGCCATGCCCTCGCCGATACTGGCGCTGGTCTTCGACAGGCCCTGCTTGAGGCGGGCGAAGAAACCGGGCTTGGCCTGCTCGGCCTGCACGGCGACCGGGGCTGCAGCCACAGGGGCAGCAGGCTCTGGTGCAGGGCGTTCCGGGATGGCGGGCGGCGCTTTCGGCTCCAGATCCGGCACCAGAGCCACGGGCTCTTCAGCAACCGGCAGCACCAGGTTGCTGACCGGCGCGGCCGGTTCGACGACCGGGGCCGCCTCGACAGGGGCTGGCTCGATCGGGGCCGCCTGCAAGGGCATCGACGCGACCGGCCGCGGTGCAGGTGCCACCAGCGGCTGGGAAGCGACCGGCTCGGGTTCAGGGGCCTGCAACGGTTGGGAAGCAAGCGGTTCGGGGACAGGGGCCTCGACCACCGGGGATTGGACGGGTGCGGCGACCTGCTGCGGTTCTGTCAGCTGTGGGGCCGCAGGGGCCTGAACGGGTTCAGGGGCCTGTGGCGCTTCGGCGGTAGCCCCTTCGACCGGAGCGGCTGCAGGCTGCTCGACGGCTGGGGGTTCATTCGCGGGCACGCCCGTTGCCACAGGTTGCTGCGGCTTCTTGCGAAACCAGCTGAACAGGCCTTTCTTCTCACCAGCCTCGGCTGGCGCTTTTTTGTCGTCGTTGGAACCAAACATGGAAGACGGCTATCTCAGGGTAGCGATGGGCCAGCTATGGCGCATCGGGAATTCTCTCTACGCAGAACAGACTATCTTGAAGCCGGCTGGTTCATGCGCAACGTTTTGTCTTAGTGTCCTGCGGGCCAGAACGGCGACAGGCATGGTCGCCAGGCAACCGGATCAGTATCCTAGCACCTCCTGGCCCGCCGACGCTAAACCAGCGGGCCGCCGAACAGGTTAAACACCGTATGAATGCTCTAGCCCGCCGCGCCGCTGGCCTGTTGCTCGGCACGCTCTGCCTGCCGCTCGCGGCCTTCGCCGCCGATGTGCAACCCACCCACGAATTCATCCTCGACAACGGCCTGAAAGTAGTCGTGCGCGAGGACCACCGCGCCCCGGTGGTGGTCTCGCAGATCTGGTACAAGGTTGGCTCCAGCTACGAAACCCCTGGCCAGACCGGCCTGTCCCACGCGCTGGAACACATGATGTTCAAGGGCAGCGCCAAGGTCGGCCCCGGCGAGGCCTCGCGCATCCTGCGTGACATTGGCGCCGAAGAAAACGCCTTCACCAGCGACGACTACACCGCCTATTACCAGGTGCTGGCCCGCGACCGCCTGCCGGTGGCCCTGGAGCTGGAGGCCGACCGCCTGGCCAGCCTGCGCCTGCCCGCTGACGAATTCAGCCGCGAAATCGAGGTGATCAAGGAAGAACGCCGCCTGCGTACCGACGACCAGCCCAACTCCAAGGCGTTCGAGCTGTTCCGCGCCATGGCCTACCCGGCCAGCGGCTACCATACCCCGACCATCGGCTGGATGGCCGACCTGGAGCGCATGAAGGTCGAGGAACTGCGCCACTGGTACGAATCCTGGTACGCCCCCAACAACGCCACCCTGGTGGTGGTCGGCGATGTCTCCGTCGATGAGGTCAAGGGCCTGGCGCAGAAGTACTTCGGCAGCATCCCCAAACGCGCCGTGCCACCGGCCAAGTTGCCGCTCGAGCTGGCCCAACCAGGCCAGCGCCAGCTGACCCTGCACGTGCGCACCCAGTTGCCGAGCCTGATCTACGGTTTCAACGTACCTGGCCTGCCCACCGCCAAGGATCCGCGTACGGTGCATGCCCTGCGCCTTATCTCGGCATTGCTCGACGGCGGCTACAGCGCCCGCATGCCGGCACGCCTGGAACGCGGCCAGGAACTGGTGGCCGGCGCTTCGTCCAGCTACAACGCCTTCACCCGCGGCGACAGCCTGTTCCTGATCTCGGCCACGCCGAACGTCCAGAAGCAAAAAACCCTCGCCGATGTCGAGAAAGGCATCTGGCAGCTGCTTGATGAGCTCAAGACCACCCCGCCCAGCGCCGAAGAGCTGGAGCGCGTACGCGCCCAGGTCATTGCCGGCCTGGTCTACGACCGCGACTCCATCAGCAGCCAGGCCACTACCATCGGCCAGCTGGAAACCGTCGGCCTGTCGTGGAAGCTGATCGACAGCGAGCTGGATGAGCTCAAGCGCGTTACTCCGCAGGATATCCAGAACGCCGCGCGTACCTACTTCACCCGCGAACGCCTGAGCGTTGCCCATGTACTGCCCGAGGAGTCCGCTCATGAGTAATCGCCGCGTACCACGCCCAACCCTGCTGACCACGGGCATCCGCGCCCTGGCGCTGGCGGCGGTGCTGGCCGCCCCGGCCATGGCTGACAATGACGCCAAAGCCGACAGCAACGCGGCACGCCCGGCCAATACCTTGCAGTCACTGGCCGAACTGGATGGCAAGGCGCCCAGCCGGCGCCAGTTGAACATACAGCACTGGAACACTGCAGAAGGCGCCCGCGTGCTGTTCGTCGAGGCCCGCGAACTGCCGATGTTCGACCTGCGCATCACCTTCGCCGCCGGCAGCAGCCAGGATGGCGGCACGCCAGGCCTGGCCGCCCTGACCAACGCCATGCTCAACGAAGGCGTGGCCGGCAAGGATGTGACTGCCATCGCCGAAGGCTTCGAGGGGCTGGGTGCCGACTTTGGCAACGGCTCCTACCGCGATATGGCCGTGGCTTCGCTGCGCAGCCTCAGTGCCAAGGACAAGCGTGAACCGGCGCTCAAGCTGTTCACCGAAGTGACTGGCAAGCCGACCTTCCCTGAAGACGCCCTCAAGCGCATCAAGAACCAGATGCTGGCCGGCTTCGAGTATGAAAAGCAGAACCCTGGCAAGGTCGCTGGCAAGGCCCTGTTCGCCAAGCTCTACGGCGACCACCCCTACGCCCACCCGAGCGACGGCACTGCCGAAAGCATCAGCGGCATCACCCTGGAACAGCTGCGCGCCTTCCACGCCAAGGCCTACACCAGCGGCAACGCGGTCATCGCCCTGGTCGGCGACCTCAGCCGCGCCGAGGCCGAAGTCATCGCCGCCCAGGTATCAGCTGGCCTGCCCAAGGGCCCCGCGCTGGCCGCACCGGCCCAACCCGGCGAAGCCAAGGCAGGCCTGACCCACATCGACTTCCCGTCCAAGCAGACCCACCTGATGCTGGCCGAACTCGGCATCGACCGCCAGGACCCGGACTGGCCGGCCCTGTCACTGGGCAACCAGATCCTCGGCGGCGGTGCGTTCGGCACCCGGCTGATGAGCGAGGTACGTGAAAAGCGCGGCCTGACCTACGGTGTGTACTCGGTGTTCAGCCCGATGCAGGTTCGCGGCCCGTTCATGATCAACCTGCAGACCCGTGCCGAACTCAGCGAGGGCACGCTCAAGCTGGTGCAGGATATTCTCGCCGACTACCTCAAGGCCGGCCCCACCCAGCAGGAGCTGGACGATGCCAAGCGCGAACTGGCCGGCAGCTTCCCGCTGTCCAATGCCAGCAACGCCAGCATCGTCGGCCAACTGGGTGCCATTGGCTTCTACAACCTGCCGCTGACCTGGCTGGAGGACTTCATGCAGCAGTCCCAGGCCCTCACCGTCGAGCAGGTAAGGACGGCCATGAACAAACACCTGTCAGCCGATAAACTGGTGATCGTCACCGCTGGCCCGAAAGTGCCGCAAAAACCGCTGCCAGCCCCTACTGACAAGCCCTCCGAGCAGCCGCTCGGGGTACCGGAGCACTAATGCCAAGATCCACCCCTACCGCCCGCCCACAACCGGGCCACAGCAAGGGCCAGGGCCACCTGCGCATCATCGCCGGCGAGTGGCGCAGCCGACGTCTGGCGGTGCCGGAAGGCGAAGGCCTGCGGCCAACGCCTGACAGAGTGCGGGAAACCCTGTTCAACTGGCTGGCCCCCTGTATCGAGGGTGCCCGCGTTCTGGACGCCTTCACCGGCAGCGGTGCCCTGGTGCTCGAAGCCCTGTCCCGCGGGGCCGAGGACGCGGTCGCGCTGGACAGCAACCCGGCGGCCATCGCCAACCTGAAGAACAACCTCGAGATCCTGCGCTGCCCGCGCGGGCAAATCCTGCAGACCGACGCCCTGCGCTATCTGCAAGGCCCGGCCAAGCAGCAGTTCGACGTGGTGTTCCTCGACCCGCCGTTCCACCAGGACCTGCTGGCAGACACCTGCAACCTGCTGGAACAGAACCAGTGGCTGCGCGAGCAGGCGTGGGTCTACACAGAAAGCGAGGCTGCCCCGTCGACCTTGCAGTTGCCGGGCAACTGGCGCCTGCACCGCGAGAAAAAGACCGGCCAGGTGCACTACGCACTTTGGCAACGGGGTTGATCCGGTAACCCTGGGTTGCCGTATTTAGTTACCACAAACCCGCCGCCTTCATGGCTGAAGCTGCTCCTCCGATTCCTGCAGGAGCACTTCAACCATGACCGACCACCCCGCCCCACCCGCGCCGGCAGGCTCGGTGCACAGCTTTACCCTCGCCAACGGCCTGCGCGTCTACCTGCGTGAAGACAACCGCGCGCCGCTGGTCAGCGTGCAGCTGTGGTACCACGTAGGCTCCAGCTACGAGCCTGAGGGCCACACCGGCCTGTCCCACGCCCTGGAGCATCTGCTGTTCGAGGGCAGCAGCAAACTGGCTCCAGGCCAGTATTCAGCCCTCATGAGCCGCCTGGGCGGTGACCCAAATGCCTTTACCTACCCCGATGCCACGGTCTTTCCGCTGACTTTGCCACGCAACCGCCTGGAAATTGCCTTGGAGGCGCTGGCCGACGTCATGGCCAGCGCCACCCTCAGCGACGTGCCTTTTGCCCGTGAACTGGCAGTAGTCATGGCCGAGCGCCGCGAGGATATCGACAACAGCCCCTTGGCACTGGCAGTGGAACATCACCAGTTGCTGGCCTATGGCAACAGCGGCTATGGCAACCCCGTGACCGGCCACAAGACCGACCTCGACCATATGACCCCGACGGCGGCGCGCACCTGGTACCAGACCTGGTACCACCCCAACAATGCCACGCTCGCCGTGGCTGGTGACATTGCCCTGGCCCAGCTGCAAAAGCTGGTTACACGGCACTTTGCAGCGATCCCCGCCAACCGCCTGCCAACACGGCAAAAACCCACAATGCCTTCTGGGCAGGTTCGGCGCAGCCAGACCCTGCGCTGGCATGGCCTGAACACCGGCGTGCTCATCAGCTTCAACCTTCCCAGCCAATGCACCGCCCGCTCTGGCTCACAAGCCTGCGCACTGCGCCTGCTGCCGGACATTCTTGCTGAAGGCCACGCCAGCACGCTGCAGCGCCTGTTGATACAAGACACTCCGCTGCTACAGGGCCTGAGAGCGACCTATGAGCCATGGCAGCGCGGTGACAGCCTGCTGACCTTGTACGCGTTCTGCAGCCCGCAGGTTACGCCGGAGGCAGCAGCCGAAAGGCTGATGCAGGAAATCGAAGCGTTCCGCCAGTCGGCCCCCTCCAAGGAAGATCTTCAACGCGCCAAGGCTCGCCTGCTGGCCAGGCAACTATTCGCAAGAGACGACATCGGCAAACAGGCAGAGGCCATCGGCAAACAGGCCGCCTGCGGTCTGGACCCCGTTGCCCTGGACGATGAGCGACAAGCCATCGAAGCCGTGACAGCCGAGCAGGTAGGCCTGATTGCGCTGGAATTCCTGACTGAAGCCCGTGCGGCCATCACCTTCATGCACCACAAGGAAAGTACCGATGAATGACAAGATCGCGAGCATCCCGCAACCGGCTGTAGCCAACGGAAGTCACAGTGGTCTGGTCTCGGTCCAAGGCGTTGATCTGGACCAGCTCGAAACCCCTCAGACGCAGGTGCAGGCGTGGACCACGGAAGCAGGTACAGGCGTGAAGTTCGTCGAAGCCCGCGGGCTGCCTATCGTAGATGTGGTCTTGCGGTTCAAGGCAGGCACGGCCCAGGACACCTTGCAACCCGGCCTGGCAGCCTTGACGCTGTACATGCTCGACGAGGGCAGCCGGCGCTACACCAGCGCCAGGCAAGCTGAGGGCATGGAGCGCCTGGGCGCGATCATGGAAAAGCAGATACGCCTGGAGCATGCAACGCTGAGCCTGCGCAGCGTGAGCACGAAAACGATACTCGCACCAGCCCTGGACCTGTTTACCGACCTTGTGGCAAACCCGGCTTTCCCCGCGCCTGCCCTGGAAAAGATCAAGCGCCAGTTCGTGCAGCACAACGCATCCCGCGAACGGCGCCCCAGGCTCAGGGCGCGTAGCGAGGCGTTTCGCCATCTGTTCCAGGGGCATCCCTATGGCAACCCGCTGGGCAGCACCATTCAAGGCGTGAACGCCGTCAGCCCTGAAGACTTGCGGGCATTCCACCAACGCGCCTATAGCGCCAGCAACCTGGAAATGGTGCTTGTCGGGGACCTGGCCCTGAGCGAGGCGCAAGCCATCGCGCAACAGATCAGCCAAGCCCTGCCGCAAGGCTGGTCCGCCGCTGACCTGCCAGCCGTTCCGGAAGCTACCCATGCAACCATCAACGTCGAACAGCCCGGCAACAGCAGCGCAGTGCTGCTGGCATTGCCCATGAACGTTCCCGCCAATGACCCGGATTTCCCAGCCATTGTGCTAGCCAGTGAAGTGTTGGCTTCAGGCCTTGAATCGCGCCTGATGGTGGAACTGCGCCAACGTCGCGGGTTGACCTACGGCATCTACAGCCGCGCTTCGCCGTTGAGTGCCGGCGGGCTGTTCACCATAGAGTGGGACATCGCGCCACGGTACGTGCAATGCTCGCAGGAACTGGTAGCAACCTTGCTGTGCGATTTCATCGAGCAAGGGCCAACCAAGGCCGAACTGCAGCTGGCGTGCAAACAGCTGGCCGGGCAATTACTGCGTGGTGTGGCGCAAAACAACAGCCTGGCAGCATTGCTGACGGAGATAACCCACCAACATCAGCCTGCAGACCACCTGAACAGCTACATCGAGCGCATCGGTAGGCTGAGCCCGGCAGATATCTGCGCGGCGATGCAAGACCGTCTCGACTTGAACTGCGAGGTACTGGTCAGTGTCGGCCCACGTGTCGACCAGCAACCGCTGCCAGCCACCGACCAATAGCGCAGGTACAGTGGCGTTGTTTCATGGCACTCTAGGCAGGCACATCACGAGTCGCCTAGCATGCCCAGCCCCAGCGCCACATTCCGCCCGGCCATCGGCCTGTCCAACCCCCACCTGCAAACTCTGTGGGGGCCACTGTGGCGCAAGCTGCCTGAACTGCAGCGCAACCGCGAGCGGCTATGGCTGGCCGATGGCGACTTCATCGACCTGGACTGGCACGGCCCGCACCAGCCCCACGCGCCGTTGGTGCTGGTCCTGCACGGTTTGACCGGCTCCTCCCACTCGCCCTACGTCAAAGGTTTGCAGCAAGCGCTGCACGGCCGCGGCTGGGCCAGCGTGGCGGTGAACTGGCGCGGTTGCTCGGGCGAGCCCAACCTGCTGCCACGCAGCTACCATTCCGGTGCCAGCGAAGACCTGGCCGAAATCGTCAGCCACCTGCGCGCCCAGCGCCCGTTGGCGCCGTTGTATGCGGTGGGTTATTCGCTAGGGGGCAATGTGCTGCTGAAATACCTTGGCGAAAGCGGTGTCGCCAGCCAGTTGCAGGCTGCGGTGGCAGTGTCGGTGCCGTTTCGCCTGGATCACTGCGCCGACCGCATCGGCCAGGGCTTTTCAAAGGTGTACCAGGCGCATTTCATGCGCGAGATGCTGGCTTATGTTCAGCTCAAGCAGCGGCACTTCCACGACAAGGGCCAGCATGAACGGCTAGCGACGCTGCAACGGCTGGGGCCGCTGGTCAACCTGCGCACGTTCTGGGAATTCGACGGCAAGGTCACCGCACCGCTGAACGGTTTTCGCGATGCGCACGACTACTACCGCCGCTCATCGAGCCATTTCTTCCTCGGCCAGAACCGCACGCCGACGCTGATCATCCATTCCAGCGATGACCCTTTCGTCTCCGGCCACAGCCTGCCAACGGCCCGCGAACTGGCGCCGCAGACCCGCTTCGAACTGCACAGCCGCGGCGGCCATGTGGGGTTTGTCGATGGCAGCCTGCGTAACCCGGGGTATTACCTGGAGCGGCGGATTCCACAGTGGTTGGTGGAAGGCCAATAGGAGCTGCAGTTTTCATTGGCAGTACCGACCTAATCGCCGGCAAGCCAGTTCCCACAGGTGTGGCACAGGCCCGATGGGTAGTGATGTACCTGCGGGAGCTGGCTTGCCGGCGATGAGGCCGGGCCTGCTTACTCGCCAGTGGCTACGCCATGCTGCGGATCGTTGATCCACTCGCTCCACGACCCGGCATACAGCTTGCCCAGTGGATATCCCGCCAACGCCAAGGCGAAAAGGTTATGACACGCCGTCACCCCCGACCCGCAATACGCCACCAACTGCTCCGGTGCACGCCCGGCGAGCTTTTCAGCAAAGCGCTGTTTTAGCTGGTCCGAAGGCAGAAAACGCCCATCAGCCCCAAGGTTGTCGGTAAACGCCGCGCACTGCGCCCCCGGAATATGTCCCGCAACCGGGTCGATCGGTTCCACTTCGCCACGGAAGCGCGGCAAGGCACGCGCATCGATCAAGGTCAGGTCTGGGTTACCCAGACGCTTGGCCAGGTGCTCGGCATCAATCAGCAGCTTGCCGTCCGGCTCACCGTTGAAGGTGCCTTCCCGCTTGAGCGGCGGGTCCAGGCTGAGCGGCAGGTGCGCCGCATGCCAGGCCTTCAGGCCACCATCGAGGATCGCTACACCGCTGCGCTTGCCCAGCCAGGCCAGCAGCCACCAGGCACGGGCGGCAAAAGCGCCAGGGCCGTCGTCGTACAGCACCACCTCGCTGTCATCGTCCAGGCCCCACTCACGCAGGCGCTCGACCAACCGGCGCGCATCCGGCAATGGGTGGCGCCCGGTGCGTCCCTTGCTCACAGGCCCGCTGAGGTCACGCTCCAGGTCAGCAAAATGCGCTCCGGCAATATGCCCCTGGGCATAGCTGCGTTGGCCATAGTCCACATCCTCGAGGGCAAAGCGGCAGTCGAGGATCACCAACTTGGGCGAGCCCAGACGCTCGGCCAACTGCTGCGGGGTGATCAATTGCGCAAGGGGCATGACAATCTCCTGATCGAAGGCACTATCGATAACACTGAGGCCCTGGGTTAGTGCTCCAGGGCCTGGTTGAACGGTACATGGAATTCCTGGCAAAGGGCGTCCACCGCATTGCGGGCGTTGTCGGTGACGAAACCGAGCTCCAGCACCAGTACCTGGTAGACGCCGCGCTTGAAGGCTTCTTCACCCAGATGCGCGGAATGTTCCCGCGTGGTGCTGAGAAAACGTACCCAGGACGTCAATACGATCCAGGCATTGATGGTCAGCGATTCGATCTGGGCTTGTGTCATGGCCAGGATGCCCGCCTCGACGAAACCGCGGTAGATCGCCTGGCCCTGACGCAGGCATCGTTCGGAAAAGCGCCGATAACGTGCGGCCAGCTCCGGGTCGCTGTCCAGCAGGTGTTCCAGATCACGATGCAGAAAACGGTAGTTCCACATCGCCGCCAACAGCGCCTTCAGGTAGAAGCGCTTGTCCTCCACGGTCGCCGCACGGCCTTGCGGCGGGCGCAGGAAGCTGTCCACCAGTTCTTCGTACTGACTGAACAGCAAAGCGATGATCGCCTGCTTGTTGGGGAAGTGGTAATACAGGTTGCCGGGCGAAATTTCCATGTGCGCGGCAATGTGGTTGGTACTGACGCTGCGTTCGCCCTGCTGGTTGAACAGCTCGAGGCTGTTCTGCACGATGCGCTCTCGGGTCTTCATGCGCGGGGCCATGCTCAGCTCCCAGTCTGCGGGCCTTCATCAAAGGGTCATCTTACGGCGTATTGGCAATGGAATGCACCGCTCGACAACGCGGAAAAATTCGCACCATCGTACAAATTAGAGTATAGGCTCTAGGGATTCCCTCCCCGGACTCGACGCCGCCATGAACTCGCCCAGTGCCTTGCCCCCTGTGCAATCCGACCTCGACCTTGCGGCGACGTTCGCCACCCAGCGCCAGGCTTTTGCCGGCAACTCATCGCCAGCGGCGGCGCAGCGGCGCCAATGGCTGAAAAGCCTGCGGGAAGCCTTGCTGGCCGGCCAGGCCGAACTGATCGAGGCAATCGGCCAGGACTTTGAGGGGCGCAGCGCCGACGAGACCCTGCTGGCCGAGCTGCTGCCCTCGGTGCAAGGCCTGCGTCACGCCGAAAAGCACCTGCAGCGCTGGATGCGCGCCAGCCGGCGCAAGGTCGGCCTGGCCTTCCAGCCGGCCAGCGCGCAGGTGCGCTACCAACCCCTGGGCGTGGTCGGCATCATCGTGCCGTGGAACTACCCGCTGTTCCTTGCCATCGGCCCACTGACCTGTGCCCTGGCCGCCGGCAACCGGGTCATGCTCAAGCTCAGCGAAGCCACGCCTGCCACTGGCCAGGCGCTCAAGCAACTGCTGGAGCAGGTGTTCCCCACCGATCTGGTCAGCGTGGTGCTCGGCGAAGTCGAGGTAGGCCAGGCCTTTGCCCGCCTGCCGTTCGATCACCTGCTGTTCACCGGCGCCACCAGCGTGGGGCGCCAGGTAATGCTGGCTGCGGCGCACAACCTGACCCCCGTCACCCTAGAACTGGGCGGCAAGTCGCCGGCCATAGTCTCTGCCGACGTACCGCTGGACAGCGCCGCCGAGCGCATCGCCTTCGGCAAGACCCTCAATGCCGGCCAGACCTGCGTCGCCCCCGACTACGTGCTGGTGCCACGCGAGCGCCTGGATGCCTTCAGCGATGCCTACCAGCGTGCCGTACGCCGGCTGTACCCGCGCATCGCCGACAACCCCGACTACACCGCCATCATCAACCAGCGCCAGCTGCAGCGCTTGCAGCATCTACTGGACGATGCCCACGCCAAAGGTGCGCAGGTACTCGACCTGTACCCCGGTGAAGCCCGCCAGGGCCGGCGCCTGCCACCCCACCTGCTACTGGGGGTGAACGACGGCATGCAGGTGATGCAGGACGAAATCTTCGGCCCATTGCTGCCGCTGGTGCCCTACGACAGCCTCGAGCAGGCACTGGCCTACATCAACCAGCGCCCGCGCCCGCTGGCGCTTTACTACTTCGGCTATGACCGCGCAGCCCAGGAGCAGGTGCTGCGCCACACCCACTCCGGCGGAGTGTGCCTGAACGACACCCTGCTGCACGTGGCCCAGGATGACTTGCCGTTCGGCGGCATCGGCCCTTCAGGCATGGGCCATTACCATGGCCACGACGGCTTCCTGACCTTCAGCAAGGCCAAGGCGGTGTTGGCCAAGCAACGCTTCAACGCTGCCCGGCTGATCTACCCGCCCTATGGCAAAGCCTTGCAGCGCCTGGTCTTCAAGCTTTTCATCCGCTGAGGGCGAGCCCATGCACCGCCGCGAACTGCTGCGCTTCAGCCTTGGCGCCAGCGTCTTTCTGGCGGGTACCAGCCTGGTCGGCTGCAGCGCACAGACAGCCGCAACGGGTTACCAGGTACTGCGCGACGACGACCTGCCGCTGCTGCGCGCGCTGATCCCGGTGGTACTGGCCGGCACCCAGGCCGCCGAGACACTGGTGCTGCATAGCCTCGACCACAAACTGGCGGCGCTGTCGCCGGAAATACTCAAACTCACCCGGCAGTTGTTCGACGTGCTCAACCTGCCGCTCACCCGCGGCCCACTGACCGGGGTCTGGGGCGCCTGGGAGCAAGCCAGCGCCGCGCAGGTCACGGCCTTCCTGAAACGTTGGCAGGACAGCTCGCTGAACCTGCTGCGCATGGGCCACGCCTCGCTGCTGCAGTTGCTGCAGATGGCCTGGTACGAACGCCCCGAATCCTGGGCCGCCTGCGGCTACCCCGGGCCACCGAAAATCTGAAAACAACAAGAGCAGCGCCAATGCCTGTACCCGACCCGTTTCGCCAAGGCCTGGAAAGCGGCTGGATCACCCACGACGCCTCGCGCCTGGAGCACGACCTCACGCTGGAAGCCGACGTTGCCGTGATCGGCAGCGGTGCCGGTGGCGCTACCAGCGCGCAAATGCTCAGCACTGCCGGCTTCAAGGTGCTGCTGATCGAAGAAGGCCCACTGAAGACCAGCAGCGATTTCCACCTGCTGGAAAACGAAGCCTATGCCAGCCTGTACCAGGAAGGCCTGGGCCGCATGAGCAAGGACGGCGCCATCACCATCCTCCAGGGCCGCGCCGTGGGCGGCACCACGCTGGTCAACTGGACCTCCAGCTTTCGCACGCCGCCACAGACCCTGGCCCACTGGGCCGCAGCCCACAAGGTGAGCGGCCTGGGCGAGGAGCAGATGCGCCCCTGGTTCGAGCGCATCGAGCAAGAGCTGGGCATCACCCCTTGGGCCCTGCCACCGAACGCCAACAACGAAGTGCTGCGCCGTGGCTGCGAACAGCTGGGCTACCGCTGGGCGGTGATCCCGCGCAACGTGCGCGGCTGCTGGAACCTAGGCTACTGCGGCATGGGTTGCCCGGTGAATGCCAAGCAGTCGATGCTGGTCACACGTATTCCCGCCACCCTCGAACAAGGCGGCGAGCTGCTGTACCTGGCTCGGGCCGAGCGCTTCGAACACAACGGCGAGCGCATCCAGGGCCTGTCATGCCAGGCGCTGGATAGCCAGGGCATACACACCACAGGCCGGCAGATCCGCGTTCGCGCGCGTCACTACATCCTTGCCGGTGGTGGCATCAACAGCCCGGCCCTGCTGCTGCGTTCCGACGCGCCCGACCCGCATGGCCGCCTGGGCAAACGTACCTTCCTGCACCTGGTCAACTTCAGCGCAGCACGCTTCAACGATCGTATCGACCCCTACTACGGCGCTCCGCAGTCCATCTACAGCGACCACTTCCAATGGCAAGGCGGCAACGATGGCCCGATTGGCTACAAGCTGGAGGTGCCACCGCTGCACCCGGCCCTGGCCACCACGCTGCTGGGCGGGCATGGCCACGAGAATGCCCAGCGCATGGCCGCGCTGCCACATACCCACGTGATGCTGGCGCTGCTGCGTGACGGCTTCCACCCGCAAAGCCAGGGCGGGGCCGTGGAGCTGCGCGGCGATGGCTCACCGGTGCTCGATTACCCGATCACCGACTACCTGCGCGACGGGCTGCGCCGCGCCTACCGCAGCATGGCGCAGATCCAGTTCGCCGCCGGCGCCACCCAGGTCACCCCCGTGCACAGCGATGCCAGCGCCGCGTCCAACCTGGCGCAGGCCTTGGCCATGATCGACCGGTTGCGCCTGGAGCCGTTCCGCACACGCCTGGGCAGCGCTCACGTGATGGGTGGCTGCGCCCTCGGCGACGACCCGCGCCAGGCGGTATGCGACAGCCTTGGCCGCCATCACCAGCTGGAAAACCTGTCGGTTCACGACGGCTCGCTGTTCCCCACCAGTATCGGCGCCAACCCGCAACTGTCGGTGTATGCCATCAGTGCCAGGCTCACCGAAGCACTGGTCGCCCGCCTGGCACACAGTGCATGACAAGGAACAGGCCCCCTGTCTATAGTGCCGTCAGCCGGCCGCATGACTTGGCCGGGGCGCCGTCGCTGCGCTACCATCCGACTCCCCCACGCACTCCAGCCAGGATGACGCGATGAACCGAGTGTTGTACCCGGGTACTTTCGACCCCATTACCAAAGGCCATGGCGACCTGGTCGAGCGCGCCTCGCGGCTGTTCGACCACGTGATCATCGCGGTGGCGGCCAGCCCGAAGAAAAACCCGCTGTTCCCGCTGGAACAACGGGTGGAGCTCGCCCGTGAGGTCACCAAGCACCTGCCCAATGTCGAAGTCATCGGCTTCTCCTCCCTGCTGGCGCATTTCGCCAAGGAGCAGGGCGCCAACGTCTTCCTGCGTGGCCTGCGTGCGGTGTCCGACTTCGAGTACGAGTTTCAGCTGGCGAACATGAACCGGCAACTGGCCCCCGACGTCGAGAGTCTGTTCCTCACGCCTTCGGAGCGTTATTCGTTCATTTCCTCGACCCTGGTCCGGGAAATTGCCGCGCTGGGTGGTGATATCAGCAAGTTCGTCCACCCAGTGGTGGCCGATGCGCTGACCGAACGCTTCAAGAAATGACCTTTAGCGGCTGATCATCGCGCCCGCGTGCACTGCGGGCGCGAATGCGGCACAATTGTGCCCACTGCGTTGAACATGCCCGGGCGCGGAGCCCCGGCCGGAGTCCCCATGTCCCTGATCATCACCGACGATTGCATCAACTGCGACGTCTGCGAACCCGAGTGCCCGAACGAGGCCATCTCCCAAGGCGAAGAGATCTACGTGATCGACCCTAACCTGTGCACCCAGTGTGTAGGCCATTACGACGAGCCGCAATGCCAGCAGGTCTGCCCGGTCGACTGCATCCCGCTGGATGAAGCGCACCCGGAAACCGAAGAAGAGCTGATGGCCAAGTACCGCCGGATTACTGGCAAGGCCTGATCGCTGCCTGAACGCCTCCACGCGGTCCCTGTGTGGGAGCGGCCTTGCGTCGCGATGGGGCGCGAAGCGGCCCCAGGATTTCAGCTTCGCAGCAGAAACTGCCGGGGCCGCTGTGCGGCCCTTTCGCGACGCAAGGCCGCTCCCACAAGGGGTTCCGCGTAACTTGCCTCAGCGCTGGCAACGCGGGCAATACACACTCGCCCTCTGCCCCAGCTTCACCTCGCGCAACTCCGTGCCACACACCTTGCACGGCTGCCCGCCCCGCCCGTACACGAACAATTCCTGCTGGAAGTACCCCGGCTGCCCATCACCACCGATGAAGTCGCGTAGCGTGGTGCCGCCCTGTTCGATCGCCGCCGCCAGCACACGCTTGATCTCGATCGCCAGCTTCAAGTAGCGCGCCCGGGAAATCCCGCCCGCTTCCCGACGGGGGTCGATGCCAGCGGCAAACAGCGCCTCGGTGGCGTAAATGTTGCCCACCCCCACCACTACCGCGTTATCCATGATGAACGGCTTGACCGCCATCGACCGCCCACGGGACAACTGGAACAGTCGCTCGCCGTCGAACAGGTCGGTCAGCGGTTCAGGCCCCAGGCGCAGCAGCAGTTCGTGATTGAGCGGGTCCAGGCTCCACAGCATCGCGCCAAAGCGGCGCGAGTCGGTGTAGCGCAGCATCAACCCCGACTCAAGCTCGATATCCACATGCTCATGCTTGGCCGCCGGCAAGCCCAGTTCGACCAGGCGCAGGTTGCCCGACATGCCCAGGTGACTGATCAGGGTGCCGACCTCGGCATTGATCAACAGATACTTGGCGCGCCGCTCGACACTGACGATGCGCTGCCCCGACAGGCGCACATCCAGGTCTTCCGGAATCGGCCAGCGCAGGCGCCGGTCACGTACCACCACCCGGCTGACGCGCTGGCCTTCCAGATGGGGCGCAATACCGCGCCGGGTGGTTTCTACTTCTGGCAATTCCGGCATGTGTCAGTGCCCGCCCATCTCGCGAATGTTCTGCTTGAGGTTCTCGAAATCGTATTCCGACAAACCAATGTAATCGAGCACCAGCGGGCCAACCACACTCCATTCGTGGTCCACGGCCTGGCTGCCCAGCACCCGGTACGATGCGCAGATGTGCTCGGCCATCTTCAGCACTGCCAGCAGGTTTTTCAGTTGGCTCTGGGTATTGCGCGCGCTCTCGTCGCGGAACACCGCCAGGGCGTTGTGGTGGTTGGCAATGGCCGCGCTGAGGTGCTCGGGCAGGCGCCAGGACTTGGCCGTGAAATAGCCGACCACCGAATGATTGGTGTTGAACACGCGGTTTTCGGTGTCGACCACGCGGGTTTCCTCGTCGGCCTTGGCATAGGCGTCCTCCAGCACATCCATATAGTTGGGGAAGCGCTTGAGCATCAGCGGCACGCCACAGTCATGGAACAGGCCCAGGGTATAGGCCTCGTCTGCCGCCTGGATGCCGGTGCGCTTGGCCAGAGTGAGGCAGGTCATCGCCACGTCCTGGGCAGTGTCCCAGAAGCGGTTGAGGGTAACGATGGTCTCGTCGGTCATTTCACCCTTGATCGACTGGGCGTTGATCAGGTTGATGATCGAACGGCTGCCCAGCAGGTTCACCGCGCGCTGGATCGAACCGATCTTGTTGGAAAGGCCGAAATGCGGGGAATTGACCAGCTTGAGCAAGGCGCCCGAGAGGCCCGGGTCCTGGGAAATCAGCTTGGCGATGGTTTCCAGGTCCGGGTCAGGCATGTACTGCTCGAACTGCAGGTCGACCATTATCTGCGGTTGCGGCGGGATGGTGATGCCTTGCAAGGCTTGCTGGATCTGTTCGGCGCTGAGTTCTTGGGACATACGTGCACACTCGTTTGGGACCGGCGATTCTAACCCTCCAGACCGGAAATGGACCAACCACTGAATCGTTGCGCCGGAACTTTACTCTATCCATGCGGGCCTCTCTCTCATATTCATCAAGGAAAGGAGCAAGGCCCATGAGTGCAGAACTGAACGGCAAGCGAGTGGCTTTCCTGGTCACCGACGGCTTCGAGCAAGTGGAGCTGACAGGCCCTCGCGAGGCCCTGGAACAGAGCGGCGCGGTGGTGGACATCCTCAGCGACAAAGAGGGAACGGTACGCGGCTGGAACCACGACCAGCCGGCTGACGCATTCGCCGTGGACGCAACCTTCGAAAGCGCCCACCTGGATCTCTACGATGCTCTGGTGCTGCCCGGTGGCGTGCAAAACTCTGACACGATTCGGTTGATCCCCGCCGCGCAGAAACTGGTGAAAAGCCACGATTCAGCTGGCAAGCCGCTGGCGGTGATCTGTCATGGTGGCTGGTTGCTGGTGTCCTGCGGGTTGGCCAAGGGCAGGCGGCTGACCAGCTATAAGACCCTGCAGGACGACATCCGCAATGCCGGCGGAGACTGGGTGGATGAAGAAGTGGTGGTCGATGGCAACCTGATCACAAGCCGCCAGCCCGATGACATTCCGGCGTTCAACCGGCAGTTGATCAAGGCATTGGCAGCCTGACGTCATCTCATGGCCGACGCGAGGCTGCTCCCGCAAGGGACGAGTGCCCAGGCAACAGGCTATAATCCCGCTCTTTTTCCCGGAGCGACGTCATGCCCCTGCCCAGCCTACGCCT
Organism: Pseudomonas sp. PNPG3; assembly: GCF_023093815.1. Classification (NCBI taxonomy): domain Bacteria; kingdom Pseudomonadati; phylum Pseudomonadota; class Gammaproteobacteria; order Pseudomonadales; family Pseudomonadaceae; genus Pseudomonas; species Pseudomonas sp. PNPG3. Next base: position 123,867 of record NZ_JALLKV010000005.1, read on the forward strand.
CAAAGCCAATGCCGACCGCCGCCTGCGTGCCGGCCACCTGTGGGTCTACAGCAACGAAGTCGACGTCAGTGCGACCCCGCTGCAAGGCTTCCAGGCCGGCCAGCAGGCTGTTCTCGAGGCAGCCAACGGCAAGCCGCTAGGCATCGTCGCACTGAGCCCGAACAATCTGATCTGCGCCCGCCTGCTGTCGCGCGACGCCAAGCTGCCGCTGGACAAGTCGCTGCTGGTGCACCGCCTGAACGTCGCCCTGTCGCTGCGTCAGCGCCTGTTCGACCAACCGTGCTACCGCCTGGTCTATGGCGATTCCGACCTGTTGCCAGGCCTGGTTGTCGACCGCTTCTTCGACATCCTCGTAGTGCAATTGGCCTCCGCCACCATGGAAGCACATAAGGACGACGTGATTGCAGCCCTGGTACAGGTGCTCAAGCCAAGCGGCATCCTGTTCAAGAACGACTCCTCCGCGCGAGATGCCGAAGGCCTGCAGCGCTATGTCGAAACCGTCTATGGCGAGGTGCCGGACTGGGTGCCGCTGGAAGAAAACGGCGTCAAGTTCGAAGCCCCGGTACGCGAAGGCCAGAAGACCGGCTGGTTCTACGACCACCGCATGAACCGTGCACGCCTGGCGCCGTACGTGAAAGGCAAGCGCGTGCTCGACCTGTTCAGCTACATCGGTGGCTGGGGCGTGCAGGCCGGTGCCTTCGGCGCCAGCGAAGTGTTCTGCGTCGATGCCTCGGGCTTTGCCCTGGACGGCGTCGAGCGTAACGCCGCCCTGAACGGCATCAGCGAGAAACTGACCTGCATCGAAGGCGATGTGTTCGAGGCGCTGCGCGAACTGAAGGCCGCCGAAGAGCGCTTCGACGTGATCATTGCCGACCCACCCGCCTTCATCAAGCGCAAGAAAGACCTGAAGAACGGCGAAGCGGCCTACCGCCGCCTGAACGAGCAGGCCATGCGCATGCTGACCAAGGATGGCATCCTGGTCAGCGCCTCGTGCTCGATGCACCTGCCCGAGGACGACCTGCACAACATCCTGCTGACCAGCGCCCGTCACCTGGACCGCAACCTGCAGTTGCTCGAACGCGGCGGCCAAGGCCCCGACCACCCGGTGCACCCGGCCATCGCCGAAACCCGCTACATCAAGAGCATCACCTGCCGGTTGCTGCCAAACAGCTGATATCCGCTAATAAGGGCCGCCAAGCGGCCCTTTCCTGCTGCAATCTCCCCGCCAGCTATCCACATCTGCATTCCCTCGCCGCGCCAGCGGTGTAGAATCGGCCTATTCATCGCCAGTCATCCCCGGCGGGTTTATGAGCTCTGCCCAAGCACGCGGCGATCCCGCGCGGTCTTCGGCCCCATCCGTGCCAGTGGCAACCGGCCTGCGGTACAAAGGACAAGAGAAGCTCACTCCCCTTTTTGTGACCTGATTAAGCCGCCAGGAGTGTTTCATGCCTGATTATCGTTCCAAGACTTCCACCCAAGGCCGCAACATGGCCGGCGCCCGTGCCCTGTGGCGCGCCACCGGGATGAAGGACGAAGATTTCAAGAAACCGATCATCGCCATCGCCAACTCGTTCACCCAGTTTGTCCCGGGCCACGTGCACCTGAAGGACCTGGGCCAGCTGGTCGCCCGCGAAATCGAACGCGCCGGTGGCGTGGCCAAGGAATTCAACACCATCGCGGTCGATGACGGCATCGCCATGGGCCACGACGGCATGCTCTACTCGCTGCCAAGCCGCGAGATCATCGCCGACGCCGTGGAGTACATGGTCAACGCCCATTGCGCCGACGCCATCGTGTGCATCTCCAACTGCGACAAGATCACCCCCGGCATGCTGATGGCCGCCCTGCGCCTGAACATCCCGGTAATCTTCGTCTCCGGCGGCCCGATGGAAGCCGGCAAGACCAAGCTGGCCAGCCACGGCCTGGACCTGGTCGACGCCATGGTCATTGCCGCCGACTCCTCGGCTTCCGACGAAAAAGTCGCCGAATACGAGCGCAGCGCCTGCCCTACCTGCGGTTCGTGCTCCGGCATGTTCACCGCCAACTCGATGAACTGCCTGACCGAAGCCCTGGGCCTGGCCCTGCCGGGCAACGGTTCGACCCTGGCCACCCACGCCGACCGCGAGCAGTTGTTCCTCACTGCCGGCCGCACCATCGTCGAGCTGTGCAAGCGCTACTACGGCGAGAACGATGAGTCGGTACTGCCGCGCAACATCGCTAACTTCAAGGCGTTCGAGAACGCCATGATGCTCGACATCGCCATGGGCGGCTCGACCAACACCATCCTGCACCTGCTGGCTGCCGCCCAGGAAGCCGAGGTGGCGTTCGACCTGCGTGACATCGACCGCCTGTCGCGCAAGGTGCCGCAGCTGTGCAAGGTTGCGCCGAACATTCAGAAATATCACATGGAAGACGTGCACCGTGCCGGCGGCATCTTCAGTATCCTCGGCTCGCTGGCCCGTGGCGGCCTGCTGCACACCGACCTGCCGACCGTGCACAGCCGTAGCATGGAAGAAGCCATCGCCAAGTGGGACATCACCCAGACCGATGACGAAGCCGTGCACACCTTCTTCAAGGCTGGCCCTGCCGGCATTCCGACCCAGACGGCATTCAGCCAGTCGACCCGCTGGCCGAGCCTGGACCTGGATCGTGCCGAAGGCTGCATCCGCAGTGTCGAGCACGCCTATTCGCAGGAAGGCGGCCTGGCCGTGCTGTACGGTAACATCGCGCTGGATGGCTGCGTGGTGAAAACCGCCGGTGTCGACGAGTCGATCCTGGTGTTCGAAGGCACCGCGAAGATCTTCGAGAGCCAGGACAGCGCCGTACGCGGCATCCTCGCCGACGAAGTGAAGGCCGGCGACATCGTGATCATCCGCTACGAAGGCCCGAAAGGTGGCCCGGGCATGCAGGAAATGCTGTACCCGACCTCGTACCTGAAGTCCAAGGGCCTGGGCAAGGCTTGCGCCCTGCTCACCGACGGCCGCTTCTCGGGCGGCACCTCGGGCCTGTCGATCGGCCACGCCTCGCCGGAAGCCGCCGCTGGCGGTGCAATCGGCCTGGTGCGCGACGGCGACAAGGTGCTGATCGACATCCCGAATCGTTCGATCAACCTGCAGGTCAGCGATGAAGAGCTGGCTGAGCGCCGTGTCGAACAGGACAAGAAAGGCTGGAAACCGGCTGAAGTACGCCCACGCAAGGTGACCACCGCGCTGAAGGCCTACGCCCTGCTGGCGACCAGTGCCGACAAGGGTGCTGTGCGTAACAAGGCGATGCTGGAAGGGCTGTAAGGCTTCCTGGCGTTTGAAAAGCCGGCGCCTTGTGCGCCGGTTTTTTCATGGCTATGAAAAATGCTCGATCAAAGCTCACCCCGCGCAGCGCATTGGCGCAATTGCGCCAGCAACAGAGCAACTGAACGCTTCGGCTTCGCTGTCGATGTCAAAATGAACTGCGCATGAGGAAGGGGGGGCAACGTTGGCACTTCCTGTAAACCTGAAGCCAGTGCAGACGATCGGGTGATTGGCGTTACACCCAGCCCACCGCTGACAGCGGTCATCAGCCCACCGGCACTTGGGCTCTGGCAAACGATCCGCCATTGTCGCCCCGCATGCGCCAGGGCTTCGATGGCTGCAGCACGATATGGGCATTGATCGGAAAACACCGCCAAGGGTATCGGAGCAGTTGCATCATCGGGGTTCACTGCAACCGGCCCTGTCGCCCAGACCAAAGGCTCGGACCAAAGCAGTTCGCCTCGGTCCTCATCGCCGCAGCTGCTTCCCAATACGATATCGAGCCCACCCGATTGCAGAAGGGCAAGCAGATCACCGGTCAGGCCGACTTTCAGGGAGATCTCTGCATCGGGATGTGTCACCGAGAATCGACGCAGACAGTCGATGATGGGCGGTTTCACCACCTCCTCGCTCAACCCGACAAACACTGTACCTGACACCCGACGGCCTGCGCCAAGGCTCGCGCGAGCATCATCATGCAGCGCCAGAATCGTGCGGGCATACCCCGCCAGGCGAGCACCTGCCGGCGTCAGGCTGACCGAACGGGTCGTGCGCTCCAGCAATTTTTGCCCAGCTTCGCTCTCAAGCCGCCTGATGTGAGCGCTGATCGCCGACTGCGTTAGGTGCAGTCTTTGCGCTGCACGCGTGAAACCACCGCTGTCGGCAACGGCAAGCAGGCTACGCAAAAGCACAGGGTCGAACACAGATTAATCACCTAGCTCACTCAATATGCAGAGCATACGTGATTTCTATAACCAATCATTCTGAATCAGACTTGCACTTAACACCTGAGCGAACGAACGCCAGGGAAAGTGCCCTCAATGCTGACAAGGAAACGCCCCATGGTTGAACGTATTTTGTATGTCTGTGCATCACCGAGAGGCGAGCGGTCCGTTTCCACCCAGATTGCAGACGTGTTTCTGACCGCATTGGCCAAGCGCAAAGCCGTAGAAATTGACCGCCTGGACCCTTGGGAATGCGAACTCCCGGAGGTAGATGGCGCTTTGCTCGCGGCAAAATACGCAGGCCTTGCCGATGTCCCGTTGTCGAGCGAACAGGTCGCGGCATGGGAGCAGATCAAGGCACTCGCTGAACGGTTCCACCGGGCTGATACCTTGGTGTTCAGCGTACCGCTGTGGAATTTCGGCATCCCGTACAAGCTCAAGCATCTGATCGACGCAATTTCGCACAAAGGCGTCCTGTTCACCTTCGATGAGCAAGGGTTGAATGGCATGCTGGGCGGACGTCGAGCTGTTGCAATCTACTCCCGTGGGCTTGGTTACGGCTCTGACTCACAGACACCCGACCAGGCTTTTGGACTGGAAAAACCCTTCATCGATACGTGGTTCCGCTTCGTCGGGATTAACCAGGTGCACAGTGTCGTGGTCGAACAGACGCTTGGCCCGGTGGGGGCCAGCGTCCGTGCAAGCGCCATCGAAGCAGTGACCTTGTTGGCACAGAACATCGATCAGGAAGCGGCCCGGACTCTCATCGTGGGCCGCAACGGCTGACAGGCCTCGTTACTGGATCTGCTCCGGTGTCACGATCACCCAGTTCTTGTCTGCTGTCACCGGCAGCCCTTCCTTGGCCTGCGCCGCTGCATTCCTGGCAATCATCCCGTTCATCTGGTCCATGTACTTGGCCTTGCGATTTATCCACAGGTGGATGCCGCCCTTGCCCACGTCCACCCCATGAAACTGCATGTAGCCATCGCTGGTCGGTGTGTCGCCCCCCACGAGTACCGGTTTCTTCCACTCATCGATATAGGTGAGGATCGCCGCCTGCTTGCCCGCCATCCAGGTGGCCGGAGTCCACAGGTACGGGGTCAGCTCCAGCCCCAGGTTGGCCTTGGCATCATAGTGCCCGGCGCTGATCTGCTTGCGTGCGGTGGTCAACTGGCCGCTGGCACGGTCCTTCAGCAACAGGCTGACGCCAATCACGTTCTGCGGCTTCACGTTGTAGCCGTACTTGGGGTCCGACGCGACCATGCGCACCAGTTCCTCTGAGGCCGCGGAAATCACATAGACCTCGATACCGTTCTCCATGAGCTTGTTGTACAGCTCAGCCTGGCCCTGGAAGACCTTGGGGGGCTGTACCTCGATGGTCTTGACCTGATCGCCTTCGTAATAGGTGCTGGGGATCGGCTTGCCGGAGGCCATCAGCTCATCCACCTGCACTTTCAGCTCCTGTAGGGTAAAGCCGGAGAACACCTGGGCCACCCACGGGTAGCAGACCATGTCATCGACTTCGCACAGACGGTAGTAGTAACTGAACAGGCTTTCCTTATGTTCGGCGGTGTCCTTGAACGGCATCAGCTTCAACGACGGGTCGAGCTTGTCACGGCTCAACAGGCCCTTGTTTTCCATGAAAGGCAGCAAGGCCTCTTCAAGATCGTAGCGGTAGCTGGTGTTGTCCATGTCGAACACCGCGTAGTTACCCTTGTTGGCATTGGCGGCGATCATGCTGTCGAGCTGCTTGGCCGCCTCGGCGGGCCAGTGTTTGAGCTCGGTGGCGAAGGTTTCGATACTGAACAACAGGGACAGGCCGACGGCGACGGCTTTCGGAGCAAACTTCATGTACGAATCTCCTGAAATGACCCAGAAACGCTAGTGCAACACCCTCCGCTGGCAGCCCTCGATAACGACCTCCATGCAGTTGCAAACGCCGCGTTCATTGCAATCCGCGACACATCGTTATTCCATAAACGACTATACACATTCCATTTGGGTATAAATTCGTTTGTTTTCAGGCTGTTAGCATTTCCGTTCGCAATCGCTCACAGGGGCGATGCCTCTTCTGCTTTTTTCTGCTGGAGCTTCAATGAACCTGCCGCTGTCCCTTAACCTGCTGGCGTTCCTGGCCCTGTTGCTGGGCCTGGCACAAACCCGCCGCACCGACTGGAGCCTGGCCAAGAAGGTATTGCTGGGCCTGGTGTTGGGCGTGGTGTTCGGCCTGATCCTGCATACCGTCTATGGCGCGGGCCACCCTGTGCTCAAGGCCACCATCGCCTGGCTCGACCTGGTCGGCAACGGCTACGTCGGCTTGCTGCAGATGATCGTCATGCCGCTGATCTTCGCCTCGATCCTCAGTGCAGTGGCGCGCCTGCACAATGCCTCGTCGTTGGGCCGCATCAGTGTGCTGAGCATCGGCACCCTGCTGCTGACTACCGCCATCGCTGCGTTGATCGGCATCGTCCTGACCAACCTGTTCGGCCTCAGCGCCGAAGGCCTGGTGGCCGGCGCCCAGGAAAGCGCGCGCATGCAGGTTATCCACAGCGACTACGCCGGCAAGGTCGCCGACCTCAACATTCCGCAACTGCTGCTGTCGTTCATCCCCAGCAACCCGGTAGGTGACTTGGCACGGGCCAAGCCGACCTCGATCATCAGCGTGGTGATCTTTGCCGTGTTCCTCGGCCTGGCCGCGCTGCAGCTGATCAAGGACGATGCCGAGAAAGGCGAACGCGCGCTGTCGGCCATCGACACCCTGCAGGCCTGGGTGATGCGCCTGGTGCGGGTGGTAATGAAGTTGACCCCGTATGGCGTACTGGCGCTGATGACCAAGGTGGTGGCCAGCTCGAACATGGAAGACATCCTCAAGCTGGGCAGCTTCGTGGTGGTGTCGTACCTGGGCCTGGCGCTGATGTTCGTGGTGCACGGCGTTATCCTCGCCGCTACCGGCGTGAGCCCGCTGCGCTTCTTCCGCAAGGTGTGGCCGGTGCTGACCTTCGCCTTCACCAGCCGCTCCAGCGCCGCCAGCATTCCGCTGAACATCGAAGCGCAAACCCGCCGCCTGGGCGTACCGCAGTCGATTGCCAGCTTCAGCGCATCGTTCGGTACCACCATTGGCCAGAACGGCTGCGCCGGGCTCTATCCCGCGATGCTGGCGGTGATGGTGGCGCCGGCGGTGGGCATCGATACCTTCGACCCGCTGTGGATCGCCACCCTGGTGGCCATCGTCACCTTGAGTTCGGCAGGTGTTGCCGGCGTAGGTGGCGGTGCGACTTTCGCCGCGCTGATCGTGCTGCCGGCCATGGGCTTGCCGGTGGAGCTGGTGGCGTTGCTGATTTCGGTGGAGCCCCTGATCGACATGGGCCGCACGGCGTTGAACGTGAACGGCTCGATGACCGCAGGGGTGGTGACCAGCCAACTGCTGAAAGAGACCGACAAGGATGTGCTGGCTGGCGATGAACATGCCGAGCTAAGTCATTCCTGACAGATTGCCGGGGGCGCGTTGCGCCCCTGTCGCGACACAAGGCCGCTCCTACAATGGTCCCGCGTACGCCGATCAATGAGGGAGCGGCCTTGCCGGGGCGCCGGACCGGTCGGATAGGGCTGCAAGGCAGCCCCGGCAATCTCAAACCTTGTCCCAGACCTCGAAATGATACCCAGGCTTGCCTTCCTCAGCCTGCGCCTCGCTCGACACCAAGGTCCACTGCCCCCGATCAAACTCAGGGAACCACGCATCCCCTTCCGGCGACAACTCGACCCGCGTCAGGTACATGCGGCTGACCAGCCCTTTCTCCAGCGCCTGCCCATACAGCTGCGCCCCGCCAATCAGCATAAGCTCATCAACGCCCTGCTCACGCGCCCACTGCTCGGCCCGCACCAGCGCCTCTTCCAGCGAGCCAAACACCTCGGCCCCCGCCAGTTCCAGCCCGGCCTGCCGGCTGACGACGATATTCAACCGCCCGGGCAATGGCCTGCCCAGCGAGTCCCAGGTCTTGCGCCCCATGATGATCGGCTTGCCCAGGGTAGTGGCCTTGAAGTACTTGAAGTCCCCCGGCAGATGCCAGGGCATGGAGTTGTCGATGCCGATCACGCGGTTCTCGGCGTGAGCCGCGATCAGGCTGAGGGGGAGTGATGTATTCATGCCAGCGAGGATAGCACCGGGCGTGTGGGTTATGCTTCTGCCCTGACCTGTGCAATGGAAGACCTTGTGACTGCACCCACTTCACTGGACAAGCGCTGGCTCACCGAAGCGGTACGCCTGCGTGAGGAACATGCCGGCCCCCTGGAGGACCAGGAAGCCAACCGCCGCGCCCGCCAGGCAGGCGGTGACCTGGCGGCCCGCATCGAAACCCGTGCCCTGTTCCTGGCCGAACGCGACGGCATCACCACCGCCCTGCGCCACTGGAAACAGGGCGCACGCCTGGCGCTGCTGGCCTTGCTGGTGCTGGCCGTGCTCAGCGGCGCAGGGTTGGCACTGGCCGCCCTGGGCGACGGGCAGCGCCCGGTGAATGTGTTCTGGGCCCTGGGTAGCCTGCTCGGGCTGAACCTGCTGATGCTGCTGGGCTGGGCCATCGGCTTTGCCCTGAGCGGCGAGCATGGCGCGGGGCTGGGCCGTTTGTGGCTGTGGCTGAGCGAACGCTTTGCCCGTGACGCCAAGGCCGCGCACCTGGCACCGGCGCTGCTGGTGCTGCTGCAACGTCAGCGCCTGAACCGCTGGCTGCTCGGCCTGCTGGTGCATGGCCTGTGGCTGCTGGCGATGATCACCGCACTGGGCATGCTGCTGGCCTTGCTGGCGACCCGGCGCTATGGCTTTGTCTGGGAGACCACCCTGCTCGCCGCCGACCCGTTCATCCACCTGACCCAGGCCTTGGGCGCGCTGCCCTCGTTGCTGGGCTTCACGGTACCCGACGAGGCCATGATCCGCGCCAGCGGCGACAGCCAGCCGGCCCTGGACCTGGCGCGCCAGGCCTGGGCCAGCTGGCTGCTTGGCGTGGTGCTGGTGTACGGCCTGCTGCCGCGTCTGCTGCTGGCCGGGCTGTGCCTGTGGCGCTGGCGTCAAGGCCGCCAACGCCTGGCGCTGGACCTCAGCCTGCCCGGCTACGCGCAGCTGCGTGAAGCGCTGATGCCGCGCAGCGAACGCATCGGCGTCCAGGATGCCGCGCCCGAGGCCTTGCCGCAGTTTGCCGCTGGCCAGCTGGAAAGCGGCAGCAGCGGTGCCCTGCTGGTCGGCCTGGAGCTGGACGACCAGCATCCCTGGCCACCCGCGCTGCCAAAAAGCGTAACCAGTGCCGGCGTGCTCGACAGCCGCGAATCGCGTAACCGCCTGCTGGAACAGCTCAGCCGTTTCCCGCCAGCACGCCTGGCCATCGCTTGCGACCCGCGCCGCTCTCCCGATCGTGGCAGCCTGGCGTTGCTCGCCGAACTGGCACGCAACGCCGGTGCCACCCGTATATGGCTACTGCAGGCCGCACCGGGCGAGGCCCTGGACGCCCAGCGCCTGGGCGACTGGCACGAAGCCCTCGACCGCCTTGGCCTGGCGCATGCCGATACCTCGCCGCTGACCTGGCTGGAGCATGGCCATGACTGAGCCGCTGAAACTGGCCGTGGTCGGCCACACCAACGTCGGCAAGACCTCGCTGCTGCGCACCCTGACCCGCGACGTCGGCTTTGGCGAAGTCTCCCACCGTCCCAGCACCACCCGCCATGTGGAAGGTGCGCGGCTGTCGGTGGACGGCGAACCCTTGCTCGAGTTGTATGACACCCCGGGCCTGGAAGACGCCATTGCCCTGCTCGACTATCTCGAACGCCTGGAGCGCCCGGGCGAGCGCCTGGACGGCCCGGCCCGCCTCGAGCGCTTTCTGCAAGGCAGCGAGGCACGCCAGCGTTTCGAGCAGGAGGCCAAGGTGCTGCGCCAGCTGCTGGCCAGCAATGCCGGCTTGTATGTGATCGACGCCCGCGAACCGGTGCTGGCCAAATACCGCGACGAACTGGAAGTGCTGGCCAGCTGCGGTAAGCCGCTGCTACCGGTGCTCAACTTCGTCGCCAGCCACCAGCACCGCGAGCCGCAATGGCGTGAAGCCCTTGCCAGGCTTGGGCTTCACGCGTTGGTGCGGTTCGACAGCGTGGCCCCGCCAGAGGATGGCGAGCGCCGGTTGTACGAAAGCCTGGCCCTGCTGCTGGAAGACGCCCGCCCAGCCCTGCAGCGGCTGATCGACGACCAGCTGGCACAGCGCCTGGCACGCCGCCACAGCGGCAAGCGCCTGATTGCCGAGCTGCTGCTGGACTGCGCCGCCTGCCGGCGCAGCGTCGAGGCCGAGCCGGCTGCCGAAGCCCGGGCCATCGAGGCATTGCGGCAAGAGGTGCGCCAGCGCGAACAGCGCTGTGTCGAGGCACTGCTCAAGCTGTATGCCTTCCGCCGCGAGGACGCCCATGCCAGCGACCTGCCGTTGCTGGATGGCCGTTGGGGCGATGACCTGTTCAATCCCGAAACCTTGAAGCTGCTGGGCGTGCGTTTGGGCAGCGGTGTGGCCGCCGGTGCTGCGGCGGGTGCCGGGGTGGACCTGCTGGTCGGCGGCCTGACACTGGGGGCTGCCGCCCTGGCCGGGGCAATTGCCGGCGGCGCGCTGCAGACGGCGCGCAACTATGGGTCGCGGCTGATGGGCAAGCTCAAGGGCAAGCGCGAGCTGACGGTGGACGACACGGTGTTGCGCCTGTTGGCCTTGCGTCAGCAGCAGTTGATGGTGGCGCTGGAAAACCGCGGGCATGCGGCGCAGGACAGCATTCGGCTGGGGGAACTGGATGAGAAGGCCTGGCGGGAGGGCAAGTTGCCGGAGGCGCTGAGCAAGGCGCGGGCGCATCCGCAGTGGTCCACCCTCAACCCTGGGGCGAAGCTGAACCAGGCTGAGCGGCAGGAACAGCTGGAGGCTCTGGTTTCACAATTTTGAGTGGGCAGGTCTGGCCTCTTCGCGGGTAAACCCGCTCCCACAGGTATCTCACATTCCTTGAGATGTGCACTATTCCTGTGGGAGCGGGTTCACCCGCGAAGAGGCCCGCACAGGCAGCCCACATCTCAAAGTAATGCCAAAGCCTTCCGCTTCAACCCATCCAGGTCAATCACCGCCACCCCGACCACCTTGGCCCGCTCATCCCACTCCCTCATCCGCAAGCTCACCTCGAACAGCGGATCCCGCTCGAACACATCCGCCTCGTCCTCGCTCATCACGCCCCCCTGATACTCCAAGGTCCGCCGGCTCGCTTCACTCAACCTCTGGTAATACCCAGGCTGGCGCAAAGTCAGGTAGCGCTTGGCCTCCACGTGATACTGCACCAGCCGCGCCATGCGTTCGCCGAAGCCACAGCGGCGTAAATACTCAGCGCCGATGCGCTCATGGCTGACCACGCCATAACCGCCCATGCTGGCGTCACCGCCGCACAGGTGGCCGATGTCGTGGAAGAACGCCGCCAGCACCACTTCGTCGTCGAAGCCTTCGGCCATGGCCAGTTGCGCGGCCTGGGACATGTGCTCGAGCTGGGTGATGGCTTCGCCGATGTAGTCGTCACTGCCGTGGCGTTCGTACAGCGCGAAGGTGCTGTCGATGATCTGGGCTGGGGTCGGCATCACTGTCTTCTCCTGGCTTGATTGGGTGCTGCGAAGTGGCCGGTGCAGGTTACTGCTGAGCCACCTTCTCCGACTTGCCGTCATAGCGTTTGCGCCACTCGGCCAGGATCTGGTCACGGTTCTTCGAGGCCCAGGCAAAGTCGTTCTTGATCAGGCGCTGTTCATAGTCCGCCGGCAGTTCGGTCTGCGGCTTGGCAATACCCGGGGCAGCCAGCACGGCGAAGTTCTCCTTGTACAGCTCCATGGCCGCCGGGCTTGCCGAGAAATCAGCCAGGCGCCTGGCCGCATCCGCTTTTGGCGAACCTTTGATCACCGCAGTCGCCTCGATCTCCCAGCCCAGGCCTTCCTTCGGCAGCACGATGTCCAGCGGCGCGCCCTGGCGCTTGAGCTGCACGGCCGGGTACTCGAACGAGATACCGATCGGGTATTCACCCGCTGCGGCAAGCTTGCACGGCTTGGAACCGGAATGAACGTACTGGCCGATGTTCTGGTGCAGCGCATCCATGTACGCCCAACCCTGTGGCTCGCCAAAGGTCTGCAGCCAGGCACTGACATCCAGGAAGCCGGTGCCGGACGAGCCCGGGTTCGGCATGACGATCTTGCCTTTGTACTCGGGCTTGGTCAGGTCCTGCCAGCTCACCGGCTTGCTCAGGCCCTGCTTCTCGGCCTCGATGGTATTGAAGCAGATGGTCGCGGCCCACACGTCCATACCGACCCAGGCTGGCGGGTTGGCAGCATCGCGGTAATTGGCGGCAATCTTGCCCAGGTCCTTCGGTGCGTAGGCTTCGAGCATGCCGTTCTGGTCGAGGATAGCCAGGCTGGAAGCAGCCAGGCCCCACACTGCGTCGGCTTGCGGGCGGTCTTTCTCGGCCAGCAGCTTGGCGGTGATGATGCCGGTGGAGTCACGAACCCACTTGATTTCGATGTCCGGGTTGGCCTTCTCGAAGGCCTGCTTGTAGCTCTTCAGCTGTTCGGCTTCCAGGGCGGTGTAGACCGTCAGCTGGGTGCCAGCGGCCGAAGCCTGCAGGCTGAACACGGCGGAAACGGCAGCAGCAAGTGCAAGGTGCTTGTACATGGGTAGGTTCCTTACAGGTCAGACGGTCGCGGCGCGTTGGCGCCAGGCTTGGGAGCGGCGCAGCAGGCCGCGTGAGGCTGCGGCCAGCAGCAGTGAAGCGCCGGCACTGGTCAGCAGGATCAGGGTGGACATGGCGGCGGCACCACCGACATTGCCGGCGTCATCCATGTTCAGCACGGCAACGGCAGCCAGGATGGTGTCGGGGCTGTACAGAAAGATCGCCGCCGACACGGTGGTCATCGCCGAAACGAACAGGTAGCGGATGACGTCCAGCAGCGCCGGCAGGCAGATCGGCATGGTCACCCGCAGGAAGTGCCTGTACAGCGGCGCCTTCAGCGACAGCGCGGCGGCCTCGAACTCGCCGTCGAGCTGGCGCAGGGCGGTGGTCGCGGTCATCTGCGCGGTGGTCAGGTAGTGGGCGATGGTGCACACCACCAGCAGCCCCATGCCGCCGTAGAACACATGCAGCGGGTTACCGTTCAGGTTGAAGAAGAATACGTAGCCCAGGCCCAGCACCAGGCCCGGCACGGCCATGGGGATGAAGCTGAGCAGGCGCAGCGCCTGGTTGAGCAGGCGTTGGCCCTGGGTCTTCTCCATCAGGTTGGCGCCGGTGAAGATCACGATGCTGCCGATCAGCGCGGTGCCGATGGCCATGGTCACGCTGTTGCGGTAGGCCAGCCAGCCACCACCGGCGGTGTCCTCGAACATGTAGTGACGCAGCGACAACGACAGGTTGTAGGGCCAGAACGTGACCAGCGACGAATACACCGCCATGCCGATCACCAACAGCAATGCCGCGCACACCAGCAGCACGATCGCCAGGAAGCAGGCATCACGGCCCCGCGACGGCTTGGGCTCGAACACCTGGGCACGGCCGCTCATGGCCTCGCCCTGGCGCCGACGTAGCCAGGCATCGACGGTAAAGCTGAACAGCGCCGGCAACAGCAGCACCATGCCGATCAGCGCGCCGCGGCCGAACTGCTGCTGGCCGACCACCGCCTTGTAGGCTTCCAGCGCCAGCACCTGATAGTCGCCGCCGACCACGACCGGTACACCGAAGTCGGTGACGGTCAGGGTAAATACCAGGCAGAACGCCGCGAATACTGCCTGGCGAGTGGCCGGCCAGGTGATGCTGGTGAACGCTCGCCAAGGGCCGGCACCCATGCTGGACGCTGCGTCGAACAGGCGTGCATCGGCCAGCGATAGCGCCGACAGCAGGATCATCAGGGCATGCGGGAAGGTGTAGATGGCCTCGCCCAGCACAATGCCCCAGAAGCCATAGATGTTGTCGCTGAGCAACCCGCGCAGCAGCCCCTGGTTACCGAACAGGTAGACCAGGGCGATGGCCGGCAGCATTGACGGCGCCAGCAGCGGCAGCAACGAAATCCCCCGCCACAGGCCTTTGCCCGGAATCAGCGTGCGTTGCAGGGCATAGGCGAACAGGTAGGCCAGCGGCACCACGATGGCTGCCACCGTGAAGGCCACCGACAGGCTGTTGCCCAGCAGCCAGTGGAAGTTTTCACTGGCGAACAGTTCGCGGGCCGCCAGCAGGCCGCCACCCTGGCCCGCTTCTGCGCTGAAGCCGCGCCAGAAGATCGCCAGCAGCGGCATCAGCACCGCCAGCACCAGAAGGATCAGCAGCAGGCTCTTGCCGCCGACGACGAACAACCGGTCGCCCAGGGCGACGCCAGCACGCGGCGTGGCCTTGGCCTGGCTCAGCGGCAGGGACATTGGCGCGGCCATCTCAGGCAAACACCTGCAGGCTCTGCGGCGGCAGCGCCACCCAGATGTCCTGCGAGCCCAGCCGCGGCATGGCCTCGGGAGCCAGTTCCGCCAGCAGTGCATGGCCAGGCAGCGCCTTGAGCTCGAAGCTCATGCGGCAGCGGTTACCGAGGAAGGTGATTTCACGAACCATGGCCGGGAACAGGTTTTCTTCGTGCACCGCCGGGTTGACCGTGATCGCCTCCGGGCGGCAGAACAGCCGACCGCTGCTGGGTCGGGCCGAACCTGGTGCCAGACGCATGTTCATGCCACCGACCTGGGCATGGCTGTCACTGCTGCGCTGGAACGGCAACCAGTTGCCCTGGCCGACGAACTCGGCAACGAACGGCGTGGCCGGCTGGTCGTAGATTTCCTGCGGGGTGGCGTATTGCTCGACCTGGCCGTTGTTCATCACCGCAATGCGGTCGGCCATCAGCATGGCCTCGTCCTGGTTGTGGGTGACCATCAGCGTGGTGATACCCAGCTGGCGCTGCAGTTGGCGCAGTTCGGTGCACAGGTGCTCGCGCACCCGGGCATCCAGCGCCGACATCGGCTCGTCCAGCAGCAGCAACGACGGCGATGGTGCCAGCGCGCGGGCCAGGGCCACACGCTGCTGCTGGCCACCGGAAAGCTGACCGGGGTATTTCTTCTCGCTGCCGGCCAGGCCCACCAGTTCGAGCATTTCGGTCACTCGCTGGCGGGCCTGTTCACGGCCGCTGCCAGTCAGGCCATAGGCGATGTTGGCTTCGACAGTAAGGTTGGGGAACAGCGCGTAGGACTGGAACAGGATGCCGTAGTCACGGGCCTGGGGTGGCAGCTCGGAGATATCACGCTCGCCGATGTACAACGTACCGCGGTCCTGGCGCTCCAGGCCGGCGATGCAGCGCAGCAATGTGGTCTTGCCGCAGCCGGAAGGCCCGAGCAGGCACACCAGTTCGCCGGCGGCGATGTCCAGCGAGACATCGTTCAGCGCCGTGAAGGCGCCGAAGCGCTTGTGGATGTTGCGCACTTTCATCTGTGCGCCGGGGGTGGTGTGGTTCATGGCAGGGCCTCATCGAAGAGATGAGGGCCATGCTAGGAAGGCTGTGCGAAGGTTCTGTGGCTTTAGGGCAAAAGCCAGTGATAGTGGTATAGGCAGATTTTGTAGTGGTCTTTGCGGGCCTCTTCGCGGGTAAACCCGCTCCCACAGGAATCTCGCCGCATCTGAAGGCTGTGCAGTACCTGTGGGAGCGGGTTTACCCGCGAAGAAGCCAACACAGGTCTAGAACTATGAACCGGCCACTTCCTGCGCCACCCCAAGGAAGGCCGCCGGCAACCGGGCCTGGCGCCGCTCCTTCAGGCAATACATGTACTCATGCATCACCGGCGCGTTCTCCAGCGTCAGCACCCGCAACTCAGGGTTGTGCGGCACCTCGTGCCGGGCAATCACGCTGATGCCGATATTGCGCAGCACCGCCTCGCGGATCGATTCGCGGCTGCCAATCTCCAGCAACGCCCCGGCCTTCACCCCGGCCTCTTGCATCATCTGCTCGGTCAGCTTGCGTGTGGTCGAGCCCTTCTCGCGCATCAGCAGGCAATGCCCGGCCACCACGTCAATGGACACCGCCTGGCGGTGTGCCAACGGGTGGTTGCGATGCACCGCCACCACCAACGGGTCAGTCCCCAGCACCCGCCGCACCAGCCGAGCATCTTCCAGCAGTTGCGACGAAGCGGCGATATCCACCCGGTAGTCCTCGAGCATCTCCAGCACCTGCTGCGAGTTGCCGATTTCCACCGCCACCTCCACCTGCGGCAGGCGTTCACGGTAGATCTTCACCAGGTCGAGGATGTAGTAAGGCGCCGTGGCCGCGATGCGCAAGCTGCCCTGGGCCTGGCCGCTGTTGCGCAGCTCGAACTCGATGTCGGCCTCCTGCTGCAGCAGTGCCTTGACCATCGGCAGCAGGCGCACGCCCTCCTCGCTCAGCACCAGGCGCCGCCCGCCGCGGTAGAACAGCTCCACCGCGTACTGGCTCTCCAGGTTGCGAATCTGCGTGGTCACCGTGGGCTGGCTGAGGCCGAGCTTCTTCGCCGCCAGGGTGATGCTGCCCAGGCGGGCCACCATGTAGAAGGCTTTCAGCTCCGAACTCAGCATGCACGTCCTCTATCTGCGCAACAGGCGCAAGCCGTTGAACACCACCAGCAGGCTCACGCCCATGTCGGCGAACACCGCCATCCACATGGTGGCCATGCCGGCAAAGGTGATCGCCAGGAATATCGCCTTGATGCCCAACGCCAGAACGATGTTCTGCATGAGGATCGCCGCACTTTGGCGCGACAGCCTGACGAAGGCCGGGATTTTCCGCAAGTCGTCGTCCATCAGCGCCACATCGGCGGTCTCGATGGCGGTGTCGGTACCGGCCGCCGCCATGGCAAAACCGATCTCGGCACGAGCCAGCGCCGGGGCGTCGTTGATACCGTCACCGACCATGCCCACCCGATGGCCCTGGGCGTACAGGGTTTCGATGCTCTTGAGCTTGTCGGCAGGCAGCAGGTTGCCTTCGGCACGGTCGATACCCACCACGGTGGCGATGGCCTGGGCGGTATGCGGATTGTCACCGGTCAGCATGACAGTCTTGATGCCCAGCTCGTGCAGCTCGGCGATGGCCTGGCGACTGCTTTCCTTGACCGTGTCGGCCACCGCGAACAGCGCCAACGGGCCGGAGCGGTCGAGCAGCAGCACCACGGTCTTGCCCTGGCGCTCCAGCGCATCCAGCTGGGCCTCGAGCTCGGGCGAGCACAGCCCCAGCTCCTCGACCAGACGGTGGTTACCCAAGTGGTAAACCTCACCCGCGATGGTACCGCGCACACCGCGCCCGGCCAGGGCGGCGAAGTCATCAACCTCGCTCAAGGCCAGGCCTTGCTCCTTGCCGAACTGGGCAATGGCGCGGGAGACCGGGTGGTCGGAACGCTCGCCCAGGCTGGCGGCCAGGGCTTGCGCGCGGCCTTCGAACAGCGGCTCCAGTATCTTGGCATCGGTTTGCACCGGCTTGCCGTGGGTGATGGTGCCGGTCTTGTCCAGGGCCAGGAAGTCCAGCTGGCGCCCGCCTTCCAGGTACACGCCACCCTTGATCAGGATGCCCTTGCGCGCGGCGGCAGCCAGGCCGCTGACGATGGTCACCGGGGTCGAGATCACCAGGGCGCATGGGCAGGCCACCACCAGCAGCACCAGGGCGCGATAGACCCAGTCGAACCAGGCACCGGCCATGAACAGCGGCGGTATCACCGCAACGGCCAGGGCAATGGCAAACACCACTGGGGTGTAGATGCGCGAGAAGCGGTCGACGAAACGCTGGGTAGGCGCCCGCGCGCCTTGCGCTTCCTCGACGGCCTTGATGATCCGCGCCAGAGTCGATTGCCCGGCAGCGGCGGTAACGCGGAACTCCAGCGCCCCTGCCTGGTTGATGGTGCCGGCGAACAACTTGTCGCCCACGGCCTTTTCCACAGGCAGGCTTTCGCCGGTGATCGGCGCCTGATCGACAGTGGATTGCCCGCTGGTCACTTCACCGTCCAGGCCAATGCGTTCGCCGGGGCGCACCCGCACCAGGGCCCCGATGGCCACCTCCCGCACCTCCACTTCCCGCCATTGGCCATCGGCCTGGCGCACGGTGGCCATGTCCGGGGTGAGCTGCATCAGGCCGCCAATGGCGTTGCGCGCGCGGTCCAGCGAGCGGGCTTCGATCAGCTCGGCGACGGTGAACAGCACCATCACCATGGCCGCTTCCGGCCACTGGCCAATCAGCACCGCGCCAGTCACGGCAATGCTCATCAGCGCGTTGATGTTGAGGTTGCGGTTTTTCAGGGCGATCCAGCCCTTCTTGTAGGTACCCAGGCCACAGCCGAGAATCGCTGCCAGCGCCAGCGCCGCCACCACCCACTCCGGGGCCAGCGCGGCAAAGTGCACGATTTCGGCGGCGATCGCGGCAATACCGGACAGCGCCAGCGGCCACCAGCGGGTCTTGGCCACTTGCGGTGCGCTGGCAGTGCTATCGTCTTCGGCGCCAAGCGGCTCGGCTTTCATGCCCAGGCTGTCGATGGCCTGCTCGATTTCAGCAGTGCCACCCAGAGTGTGGCGAACGCCAAGCACACGGTTGATCAGGTTGAATTCCAGCTGCTCGATACCGGCCAGCTTGCCCAGCTTGTCCTGGATCAGGGTCTGCTCGGTAGGGCAGTCCATGGCCTCGATGCGGAAACGGCTGAACTGGGCGTGGCTGCTGGCCTTTTCGCTCAGCTGGACCAACGCTGGCGCAGCAGCGCTGCCACAGCAGCTGTGGGCGTGGTGATCGTGCTTGTGTTCGTGGCTGACAGGCTGGTTCATGGGGTCATCCTTAATTTGAGCCTGTTGCCAAGTGAACACCCTGTAGCCACTATAAGGTCAAGCCACTTGCTGGAGAATTTCGTGATGAAGATCGGAGAACTGGCCAAAGCCACCGACTGCGCCGTGGAAACCATCCGCTACTACGAGCGTGAACAGCTGCTGCCGGAGCCGGCGCGAAGCGACGGCAACTACCGGCTGTACACCCAGGCCCACGTCGAGCGGCTGACGTTCATCCGCAACTGCCGCACCCTGGACATGACCCTGGATGAAATCCGCAGCCTGCTACGCCTGCGCGACAGCCCCGATGATTCGTGCGGCAGCGTCAATGCGCTGATCGACGAGCATATCGAGCATGTGCAGGCGCGGATCGATGGATTGGTGGCGTTGCAGGAGCAGTTGGTGGAGCTGCGGCGGCGCTGCAATGCGCAAGGGGCGGAGTGTGCGATCTTGCAGCAACTGGAGACGAACGGGGCGGTATCGGTGCCGGAAACCGAGCATTCGCATGTAGGGCGAAGCCACGGGCATTAAGCCAAAAGCTTCGCGGGTAAACCCGCTCCCACAGGTACTGCACAGGCCTGAGCTTTGTGCGGTCCCTGTGGGAGCGGGTGTACCCGCGAAGAGGCCGGTACAGGCAATAGAGATCTGTCACACCGCCATCGGCGCCGTCATCGGCGCATGGTGCTCATACCCTTCCAGCCAGAAATCGCTCGGCTCGATCTTCTCCAGCCACTCCGGCTCGTACTTGCCCGTCTCGGCAAACGCTGGCACGCGGTCGCTGATCACCAGCTTCGGCGCCTCCAGCGGCTCACGCTTGAGCTGCTCGTTGAGCATGTCCAGGTGGTTCTCATACACATGGGCATCGCCGATGAAGTAGGTGAACCAGCGCGGGGTGTAGCCGGTCAGGCGGCCGAACAGCGACAGCAGCGCCGCGCCTTCGGTGAGGTTGAACGGCGTACCCAATCCATTCTTCCGACACCATACATGCACATTTCACCGTAGATTCTGGCTTTCACACCGCAAGTGCTTGTGTGCAAAACAAATATCGCACAGTACGATACGAATAGCAAGGCATATATGCAGCAATCACATGCGGCTCAAGCCCAGTGTTTACGTGGCCTAGCGGCCAACCAGCGTTCGTCGGGTCAACCACGTCCACATCCCCTCCCTATCGCTATACTTCCTACTAAATGGCACAGTGCCTCCATGGCATTGATTGCCGTGAATTGCCTCTCTATCGCGAGCCCAGGAGCTCACCGGAGAGCTGATTCTTGGCTGCCAAATCCTCGAGTCCTGTCGCCTCCGGCGATGGGGAAAGCAAAGGCTGCGGCCCCTTTGGAAAGATCGTGTTATGGATGGCGTAATCTTCAAGCAAACCGGTCAGTACGCAGTGTGCTGTGTTGAAAACTTTTCTGATGAGCTAAAGACCACGATACGAGACAACCTAACGCGTATCTGCCATGGCGCCGATCTCGCCAGCCGCAGCTCGATCATGTTCAAGTATGCAGCCACCCTCAAATCATTCTGGGATCGCTATTCGACTAAAGATGATAAGACGCGCATTGGTATGCTTGGAGAACTCCTGGCACACGTGATCATTCTTAAAAAGCTTGATAGCTTCGATGTCATTTCCCCGTTCTTCAACATGGAAGAAAAACACATCAGGAAAGGCTTTGACCTCGTCCTGTACGAATCCGCTTCGAATGAAGTGTGGATCACCGAGGTGAAGTCGGGCGGAGCAGGCACAAGAACCTCTTGCGCAGCTACTAGTGCCTTGCTGGCCAAGGCTCGAGATGACTTAAAGGGTCGACTTGCCGAGGCCGAAACGAACCATTGGCACAACGCGATCAATGCCGCCCAGAAATCAATCAGTGAAAGTAAAGGCTACAAAGAATCAGTTCTTGAGATTCTAGGTCTAGAGGGTGACAACGCCTACCTGAACACTGCTGTTGCCTCAGACAACAATGTCGTTCTGGTATCTGCGCTATTCAACGATGCGACACGAAAAGTAGAAGAGAAGACAGTCGAACATTTCACAAACAAGCTGATAGCCAACCCGATATTCAAAACCGTTCTAGTGCTATCGCTACAGAAAGGAACGCTTCAGAAACTAGAAGATTTCCTCCGCACAGAGGCAGGATGCTAAATGCAAGAGATCACCATTAAGGAACTAGCAAAAACCCGTTTCAAAGACATCTACATGAACCTTCTGCGCGGTCACGAAATGTCCGACGGGGAAACTGTAAAGCTGCTCGCTATTGCTGTATTACTACTTAATCACAGCGCGGCAGAGATTAAGCGTCTAGGTTATCGAATCACCCTATTTTATGGAAACCTTACTGGCCGATACGAGCCTCTTTACGACGTAGCCGTGAACAGCGGGCTTCTTCCAGTTTCTGCCGCTATCGGAAAGTCGTTTGAACAAGATGAACGGCTGAGCAACTCTTTTATCCAGAATATCGTGAGCAGCTATGTAGATACCTTCCGCGATCAAGGAATGGTGCTTACAGAGCAGCAGGATATTTTGAGAACTTTCGTACAAGCCGAGTATGAAAATTCATCAGTTGTAGTAGCTCCGACCTCCTACGGCAAATCAGAGCTGATCATCAAGTCCGTTAGAGACAATCCTGAAAAACGTGTACTCATTCTTGTACCGTCGAAAGCCTTACTAGCTCAGACAAAAAAGCGGTTGATTTATGCTGACATCAACGACATGGGCAAAGTCATCACGCATCCCGAGATGTATTCTCCTGAACGAAATAGCCGCGTTTTTGTGCTGACTCAAGAACGACTGAATCGCATGCTTAACGAGCATAATTATTTAAAGTTCGACATGGTGTTCGTGGACGAGGCACACAACCTCCTCCAAGGCGATAGCCGAAACGAACTATTGGCCACAATGCTATGTATCTTGGGTGCTCGTAACCCCGACGCTTCCTTCAAGTTTCTAACCCCGTTTCTTTGCAACGAGCTTAATGTCCGTGTTCGCTACTTGGACATGACACCGAAGGGATTCAGGATTGATGAGTACATTAAATCTGAGCGCTTCCTCGTCAGAGACTTCAGAACGGGAAAAAATGATGGAAAGCTTAAGCTCTATGACCACTTCCTTAACCACTGGATTGACCTAGAGCGCAAGCACAATAATTGTTTTGATCTTATAAAAAGTGAATCACTAGCCAAGAACATTATATATGGGAACACCAAAAAACGGATTGAGCAATTTGCGCTTGAGCTAGCCGAAAGCTTGCCAAACATTGAATGCCCACTGATTCAAACAGCTTGCGACGAACTCGAAGAAACGTTCGACAAGCGCTATCGGCTCATCGCCTGCCTACGAAAGGGTGTGATGTATCATCACGGTTCAATCCCAGACACCATCCGCCTTTATCTTGAAAATTTGTTCAACCAGTCCAAGGCAATGAAATACCTGGTATGCAACTCAACGTTGCTTGAAGGAGTAAACTTACCAATCGAACGACTGTTTATATTTGACTATTCCAAAGGAAAAGGAAATCTGACCTCATCACAGTTCAAAAATTTGATTGGACGGGTAAACAGATTCAGTGAGGTATTTGACCCCAAGGCGGGTTCTGCACTGCAAAAGCTTGAGTCCAGCATTTACCTTTTGGGGGTTGATGAGTACACCCATAAGAGAGCGAACCTCAAGACGTTCTACGAAAACTCCGTAAACGTCTCGCAAGAAGACGAAGACACGGTCACCAATGTTCTCCTCCAAGCAGCAGACATAAGTGATGACAAGGCCGCCCTGCGCCACAAGGACGCGGTATCTAGGCTTGAAAACCTTCAGCCAGGCGTTGTAACTGGCGAAGAATGCAAATATGTAAAGACAGAGGTTGGCCGCTTAATGATCGCCAACAGCGTCAGCGAAATCGACGTATTTGCCTCAGAAGAAGAAGTGGACGAAGCCATTACCCTATCACTCGAGGCGAATGGGCCAATCAATACCGCCGACCGGCTCTTAACCGACATCAAGACTTGCTTCATCGAAAAGTTTCATGCAGGAACAAAAAATAGCGACATGCTGCGCCTAAAAAACCAGGCAGCGTTGGACTTTTACGCAATGTTCCTAGATTGGAAACTAAAAAAACGCACTACAAAACAAATCATCAGACACACGTTAAAATACTGGGAAGATCTTCCCCGAACGAAAGGCACCGACTATGTATTCGTGTCAAGCTGGGGCGACACCACGTACAGAAATAGCCATAGCGCTCACTATGTAAGAATTTCACGAAAGAACGAGGTAGAACGAGTCAATCTCGCAATTGTAAGACTCAAAGACGAAGATGACTTTTTTGATAACAAAATATTCAGATTCCTTGAGATCCTCAATGGAGTTGGCGCCGTCGAGCCTAGTTTCTACAAGCGAGTGAAGTACGGTACGGACGATGAATCAAAAATCAAATTGATTCGCGAGGGCTATAGTCGCGGATTATCCGAACTGTTGCTTGATCGATACCCTCGGTATGTGCGCATGAATGCGAATGGTGAGATCGAGGTCAGCTCCCATGTAATCGCACTGATGAGAAAGAACGAAGAAAGTGACCTGCTGATTTTTGAAGCCCAGATGAACTTGAAACCTGTGCCGGAGCAGTCGGCGTAGCCCCACAGAGAGCTGAAAGATGATGCCCGCTCGCCTAGTTGATACTGGGAGGGCGGGCAACCAGCAGAGCAGCTATCAGTCAGCTTGGAGGGTATAGACCGCAGTCCGCTTTCCATACACTGCAATCTTCAGCGCATCGTTCCCGGCACTTGCAGCCGGTCTCTTCGAGCCCGCAGCAGCGACGCTCTCAAACCGCCACCCAACCCCGACCGCACACCCTCCGATTGCCGTGCACCTTCCTAAAACCCCTCCAAACCCCGCCAGAAGTCACCCTGCCCCGGACAGCCGGGAGGACGCGACCGGGGCAACCCTTGTAGGTGACTCACCTCTACCTGGCTGGCCGAACAGGCGTTACATTCGATTGGGGAATTATACGAGATCGTGCGCCAGGCTCGGGACATGAGCGATGAAGATCGGTGGCGAATACGTCAGGAGTTGGCGGTACCGATCAGCAAAACACTGCATGAGTGGATGTTAGCCCAGCGCGACCTGGTGCCCAACGGATCAGCCACGGCCAAAGCTCTCGCCTACAGCCTGAAACGCTGGGTAGAGCTAACGCGCTACCAGGACGATGGCGCTGCGCCAATCGACAACAACCAGGTCGAGACCAGATACGGCCGTGGGCACTAAAGGGCGCTCGAACTGGTTAGTTGCCGGGTCGTTGCGCTGCGGTAAACGGGCGGCTGCGATCATGAGTTTGATTCAGTCGGCGCGTATAAATGGCATGCGGACACTTACCGACAATCTCAATGATGATCCCATCTGGGTCAAAACTCGATCGCTCTAGCCAGCCAAAGGCTGGATAGCGATATTTAGCCTTGCCCCGGCCCTTGGATGGGTTGACCCTGACTCGGTTGAGCCTGGCTCATTCGCGCCCCGGATTCATTTGCTGCCGGCGCTCCGGCCAACTGAGCACCTTGAGATACCGAAGCTTGGGCTGCAGCCTCTTTAGCAGCTTGCTCCTTGGCCGACTCCTCAGCAGCGCGCGCCTCATCCGCACGCTTAAAGGATTCGCGGATGGCGTCACTGAAAAAGCTGATCGAAACGATATTGCTCTGGCGGAACGCGATGGGCCTGATGGGCGTATCGTTCGGGTAGTCCGTGGTGTAAATCACCCTCATGGTGTCTTTATCCCGGTAACCGCTTACCGACGGAATCAGCGATACCTCTTGGTCGACACCCGTGACCTCGGTAGGGGCCCCTACGTCGGTGATATGACCGACATAGACCTTGCGATCATCCATGGTGATCATCACCTGCCGCTTGAAAGCAAATGCTTTCACCATGGCTGAGCAAATCGGGCTGTGCCGCACTGACTGGGCGAGCAGGTACATCTCAATTTCATCTCTGTCGTTAGCATTCAGCTCGCGCTTGAACGCTCGAACGGTGAGGAATGACCAAAGGGCTGGCATCACCAGGGTAAGCACACCGGCAATCATCAGGAAGACGCTAGTCTGGCTGTAAGGGTCTTTGGCGATACCCACCTTCACGGACTGCTTGGCCAGCCAACTCAGGAAATCCAGATTGACCGGATAGCAAACGGGCGCAGCAACCTCAGCACCTGACGTCGGCACCTGCTTCCAGCTTGGACAGAAGCTGCCCCAGTCGTGGGATAAGACGCCGGTAACCACAGCCGTGATGACAAACGACATCAACAAGCAGTAGATGCCGTAGCGCGCTACCTGAAGGTAGAGCATCTGGCCTTCCCAGCGATGCAATCGGCAGTAGATTGTGGGGTCTTTCAGGCACACCAGAAAGCCGCTGACCAGGAGCGGCAGGATGAGTAAAAGGGCCATTTATTCGGCGTCAGTGTGCGCAGGCTTAACCAGTTTCTTGGCTTCGTCGCGAGAGGCGCGAACCAAGTCTTCGATCTCGGTGGCATCCATCGACATCCGACCGTCCCTCACAACGAGGGTGTCGATGTTCTTGATGGCCTGCATGAAGGCGTCATCTTCGGCCTTCTTCGCATCGCTACGATGTCCAATCCGGTTGAAAAACATAGGCGATTCCAGTGAGGATCAGGGAGGATTGCGCCCGGATTATAGCATATGCGGTAAAAAAACGCCTTTAAGGCTTCGGGATCGTACCTGCGAAGCTATTCAGTACAGCCTCTACCTGCGGCGGAACCTCGAACGGATGCTTGGAAAACGCATCGCTCAGGTGCCCCAGAATGAGCTGGTAAATGCCGCCTCGACTGGCGCGGTGAACCAGAAGGTCATGCTGAGCGATGCCGGTAGCGTCGAAAAGCAGATCCATCTCGACCTTGTCTTCCGCCCGAACTGTCACTCGCCACATGAAGCGCGGCAGGCTCTTGTATAGCGTATCCGCCAAGGGGATGCCCAGAGCAGGATACTCGAGACGAGCCGACGCCTTGTAATCACTGGCATTCGTCAGGTAGATGTCCCATTCCACGCGGGGGATATTCGGTTGATGCACTCGGAATTTTTCGATGAGCGCATCCAGAGACAATACCGCCGCATGGATCTCTCCATATGGGATACGGATCTTGTGGTACAGCGGGATCATGACGAAGCGGTTTTGAATATCGGCAAAGACTTCGCCTGGCCACGACGTTTTCAAGGTGGTCATGTCGCTGGGGTGAACCGGGCCTACCATGCTGGCAGCGCACCAGTTCATGCGAGCGAAAGGCCCCACCTGGTCGTCATGCGCGTACAGTCGGTCAATTCGCTCAGCGCGCAGCTGGAAGCCTGTCTTCCGCTGAGGAAGGGGTGGCGCCTCTGAAAGAGAAAAGCCGGTGATGGCTACGGCGTGCAGACCCATGAAGGAAAACTGCTCCTCGCCGTCCCACTCCTTCAATGCGAAGGCGAGGACGCAAGGAATCTTGCCCTTCAGAAACGCGTAAGCCACCCCGTTGAGGGTATGGCGATCCGTGGTGCTAATCACCATCGGCTCTAGCTCGAGCCTACGAACGGCGGCAGCCATCTGACTGGCCGTCAGCCCGTTGTTCGGGAATGCGCGAGCGCTCGCGAGCGCCAGGTTTTCCGGCATATGTTCCGCCGCCCAGTCAGTGATCACGACCGGAGGGGGTATTTGATGCTGGAAGAGCTTACCGGTGCCCTGGAAGCACGACCACAGAGCGCTAGTCGCGCACGCTGCGACAACAGTGTCTTGCTCTTGGTAGGCCAGGCTATGAACCTCGAGCCGCAGACCGAAGAGATGCACCTCATAGGTACGCAGGCTCGGGAAATGACGCCGCCCACTATCCGATGGGTAGGTACGCAAGCAGGTGCGACCGATGATCGACTGAGGAAGCGGCTTAACGACCACGAAGCCCAGGTAGCCATCACTCAGCGCTTGCTCGCTTAGGCCACCCGTTGCCGTGATGCACGCGTCGAAATCTTCTGCGCTGAAATCAACGTCAAAGAAGTGAAGACGGTGAGTCCGTCGGTCGTAGTCGCGGAAGCAGCGGTCATAGTAGGCCGCGTAGTCCTCCAGGTAGTCCTTATCGATGTAGTCGGTCTCGACCACGATCGTCTTGGCTTTGAGCTCGCTGAAATACTCTTCGAAGTAGATCCGATGGAATTTCCGGCTGATCTGGCCATGCGAGGTGCCGGCGGAGCCGTTAACAAAGCACTGGATCAGGTTCGCGATTGTGTAAGGGTGGACTGCAAACGCCAAAGATCACCTGCCAGGAATCAAGCCAAGGTGATCGGACGGTACAGCTCCTCAGGAGGAATGACGCTCGCCTTTTTGTATTCCTCGATGACGCCGCGTGCGAACGCAGCAGCCGAAGCTAGCTGATGGCCGGCATCCTCAGACTGAAACCAACGAGCTACAGCCTCAAGGTCTGTAGCAGACACAAGCGGAGCGGGCACGAGGGCATCCAACTGATTATTGACCATGGCTCTCAACCGTTCTGAGTAGGAATTTCAAGGTAACGATAGCTCACCAGACCACACGGTGCGCCATCGGGTCAACCCCGTGCTTGGACGAGGTTAGGTGCATTAGTACTGCGAAATGCGAGCGGAGACTAGATCAAAACGCATCTGACCGCCATAAATTTGTGCAGCTCCCGACCAGCTACCGCATCCCAAGGCCAAGTCTTCCTGCCACTCTCGTGAAATATCACGACGCCAAGGCCGCCTCCAAGAGACGTCACAAAAGCACCACCGGCATTTCTACGACCAATCTGGGAGGCGATTTGCTCAATTCAAGACATCGCCCCCAAGCTAGCGATCACCCGAGCAGCCCATCGTGACGACATCACGACACTCGCCACTCCTGGCGCTACAAAACCGTCACAGCACGCGGGACTTAGCCACGCATCAGGTTTAAGAGGCCAATCCTCAAGGTGTGACAACCCGCCCAAGGGTGCTATTGCGCTCGCAACGATGGCACCCTCTTCACCATCTGCCACCCCCGCAGATTTAGTGGCACAATGCCACGAAAAAGCGGACACCCATTTCTGCTGAGTAGAAGTTGAGGCAAACGGGAAATGGGAAAGCCAAATTAAGGATAGGCAAATGCGTTTGCATTCATTTTCTAGCTTTTCTGTATCAACCAGCATAGCAGTAGCACTTATTGCAATAAGCGCAATATCCAGCTACGTGGGGGTAACTGATGCCTGGTTCAGGCTCAGCGAGAACCAAATAATGTATTTGTATTCGACATCAGCTCAAGTTATTGCAGCTGTGTATGGGCTTACGATTACCGGCTACTTGTTTTTCAGAAGCGAGCTGTTACGAGAAGCACAAAATGATGACACCAGAGCCAAGTCCATTGAAAAAGTTGAAAAGAGGTATTTGTGGCAATTAATTGTAATCACCATTCTTGTCGCCATAACGATACTACTCACAAACGTGGTAATTGCAAAACAGAGTTCTTCCAGCCTCGTAACCCTCACAGTTCTTCTTAACTCAGCGCAGTCCAGTTTTGCTATTGCGTTTGTTGCCATATCTTTATTTGTTCTTGACGTAGTGACACCTCACAACGTTGAAGCAGCTAGCCAGCAGATTCAGAATGAGATTGACCCAGGCCATGGCTCAGACCGGGCACAGGGTAGCTTAGAAGACTTCATTCGCACGTACAACGAAATCGAAAACTTGTTGAAAAAGGCCACCGATATATTTCAACCTTTAATGCTGGCAATGCACGCTCCAAGCAAATTAAGAAGAACTCCTAATGCTCGACTTGCGGAGCTATTGTGGCGAGAGCGCAAGATAACGCATTCGTTATTTGTGGAAATCAAAGAATTGATCACTCTGAGGAATGCTATCGTTCACGGTGCCGATCCTGTAGTAAGCCAGGAGCTGGTTGAGCGCTCCAAGCGGGTGCTACAAGACTTTAAGGATGCCATTGAGAAAGCCGAGGAGGAAAACTCAACCCCTCGAAATGTCATGCCTTAATAATTTTGCTCATAGCCAACGGACACTAGGGAACGCCAAGCCAGTGAAACTTTTACTCTTGCCCGACAACAGTGGCGCAGGACTTCAAAAGCTCTACCATCGAGCGCTGCGGGAGTCTGAAGAGCTATATATTCTGAGCGCATACCTGACTGAATGGGATACGACTGTCAGACTTGGAAAACAGTGTAAAACTTTTGCATTCATCGTAGGTAAAGACTTCGGGATCACTCGGAAAGCGGCGTGCGCCAAAGTAATTGAGTGGCTACCACCTTCACGACGAACCCATTTTTTAGTAACAGAGCTGATTGAAGGGTTTCACCCTAAGTCAATGTTTTGGAGAGAGGCCGACGGAAGCTATCATGCTCTTGCAGGCTCCTCTAACCTCTCCAAAGCAGCATTTGCGACCAACCATGAAGTAAATGCCTACTCAAAAATTTCCCGCCCCGAGTTTGAGGCCGCAAAGGCATGGATACTAGAAATTAAAAAATCTTGTGTAATGCTAGGCCAGAGTTGGTTAGATGGCTATATCGAAGCGAAGCGTACAGGAAAGCCTAGCAGAGGAGGCAAAGCGACTCCCAAATTTCCAGATCGGGTTTTCAATCTTCGCCTGCCATCAAAAAGATCTATCTCTGCGTCAGAATCTTCTTTGGATTTCCGCAGGAGTCAGATGCTGACGTTTGAGAAGCTAAAAAAGGATCTACTCACGCATTTCAAAAACGCGTCGACGGTGCAGAAACGTTGGTGGACACCACAAAAAAACGAGGCCTTTTATCACGAGTTTCGTAGACTGTGGGATTTTGGCGACGGTAGTCGCTTTCAAGCAAATGGATGGGAGCGCCGAGGCAAAGACAGTGATTTCAGGGAGCTATCCATTTCACTCCTGCGCGTCATAGAGGCTAAAGCCTCTGATCGGGACGACGTTGTAATGAGTGAGATCGACCGCCTCACTGAACTGAAGATCGCAACACGCCGCTCTGTTTTTACCGAAATGCTGTGTCAATTCTTTCCTGCTTTGTACCATCTGGACAACGAACCGATAAGAGCTTGGATAAAATCCACGGGATGCTCAAGCCACTATGGAGCTACCGCAGGATACCGGTATCTTGAAGCGGCACTTCTTCTCAGAGCTGCTCTGTACTCCGCGCAAAACAAAAAAGGTGGCTATCCAGTCGAGAATCTTGGCGTGTTGGACGCACTTCTATGGGATGAGACTCGGAGGCGCAGGGCCCTGCTGTCCGATTAAGCTGAGGCAGTGCACTAAACGCTGGACGCGTCAGTAAACCCGAGGTTAGCCCGGCGCGGTTTCTTCTTGCCTGGAGCAAGCATTTGCATCGGCTTATCATCGACGTCAATCACGCCCTAGCTCAGCACCGCCCCACCCAGTGCATCCATCAGTTCTACATGCCTAAGGCACATACCTCAGAAGAAAACGGTTCACAGAAAACCGCCGACTCGGCGGTTTTTGCTTTCCAGTTTTTCCCACAGTTACCCACGTTTCTTGATCAGATCCAGCAGCAGGTGACCTTCCGGCATGGGGGACATCGTGCGGAGGAGTACGACGTTCTTCTGAACCGTTTTCTTGATTTCAGCTGCCGGCACAGGCTTTTCTAGACGTTTGAAGCCTTGCAGCTCTTGGTAGTGGCACTCGTCTTCGAAACCGTGGTGGCTACGCTTTTTAGTCACGCCTGTGCCTTTTCCATACGCCACGATCCCCTTGCCGTTCTCATACAAGAAGACGATGTCCCCTTGATTGATTCGATTAATGTTGAGCTTCCAAGGCGCGTAAAACGCAGCCGCACAGCCCTCGCTCAGCATGCGCTCGTGATCCTCGACACTATGGCGCTTGTTGGTATTCAGGATGTAAAAATTTGAAGCAGGTTGGGAATCGATTTCCGCTGCTGCCTCCACCTCGTCGTCGAGCTTCATAGCAACTTTGGCAATCTCAACTCCTTTTTCAAGAAGCTTGAGCATGGTCTCCTGTCGGCTCATATCAAGGTGGTCAGCCAGCCCTTCGATGAAGGAATAGAGCTCTTTGGGCATCCGAATAGACGCGGAAGCTAGGTCGCTCTTGGTCTTAGCAACGTTCTCGATCAAGGAAATGATGTCGGTCATGGGGGGCCCCTTTTCAGATGGCGAAAAGCATCCCACGGAATAGACTTAGAAGCAACGAATGCTTTTTAAAAAAAGCACCTAGAGAATCACGTGCTCAGTTGCAGCATCCCGGATGAGCCCTTTAGGGCGAGATGGATAGGACGAAATCGGCGATCTGCCGGCCGTAGCGGTACATCAGGTATGCAGTAGCTACGACCGCCGTAGGGAAGATCCCGTAGACGACCAATGGGCTTACCAGGCTGTCGCCTCCGATGAGCACCGTCAGGACGAATAGGCTTACTATCAACAAAGGAATGAAGGTTGCGGCTAAGACGGTAAGCGTCACGGCAGCCCAAAATATCAGTCCAAATATCATCCTGATCACGCTTGCGCTCCATCGAGGCAGTGATACCTACTCGCCAAACGAGGCGACCCAAGAACGGCATTTAATCGCGGCCTGTAGCCCCTTCGGGAACGCGACGCTTTTTGCGTCCGCTGCCATGGGACAGGCCCACCTTCACCCATATTCTTAAGATTCGATCCTCTGCAGGGCTCATCAGGAAGCTTATCTTCGAAGCACCCAATGTAACCCCATAGCGGAGCCTATCATGAGCAAGAACGTCGTCTTCACACCAGGTCGCCAGATGTACCATTTCACTCAGCTTCGTCAGGAGGTAGGCGACCTGCAGGTCATTGGCCTGATGGCTCAACGACTGATCAACACCACTCAGCTATCCATACCGATGGCTGTTCGCACCGCGACTGACCAGTTCGAGATGCTTGATCAGCTTCAGCAAGGCAGCCCCGTTTTTTCGCAGATGCGGGCGGATGCCGGATTTGGCCGCTTAGCCATAGACACCGCCCAAACCCCTGCGGTGATTCAGCGCATCGAAAACAAGGATGAGTGACATGAGCGAGAAACACGTTGCCCCAACCGAACCCGCACTCTACGACCCTGCGACCTCAATCGACGCCCTTGATCCGATGGAGCCGTTCGATAAATCAGACTTTGCTGACTACATCTACGCCAGATTCCAGGCGTCTGAGAAGATTTATGAGCCACTCAAAGATTTACTGGCAAGCTACAAGATTGAGCCTGATCAGATTTTGGGCTCGGAACTCACGACGACCGAAAACTCAGACCAGCTCTTACAATTTGAACGAGCAAAGCTTTTGGTTTTAGCGCGCTCAATGTCTGCGAAAAACAAAAAGTGGCGATCGATTGTCAGTCGTTCCAAACCCACAATGAGCGCTGTATTCGGCTCTAGCGCCCCTGGCAGCTTGACTCACAAAGAGAAGCTCGCATTATCTCGCAACTACATTACGTTACTTAAAAATGGTATTCCAGCCGCACAACTTGACTCAGCCAAACCATTATTGGAGAACATAACCGGCGATGTGTTTGATGGCGGGACTTTCGAAAAGCTCGGATCCCTGATGTCGACGTACACCACTAACTATATTACTGCCCGTCAGCGCGAGCTTTTAGCAAAATCGAATAAAATCAATGGCCGAATGGATGGCACAAATGGCTATAAACACTGGCCATCGGACATACCCCCTGATTTTGGCTTAGCGGATGCAATTGAGCGCGCCAAAGATGGCTTCTTACTGATGTTAGAGCAGTCTCAACCAGACGCTGAAAAGGACATGGCTCGGATTCGGCTGCTAAAAGACTTCTTCCTTGACTCCGAAAGCTCGTTTTGGGAGGAAACACACAAACTCAACTTGGATATTTTAAATCACCTCCCTCCAGAGCTACTCAGGCTTAATTTACAAATGTCTTGGGATCAGATTGGCGAGCGAGTAACCCAAGCATTTGATAAAAATTCAAATCATTTGCCGGATGACCTGCTGGCAGAGGCAGAGTGTTTGATTTGGCTTTATGGCTTGAAGCACTGCCCCATCACCATTGAGAAAGCTGACGAAGAAAGAGATATATATTTTGAAGGAAATAGAACACCCCAGTACTTGGCCATATCGGCAGTAATTTTGAACCATTTGCGCCTTGCGCATAAAAATATAAAAATAAGTATCCCCGGGGAAACCTATGTAAAAGTACCCGTGTACAAAGCGTTCCAGAGCGCACTGATGGACGCGGGAGTAGATTTAACTTTGGGCGTAGAAGCCAATAAGGTACAACTAACCAGCGCCTACCGCGATATGGACACAAAAGCGATGGCATACCTAGCATCATTATTCTCCATCGCAACAAATGCCGTCGATGGAAAATCAAATTATATACGCCCGGATTATTTCCTTGGACAAGCTGAAGTCAAGGCAAGACGTACCGCGCTCCTAGCCGAGCTGCCTAAAATGCTCAAGCCTTATAGCTGCAAGACTGCGTTCATGCACATCTGTACCTTCATATGCATAATGCGAGATTGTACACTTAGTGCCCTTCGCCAAACTGGCCATCGAACAGCAAAATAAACCGTACTGACATCGATGGCGACAGTCGACCCTAAACCATCACAGGAGAATCTATACAATTGTTTCCGATCAGGACAGTTCAACGAGAAAGGCTCTGAGCATTTGCTCAACTGAAACTTGGTTAATCATCTACCGCTGGCTGCTTCACCAGCCAGCGTTCTGCTCCGTTGTAGTCATCACCGCCTACTGCGATATAGATTTGCCCCGTTTCATCAACTGCGTATACTCCTGGTCGTTCGCATTGAGGATCTCGAACCTCATCTTTCCAAGCGTATACCTCTCCTTCCCAGATCATCACGATCCCGCCCCGGTACTCTTCATTCTTTGCTCGCCACCGGCAGCAGTTACGCGCAGTGCATTCCAAAAAGCCTTCATAGATCGATGTACCCTTTATTAGCTCTAAATGTCAGGCACTCAGCAGCGGAAAAAACTCACCAACAAGCCTACCGCTGTCCTAGCCTTTCACTTGCAGTAGACAGTCCATAGCTCGTCAACTCGTGTGGTGAAGCTTTGGCTCATCATCTCCCGGCGCATGCCCCATGAGGGATCCACTGGCACGCTTGCCAGCCGCATCGTCCCCTTGCCCCACCTGCCGTTCACCGCATCGAGCACACCCATGAGCTTCTCGGTCGCCACCGGCTGAGCAGCCGCAAACAGGTCACCCGTAATTTCGTTCGGTTGGCTGAGGTCGAGCAGCAACACCTCTGCCTTGCTGTAGCGGAAACCTTCACGGAATACTCGCTCCACGCCCTCCTGCGCTGCCTTTGTCAGCAAACGCGTATCGTCCGTTGGATATGGCAGCTCGACCAGGACGCCGTTGGCATACTTCGCCTCGTCCGGATTGAACATACCCGTGCGGATGCTCACCCGTAGCCGTTTGCAGAGCGAATGCTGGGCACGAAGCTTCTCGGCAGCCCTGGACGTATAGGTGGCCACCGCTTCTTTAATCGGAGCTAGCTCGGTCAGTCGGGTACCGAACATACGGCTGCAGCAGATCTCCTTTTTAGGTGGGGCAGGCTCGTCCAGCTCGAGGCACGAAGTGCCGGCCAGCTCCCTGGCGGTCTTCTCCACCACCACGCTGAACTGCTTTCGGAGCGACCAGGCGTCGGCATGAGCCAGCTCCCAAGCAGTGCGGATATCCATAGCCGCCAGGTGGGCGGAAAGGCGACGACCGATACCCCAGACGTCTCCCGCATCGCACTTCTTGAGCACCCAGTTGCGCTTCACGTCATCGCGCAAATCGACGACACCACCGGTATGGTTCTGCCATTTCTTGGCAGCGTAGTTGGCCAGCTTCGCCAACGTTTTTGTCGAGGCAATGCCGACTCCAACAGGGATACCTGTACGCCGATAGACCTCCGCTCGGATCTGCCGGCCCAGGCGCTCGAGGTCTCCAGGGATGCCCGTGAGCTCAGCGAAGGCTTCGTCGATGCTGTAGACCTCGGCAGCGGGCACCATGGACTCGATAACCGACATGACCCGCTCACTCATATCGCCATAGAGCGAGTAGTTGGACGAACACGCCACAATGCCGTGCTTACGGAGCTTGTCTTTGATCTGGAAGTACGGTTCGCCCATCTTCACAAATGGCTTCGCGCACGCGCTTCTTGCTATCACACAGCCATCATTGTTGCTGAGCACTACGACGGGCTTGGTGCGAAGGTCGAGGCGGAACACCCGTTCACAGCTCGCATAAAAGCTGTTGCAGTCGATGAGGGCAAATACGCGATCAGAGCTTGGCATGGCTACGCACGCTGTAGGTCACCACACCCCAGATCTCGAGCTCCTCACCCTCCAGGAGATACCTAGACGGGTAACGAGGGTTCTCGGAACGCAGCACTACCTGGGTGCCCTCACGACCTAAGCGCTTGCACAGCGGTTCGCAGTTCACCGCAGCGATCACAATATGACCTGGCTCTGGCGGTATGGAGCGGTCGACCAGCACAAGGTCTCCAGGGTAGATACCAGCACCGATCATGCTGTCGCCTTCAACCCTGACGAGGTAGATGTGTGGGGCTCGGATGTCGAAGAGCTCGTCCAGGGAGAGCCGCTTCTCCATGTGGTCTGCAGCAGGAGACGGAAAGCCTGCCGGCACTTGAAATGAGTACAGAGGGAGCTCTGTGGTGCTGGGGTCGAGCGAGCCAAGGAAAGTGATCATGACGAAAACGCCTTTACTGTATATGCGTACAGTTAAACGGTTTGATGGCACCTGGTCAACGCCACCTGGTCAGCTCATGAAAGCTGAGGAAAATTCAGGGCGATTTTCTGAGGGGATCTGTGATGGTTTCAGCCATGCCCTGCATAGCTCGCCCCACTCGCGGCCTGCTGATTGTTTCTGCAGGAACATTCGTAATCAGCTTCGGCGCGTGTTGAGAAATTACAGGTGAGCCGAGTTTTCTGATGGGTATCGTAAAGGTCGTAGCCTGCTCCAAGAGCGGTGGGAAGGCCGGTGCGACGAGGGAAGATTTCTTTCTCCACTGGTACAGCAGGAACCACAACAAATCGCGTCTGCATGATCATCCCTCTTCCGGCAGTACCTTAGTATTAGTACCGATATGTGAAAGCATCAAGACCGCTCATGCTGTGGCTGCCGGACATACCTGGAATCATCTACAGGCGGCAACCCAGACCTGCCGAGCTAGGCTTGTTGATTGGAGATTCAACAGGATGGGTGGGTGTCGCGTACAATAGGCACAACGTGCTGAACGGGGTTGTTCATACCCATGGATGCAAGGCAAAAAAATGCCCCGGCAGTACCTCACCGGGGCCAAGTTCCATATGCAACCTTTAATGGCTCCGTGCCGTTTCCAGCTCGGCTCGCAGCGAATCCACTGCCGCGACGATCACTCGCGCTGTGGATAACACTTTCGCGCCTGCAGGACTGAGCAGCGTTCGCCGTGATGCACTAACGAACAACTCGACGCCCAGTTCTGCCTCCAGCGCGTTCAGATGCTTGGTGACAGCCGGCTGACCAATGCCGAGCTGTGCCGCAGCGGCGCTCACTGTTCCCAGGTCAACAGTCGCCAGAAAGCTTTCCAGCTTGGTGACGTTCATGTGTTTCACCAGGCCTACAGGTCAAGCACTAGAAGCTTGGACTTCGCACGCGAAACGCACGCCGTCAGACAGCTACCTTTTTCGGAGTCGTCGAGGATGTAGTCCTGATGGTCGACTTCTCCTTCCAGATAACGAATCTTGCAGGTGCCACACAGTCCCGACTGGCATGAAGTCTCGACTGGGTAACCCGCATCCTGGAGCACCTGCGCGAGATTCTCGTGGGCCTGGACGACGATCTCTTCGCCATTGCTGGCTATGCGTGCGACGAACGAACCATTGCTCTGCTCCGCGCTTGCCGGCTCAGGTGCTTTCACGGGTGCCTTGAAGTGCTCAAAGTGAACTGTGCCAGCAGGCCAATGAGCAGCGGCTTCCTTGCACGCGTTCATGAAGCCTGCAGGCCCGCAGTAATACACGTGGCAACCTTCGGGGGCGTCTTTCAGGAATGACTGTAGGTCGAAGCTCTTGGATGGATCCCCGCCATCGAAATGAAGGACGACCTTTCCTTCCCCGATCAGCTCTTCCATCTCCTCTGAAAACGCAGCGAACTCGGGGCCTTTGCAACAGTAGTGGAGCTCATACTCCTGCTTCGCCGACTCCAGTGCATGCATCATCGATTTCATGGGCGTGACGCCGATGCCACCGGCCAAGAGGATGGACTTGCGAGCTTCCTTGCTCAGCATAAAGTTGTTACGCGGCACACTGACCCTCACGGTTTCACCGACATGCAGCTGATGAACCGCGATGGAGCCGCCAGTCCCTCGCTCATCACGCAGTACACCAATCACGTAGCGATGAGGCTCGGCGGGCGAATTGCTCAGCGAATATTGCCTGACCATTCCATTGGGCAGATGGATGTCGATGTGTGAGCCGGCTGTAAATGGTGGAAGCGCACCACCATTCGGATCAACGAGCTCGTATGAGTTGATCCCCTGGGCTTCGCGGGTAACGCGACGGATCAACAGTTCCAGCAACGCTGGGTTGGGATTTGCTAAAGATGTCATCGTCATCACCTCTCACCAAGGCACGGGAGCCCCAGGTAGCCCAGGGCCCGCGCTTTCTTCTTATTGTTCTTTGAAGCTCTGTTCCAACTGCTCGAACCGTGCCGTGACGAAATCCGCACGCTCCTTGCCCTTGAGCTTGTCAGCTTCGGTGAGGATGGCCACTGCCTCCCTTGCGAGCTTGCGGCGATTGATAACCTCTTGTTCCGGAGTCGCGGCTCTGGGCATGTTGAACACGTTGCCGGTGCAGTAGCTGTTCGGCTCACCGCCCATGTCACGCAGCCACTGGGCGAAACCAGCTGCCGCAGCTTGCGGGTTGGTGCCACGGATGCCATCGCGCAGCATTTTGCGGAACGCATACAGGCCGGCGTCGAACTTGGTCGGGTTCTCCAGCGAGTGCACCGCAATTGGACGTTGGCTGATGATGGCCTCGTAGTCCCCTGGAGCGTACTGAGCTTCCTTGTAATTGTGACGTTCACGGTGGTTGGACGGAATCGGTGGAATGTCTTCGAGCTTGTATTTGCCGAAGCGCTCTGGACGACGCATGGCCACTTGGCCTTCCAAGAAGTCGATGGTCTCGTACCCGACCATGCTCTTGTCACCGACGCCACGGGTGTCGATGCCTGGGCCCATGACGCGCCAACCAATCATCTTGGAGTTTTCGTCATCCACAGGAACAGTCCAGCGGACGATGTGGAAGCGGCTGAACAGCTTCTTCGCCGAACCGTCTTCCGACGTGTAGGCATGCAGGCTGAGGTTCGGCAATACCTGATGCTGAATACGCAGGAACATGCGGTCGTCGTTCACGCGACGAGCGCCCGCACAGGCCAGACTACGACCCTGGTGAACCGGGATGAATTGCATGTCCGGAGCGACTTCCATCGAGGCGGCGCCGACTTCGTCGAAGGTGGTGCCCTGGAACTGGCCGCCCACGACGTTCTTCGCCGAGTGCAGGGCAGTTGGATGGAAGTTGTCCGCCGCGTTGTCCTGCACCTGCAGCCAGTTGCAGTGCTGGAAGTTGCTGTACGGAACCAGCTCGTCGCCTTCCATCACAGTGAAATTCTGCTCCCATTCGGGGAACGGCGGCTCTTCATCAGGCGGGCCCATGTAGGCGAACACCAACCCGTGACGCTCGAACGCCTTATAGGCACCCTGGCGGATAGAGCAGGCATATTTCTCGCCTTCCTTTTCCTCGCCGGCAGGGAACGGGACATGGAGGCAGGCACCATCCACATCGAAGACCATACCGTGATAGCAGCACTTGATGCCCTTCTCCTGAATGGCATCTCAGCATGTAGAACATGGCGGGCGTTTGTACGAACACCATACAGGCTGACAGTACCCCCCAGCTGACCATGATGCGGGCGATCCACCGACGAGCGCCGATCTTGTGCAGCATCATGTTGCTCGGCACCTCAAAGATGAAGTAACCGAAGAAAAAGATCCCGGCCCCAAGACCGTACACGGTCTCGCTGAACTTGAGTTCGTCGAGCATCTGCAACTTGGCAAAGCCGACGTTCACCCGATCCAGGTAAGCGAACACGTAGCACAGAAAGAGAAAGGGGATCAGTCGAAGGGTTAAGCGCGCGTACAGCTTTGACTCGTCCGGAATGGAACGCGAATCGGGGACGCAGGCAGCATCAAGAGCATTAGGCATCTGCCTATCTCCAGTCATTGTTATTGTGCGGTAAGGAAGAGGCGCCGCCCGGACGGACAGCGCCAGAGGGCGTTACGAGAACATGTCAGGCTGCTCAGCCGCGATCTTGTCGTACAGCGCCTGGAAGTGCAGCCAGCCAATGAAGGGGCTGCCCACGTTCTCACGGCTGTAGCGGCAACGTTCTGGCGACACCAGTT
Organism: Pseudomonas sp. PNPG3; assembly: GCF_023093815.1. Taxonomy (NCBI): domain Bacteria; kingdom Pseudomonadati; phylum Pseudomonadota; class Gammaproteobacteria; order Pseudomonadales; family Pseudomonadaceae; genus Pseudomonas; species Pseudomonas sp. PNPG3. The sequence continues at coordinate 163,329 of NZ_JALLKV010000005.1, forward strand.
TTGGTGTGATGCCAGAGGCCTCGATCAGCAACTGCTGCTGGCAGCAGCGTTCCAGAGCGATGAACCAGAATGCGGCTTCGTCGATGCTGTGGCGGCTCGCGGTCAGCAGGCCGTGGTTTTGGTGAATAGCAGCGCGCACGTCTTTGAAGTAATCGCAGACGGCGTTACCAGCCTTGGTCTCCACCGCAACGGCGCCGGCTTCTGCAGTGATGACGACGTGGTCTTCAAAAAACACGGCAGCATCTTGGGTGATCGGCAGCAGCGGACGCCCGGTGGAGGCCCATGCGCCACCGTAGATGGTGTGAGCGTGGCACATCGCAACGATGTCCGGGTGCGCTTCGTGGACGGCAGCGTGCAACACGAAACCGGCACGGTTGATGGCGTAGTCACCCTGAACCACTTTGCCCTTGTGGTCGGCCAGGATCAGGTTGGACATCTTGACCTGTGAGAAGTGAACGGCCATCGGGTTCGTCCAGTACAGCTCAGGAAACTCTGGATCACGGACAGTCAGGTGACCAGCAAAGCCGTAATCGAGGCTGTGCTCGGCGAATGCGCGGCACGCAGCCACCAGGTGCTTCTTGCGGTACTGACGCTCTTCTTCGAAGTTCTTGAACTCAGGGATCTCGGGGAAGATGAGCCCTTCCTGTTCAGGCTGATAAATCGAAATGCGCTTCTTACCGCCTGCGGTTGGGTCAAGTTTGAGTACCGATTCCACGATTACCACCTCTGGTTATTGTTTGGGGTGACGTCATGGTCTCGATCTGGCGTGGGGGTGACAAACGATCCGTTTTCAAGCAAGGCTCAATAAAATTCAGTCTTCGCTGTTTGGCATCTACGGCATGAAGCCGGCACTACGAAAGCTCTCGAGGGCCTGATCGTAATTCAGCCCTTGAAACGCAAAATGCCCTGGAGCGAGTAAACGCCAGGGCACATTGCACTGATGCTGCGATGCAGCATTGGAAGGTTGTCAGGCGTTTTGCATAGCTCTGACTTTGTCAGTGGTAATGAGCTCACCACCGATGCCCCAGTCACCGCTCTTCACCTCTTCGAAGATGACCCAGGTCACACCACGCATTTTCTCGCCTTCAACCGAGACCATGGCGTCGGTGATCTTGCTGATGATCTCTGCCTTCTGCTCCGCAGAGAAAACACCTTCGATGCCTTTCACAGTTACCAATGGCATAACCGCACTCCTTCAGTTATTGGGTATTCCGATGATCAACACGCCTGATCAAGCCTGGTAAGGCGCGTAGTCCGTGTAGCCTTTTGCCCCGATCACACCGTAGAACGTGGAATGATCGCTGGGGGCCAGAGGCCAGCCGTTTTGCATCCGCTCCACCAGATCGGGGTTGGCGATGTAGGAGGTGCCGAAGGCGATCAGATCGTGATTGCCGTTCTGCAGCTCCGCTTCTGCCAGCTCAGCGGTGAAGCCACCTGCGCCAATGACCGTGCCCTTATAGAGCGAGCGGAACTGCTTGTAGAAACCATCCGGGAATGGAACCGCGTCCAGTGTTGGCTGGTAGTTCAGATGGACGAAGGCCAATTCGCGCTCGTTCAATTCGGCAGCAACACTGTTCCAGGTTGCTTCCTCTTCCGGGTACGGGCGAAGGTCATACAGGCGCCCAAACGGCGAGATACGAACACCGACACGGAAGCTGCCAATGGCATCAGCAATCGCGTCGACCGTTTCCAGCAAGAAGCGCTGTCGGTTTTGAATCGAGCCGCCGTACTCATCGGTACGCGTGTTGATTTGGCTGCTCAGGAACTGGTCGAACAGGAATGCGTTAGCCGCCATGAGCTCCACACCATCGAAGCCCGCATCCACCGCTCGCAGTGCGGCGGCAACGAAGTCTTCGGTCACGCGGTGGATCTCATCCACAGTTAAAGCACGCGGGACACTCGGTGCGACCGGGCCAGCCACACCGGGTGCAGTCCAGGCGTAAACCGTAGTGCCCACAGCAGGCTCGGCACTTGCCGAAACAGGCGCTGCGTTGCCAGGCTGCAGCGATTCGTGAGACATCCGGCCTACATGCCACAGCTGGGCGAAGATCTTGCCGCCTTTAGCATGAACGGCATCAGTTACCTCGCGCCAAGCGCGGGTCTGCTCGTCGGTGTAAATGCCGGGGGTGTACAGGTAACCGCGCCCCTCGTCGGAGATCGGCAGGCCTTCAGTGATAATTAGGCCCGCCGAGGCCCGCTGCGCGTAGTACAGAGCGGTCAGCTCGGACGGCACATTGTCTTCCGTCCGGGTGCGGGTCATTGGGGCCATCACAACGCGGTTGGCGAGTTTGAGGCCTTCCAGGTCGTAAGGAGTAAACAGCTTTTTCATGATCTACCTCTGCAAACAACTTCGTGAATCAGGCGGTTGGTTGACCAGCGATAACTTCCAGCTTGGGCACCATGCGGATGGCCTTCGAGAAGTTGGCGAGGTTCACGGAAGTCTTGGTGACGATGCGATGCAGCTCTTCCACTTTTTCTGCAGGTGCATCGGTGTGGATGCGCACCACGTAGCTCATCTCGTCAAAGCCTGGGTTGACGCTTTCGTCCAGGCCCAGGAAGCCACGCAGATCCAGCTCGCCACTGGTTTCGATTTCCAGACTGTGGATAGTGATGCCCATGGCCGACGCGTTCACCACATAGCCAACTGAGAGGCAGGCGTTCAGGCCAGAGATGAGTAGCTCCTGCGGGTTGGGGGCAGAGTTGGTACCCAGCAGCTCCAGCGGCTCATCAGCCGCGATCTGGACGTTTCGTGGGTAGTCGGTGCCGCTCAGGTGGAAGCGGTCAATGGTCGCCACGGTGCGGGTCTGATGTTCCCACTTGGTGTTGATTTTGAAGCGTGCGTGACGCTTGGCTGGATCTTCAGCGACGCCCTGTGCAAAGGCTTGCAGAGCAGCGACATCGATACCGTTGAGATGCTTGTCCATTTTCAGTTCCTCTCAAAATCGTGGATAAAAAATCAGAAATAAAAAACAGGTGAAGGCGATGGCCTGGTCAGCTCTCGCAACCAGAAATCGAGCAACTTGCTCCACTCACGCTCTCTCCATCGTTCGAAAGATCCTCAACAGCTGATTTCAGCACCTTGGAGAACACCTCAATCTCTTGGGCCCCTGAGAGATAGCGGTTGCCATTGACAACGAACAATGGGATGCCGGTGCCAAGGCCCTTAACGGTTGCTTCATCGCTGAGAATCGCTGCTTCCGAAGAATCGAATCCAAAGAGGTCAGCAGCACCAACTTCAGCTGCAAGATCTCTAAGTGTTCGCTCATCGAAAATGTCGCGCCCCTCTGTAGTTCCAGCTGCGTAGAGTCGCTCTACATATTTCGCCTGTAGCGTCGGACTCGAAATGGCTTTCACGTACTGATGCGCCGCACTGGTGTCCCCGAAACGCATCACATCGAAGCGGTAGTCCAAGCCCTCAAGAGAGGCGACTTCCTGAATAGCTTCCATGAAGACCTGTGCACGAGCCCGGCTACCTGTCTTCAGCACCAGTGCCTTCTCGAATGCGATGGGCTGCATGCCTTTGGCCAAGCGGTAGGCCCTGGGTACAACTTCAACCTCTACGTCGCTCGGAAGAGCGCCGATTGCCTGCTCCAATCGCTTCTTTGCTATCCAGCACCAGGGACAGACAAAGTCGGAATAGACTTCAACCGTGATCTTTTTCATAACTTTCCTCTGCACCTTTGCTGTCACAAAGAACGGCCTGGGCTATCAGCTACGATCCATGGCATCCAGCACGTGGGTGCTGTAAACAACCGCCGCGCCGGCATTCAGGTTCACTGCTACTCCAAGTGCCTCAGCGACTTCCTCGGTCGTGATGCCAAGCTTCTTGGCTTCCGCTGCATGGAACGCGATGCAGCCGTCACAGCGAGTCGTTACTGCCACCGCCAGCGCGATCAGCTCGCGAGTCTTCGCGTCCAGGTGATTGGTTTTGTTGCCGGCGTTACCGAGCATTGCCACGCCCCGCAGGGTGTCAGGCGAATGTGCGCCGAACTCTTTCAGGCGGGCACTGACGTCGGTGATGGTTTGTTCCCAATTAGGCATGCTAGACATGATTACCACCCTACTAGTTGATAGGTAAGATTAGCCAAAAAATGGGCCGACACGGACAGCGCTTCGACCCTGTGCTCTTGCAGAGATCAGTACTCTGCGATCATCCAAATTACTGCCTTGTTCACATGGTCATCTTCGTTGGTGGCCCAGTTAATAAAGCTGGAACCTTCAAGGATGCTCAACAGCAAATAAGCCTTCTCTCTGGAGCCCCTACCTCGGGTGATTTCTCCTGAGGCGATTCCTTGCTCCATGACTCCGGTCAACCAGGACAGCTGCACATCGAAAAACCTGCGCGTTTGTCGCTGCAGCCCCTCGGGCAACGCAGCCATTTCAGCGGCCAGCGCACCACACAGTGGTAGAAGCCCACCTTCAGTACTGGCATGGAACAACACGAAAAACGCATGAAGTCTGTCCAGTGCACTTGGGTGATTGATTTCGATACGTTCGAACTCAGCCTCCACCCGAGATACATATTCTTCAACGATCGCAATCCCAAGGTCTTCCTTCGTCGGGAAGTGGTAGTGAATGCTCGCCTTTCGAATACCTACCGCATCGGCAAGATCTGCATAGCTGAATGCCGCATACCCCTTGGTACGCATCAGCCCTTCAGCGGTTTGAATCAATGCGTCCCGTGTTGCCAGTGTCATAAATTCTCCTGCCACAATCGCTCGACCAGAAAAGAGCGATTCCGGCCACTACCAGTATGTTACTTGCCTTGCTTACGACCGGCCATGACCCCGCCGTCAACATCCCACACCGCGCCAGTTACCCACGACGCCTTGTCCGACAGCAGGAAGACGATCGATTCAGCGACATCACGCGGAGTGCCGTTGCGGCCCAGCGGGTGGAAATTGTTGAAGTCCTTCAGGGCACCATCCAGCTGATCACCAGGAATGAAGCGTTCGAAAATCTTGGTTTCCACAATGCCAGGGCTTACCGAATTCACGCGGATACCATGCTCTGCCAACTCTGCACCTGCGTGGCGAGTGAGCGTGTCCAGGCCGATCTTGGCCATTGAGTAAGCTGATGCGGGTACACCTTCAACGGCCTGGCGGGCAGCAGCAGCAGTTACGTTTACGATCGAGCCATGCTTTTTCTGCGCGACCAATTCTGCAGCTACGTGACGGGTCAGGAAGAAAATGGCGCGATTGAGGTTGAGGAAGTTGTCGTAGTCCTCCAACGAGTGCTCAACGAAGGCCTTTGGATAATAGATGCCGGCGGAGTTGACCATCAGATCAATGTCCTTGTGCTCGGCAGCCAGTTTCTCGATCAATCCCTTCACGCTAGCGAAGTCGGTGAGGTCAGCCGAATAAGCAATGACCTTATTCTCACCTACCAGAGCTGCCAGCTCTTTACGGGCCGCTTCGGCCTTTTCGGCACGGTTACCCACGATCACGACTGAGCCGCCTTGTTCCGCCACCATACGTGCGGTTTCAAGACCGATGCCGCTCGTACCACCTACAACCAGAAGCTTACGACCTTTGAACTGCATGAGTAGTACCTTCTCGCTTGTCTATCTACTGGTAGGTAGATTAGGCCTGCGTGATTTGGGTGTCAAGCTACCGCCTGTCGTGATCGGTCAGAGGGAGTGGATGACGCCGCGAGGGGGCGCTAATCCGGCTCGTCGGCTGTTGCGATCAATGCTCGAAGGCTGTCACGGCCTGTGCCGCGCCTGAAGGTCGTCAGCACGTAATTCCCGCATTTCGAGGAGATCACCCAATACCGCCCTATCTTCGACAGGGTGTAGATCGGCTCCGTCCTCAGCGTGTAGCCACGCATGTGCGACCCATGTCCTTGAATCATCTGACCAAAAACAACACCGAGCGCGCAGTCGGACGAGATGACCACATCACTCAGGTAAGCCGTGATGGGCATAGGGTACTTCTGAGCCATTGCCCGGATGACCCGTTTGAGTTGAAAAGTAGAGAGCTCTTCACCGCAGTATTCCTTGATTTGATCTGCCATTCACACATCCTGTTAATGCGTCTAAACCATACCAATGCACTTGGTGCTGACCGCTTAAGCGGCTTTCAAATATCGACGGTGAACTCCGGAGAAAACCCCGTACGCTCACCCGGATATCCTTTCGGATTGGAGACCACACGGCAGCCAAAAACGACTTTGTCCACCGCGTGATGCGTATGACCAAAAATCCACACGTCGGCCTGCGCTACCAAGTCGTGCCAAGCATTGAAATAAGCAGCCCCCAAGTGACCCTCATGACCACTCCCGGCGACCTCAGGGATAGGGCAATGGTGCGTGACCACGACGGTCGAACCGTCAAAGCTCTTGGCGAGCTCTGAGGCCAGGTAAGCACGAGCAGCAATGTTCCGGGCAATGAGGTCGACTGGGCGAAGCTTGCTGTAGCCGGTACCGACGCGGATCCGTTTGAAGTCAGTCATCCACTCTGCGCACTCCCGCATCGCGGCCCTGTAATCACCGGTTGCGGTGTAATCCGTCCAAGCCGTAGCGACCAAAAAACGGACGCCGCCAATGACGATGCTCTGGTTGTCCAGCACATGCACGTGGTGCGCAGCAGCCTCACACATTTTGGCCAACGTCCGGTCAACGTTTCCGCCGTAATGCTCGTGGTTGCCGCAGGCATAAATCACCGGGCAATCGAAGACCTCATTTGCCCAATGCACACCCCGGCTACGCACTGAAATGTCGCCTGCAAGTACAACGAGATCCGCGTCTACTAAAGGTGGCTGGAAGTCAGCAAACTCCAAGTGCAAATCAGAAAAAACCAAAACCTTCATACGGAACCCCGTACTCCACGCTGCGGAAGGCTACGTCGCCCATCCAAGGCCACCCAGAGGGGGCCGGGCTCAAAAATCTGGAATGCTCTACGGCTGCAACGACAAAACCAGCTCGAGCTTCGCCTGCTTCCTGTAACCATCTCCGACGAGAAGGTAGACCGTGCTTTTCGTTTCAAACATGCACGGGTGCTCGAACGAAACCGCATACGTGGATCTCACCCAGGAGCGTGGCGCAAAGCGCCTCCGGCTGTCATGGATCACGTCATGGGCAAAGATCACCATGGGCGCTATTCCATTCGGTAACGTCTCAACCTCTTCCGGAGGCAGATCTACCAGAATCCAGCGCTGCACCAGGCAAAACGCTTTACCTGAAAAGCGTTCGTGCGCAGCTTGAACTAGGTCAACTCTCGTACCTGTCCAACCCTCCAATAGCTCCCCGGCGCCGTAAAGAAACTCCGTTATCTCATCCAACGAGATGACCATGATTCAGCCTCTCGCGCTCGAATAGACGTGGCCATCACTCGTGACAAATTCGTACACCGGGGTCGGCTGGGTACCTTCCTTGATCCGAATTTCGGAGAGCAGCTTCATCGAGAACTCGGATTGATTGGTCATCGCTGGAGGGGCGAGTAGCTGGACTTTATTAACGCTTAAAAAATCCACTGCATCCCCTTTGCAGAGGGAATCTACAACCTCAACGCTCGACACCAAACGCACGGAGGGGCCTAAACAGCCATTAACGAAGCCACTTCCTTCAACGACAAAGTAATAGCAATCAGGATTGAGGCTTGCTGAATCCCAAAACAAATTCAGGCTGTCCAGAGCTAAAAACTGCCCTCGTAGTTCGGTTCTTTGGGTGACCAGCACAACACACTCCACCTATCAATCGCGGGCATCTAGCTAGCACTTCGCCCTTAAACAATTCATATAAATTGACAATCTCGCGCCCACGGATGATCGTGCTTTGAGAACAAAAGCCACATGCGGGAACGGATGGCGCCACCATAACACCATTCTACATTCACTGCCTATAGTACGTGGATGTAGAATTTTCAGTGTGGCCTTATGCTTCCCTTTGCGGAAAGCTCTACCATGCCAACGCGATACACCCTGGCAGCCGTGCTCCGCACCACTCGTGCCGCTCGCGGCCTGTCCCAAGAACAGCTCGCATCCACGGTGGAGCCTCGGCATTTGCACAGGATCGAGCACGCGAAATCCAACATCAGCTTCGAGATGCTCGAAGACATCAGTAAACGCTTGGACGTCGACTCGGTAGCACTCCTCGCAGCTGCCGCTTGCTACGAGCGCCAAGAACAACTTGAAGAGTTCATGACGCACCTCTGGACAGAGCTGAGTAAGCTTCGTGAGATGCGTGTGATGGAAAGCCTGCCTGCGCAATTCTCGAATGGGAGTCTGATAGCAGCCAAATCCGGCAAGCCGCCGACTCCTCCAGACAGGATCAAAGCAATCCTCGACTGCAAGGCTGAAGGCCTCAGCCAGAAAGCGACCTCAGTGAAGCTGGGGATGCCTTATTCCACCGTCCACAAGTTCTGGCACATGCCAGCGGGGGAGCGGAAGGCCTGAGCAGTTGAGCCTTCAAATTCTCACCAGGGGGCGCTGTAGGCTCCCCGAGTTGTACTGCCGGCGGGAAGTCAGCTGAACACGACAACCGACCCATAGGGCCGGTAATCGTATGCCAGGTCAATCAGACCGAGACGGCTGCCGCGATGTGAGGGTGCGGGTCGTAGCCAACGAGTTCGAAATCTTCGAACTTGTAATCGTAAATCGATGCCGGCTTGCGAAGCAGCTTCAACTCAGGCAGCTGCCGAGGCTCACGAGCGATTTGAGTTTTCACCTGCTCCATGTGATTGGAGTAGATGTGGACATCACTCAACGAAATCACGATCTCACCTACATCCAGGTCGCACTGCTGAGCCAGCATGTGGGTCAAGCACGCCAAGGACGCCGTATTGTATGGTAGGCCGAGGAAGCTGTCGGACGAACGGATGAATAAATGTGAAGACAGCTTGTTGTTCACAACATAGAACTGGTACAGCAGGTGGCACGGAGGGAGTGCCATCTTGCCGTTTTTGGCGTTCTCTTTCGGGCTCACCTTCTCATCAGGGAGGAACTCGACATTCCACCCATGGAACAAGATCCGTCGGCTATTAGGGTTCGTCTTCAGCGCATTGACGACATAGTCGATCTGATTGATCGTCTTGCCGTCCTTGGTAGGCCAGGCTGTCCACTGTTTGCCATAGACCGGGCCTAGATCACCGTCTTCGGTGGCCCACTCATTCCAAATCTTCACGCCATTCTCATTGAGCCACTTAATATTGGTATCACCATTAAGGAACCAAATCAGCTCATTAACAATACTCTTGAAATGCAGCTTCTTAGTTGTAAGTAATGGAAAGCCTTTCGACAAGTCATGGCGAAACTGACGACCAAAGACACTCACAGTACCGGTACCAGTGCGATCATCTTTGACCGCACCGTTTTCTAGAACATCTGTCAGTAGTTCCAGGTAGCTTTTCATGAAATTTTCTCCGCCTGGGCAGCTTCCAGGATACTGATAACCTGCTTGAGTCTATCAATTTCCTTCTGCGAGTCCAAGAGCCGCTTGTTAGCATCCGCCAGAAGGTTTTGATAAGTATCTCGAGAACTTACCATGTTAATATATTTTCTTTCGCTCTTCTGATGCTCTTCCTCCGCATCCCTGCACTTAGTGAACCAATGAAGAATCTCAACCCTTGCGTTCTCCAGCTTTTCAGTCAGAAGCACCACAGGATCAACTGGTTTCTTTTTTGTGACCTGTTGGCGAAGAACTTCAATGCGCCGGTTTTCTTTGATGGTCTCCAGCCGTTCCAGAGGCCATACACGCTGCCTGATAGTATTGCGGTGAATACCCGTTAGCCGGCTCAGTTCTGCCGCCGTTGCTTTCAGTGAGTCATTCGCCGCGATATCCAGAAGCGCTTGCGCGAGCAGCTCAGAATAACGATCAAAATCTTCTTTGTTTTTCTGATCGAAAGCGTGGGAATCCGTCATCAGAGTTCTTCTCCCAGCAGCTCAAGCACCCCGTAGGCCTCTTCCATTGCAGCTTTGCTTTGGGCATGCAGATGGGCGTACTCAAGGTTCTCCAGCAGCTTCTTGTTTTGATAATACACATCTCGCCAGGCAGGGGCGTTGGCCTTGCTGACGACAGCATTTTCGCAACGGTTCGGGTTGCAGCGAAGCCCGCCGATGCAGGGGATCGATTCATCGAACTCCATGGGCCCGCCGCCGTAGCAGAAGCCCTGGCCCACGCTGATGACAGCGATGTGCTGTTCAGCCATGGCCTCGAAGATATCGTCCTTGGTGTGTCCGGACGCCATGTACCCTTTGAATACCCTCTGCAAACGCTCCTTGTGCGCTGCAGCGTTCACACCGGCATAACTCCCATCAGGATCGAATCGCTGCTTGATGCTCTCAACCTCGGCGACATGGCGTAAGGACTTGCCGCTTACGCCCCTACCGCCACTTTTCGTCAGCATTTCAGCGATTTCACCGTACCCCAGAGTCGTCTTACTGAAGCCCCGCTCGGAATGGCCAACCCCTACGATTTCGCCAAAGTGCTTCAGCTGGTGAGAGATGAAAGGCAGGCCCACATCAGCACGATAGAGCTGATAGGCTAGCGTGTGCCGCATCATGTAAGCATTGAATTCAAGATCTGAAAACTGCTCAGCAGTCAGAACTCTTTCGAAAAATTTATCGAGTGTAGCCTTGGTTCCCGCACTACTCAGCGGCTGACCCAGCATACCAAAGAGCACCGTATCGACGTTCGAGAAGATAAAATCATTATTCTTATATTTGGCAAGAAGTTGTGCAACACGCACAGCATCTCGAACTATCGGAATAGCCAACCAGAAGTCATCGAAAAGTTCTACAAGGTTGTCTTCATGCTTGCTGACATTGCTTCTCAAAACCCAGTACGAACCATCGAAAATAAGGCACGAACTAGCCAGAAGCTCGGTATACTCCGAAGGACGCATGCCGGTGTACTGCCCAATGATATACAAGCAAGCGTAGTTCACATAATTCAAATAACGCCTGAAATCATCATCAATTGGGGAGCCTGTGTCCAACAAGTAAAGCTTAAGAGCATAAGGTGCTACCACGCTAAAATAACGACTTGCTCTAAAGTCATCGCAACCAATTATTCTTGAAATCTCGTGCTTAGGAAAACCTTTCTGCTCAAGCCGCTTGTAGATGTACAAATTAAACTTCAGCCGACAGGCACCTTGCTCTTTCGCAAGATAAACACCTTTACTGTTTCGCCGATTAAGGGTAGCAGTATCAATCACTTCCTCGCCCATAGCATCCAAAAAATCAACGATGGCCAACGATGACGCGAGGGAGGACACTTCAAACACGTCATTTTGAAGTATTTGCCGCTTATTTTCTTTCTCTTTTTCAGGACGTTTGGCTTTACCGAGCGCTTTCCATTTTAGAGTTGAAAGATTAACAACGGGCAGGCTTGAGCCGAAGATATTTTCTACAAGATATCCAGAGCGCAGCCCTTTGAAGAAACCTTCCAGAGCCTGATCAAACACATACTCAAAATCTTTCGCAGCCTCCTCGTACAAGTGGAAAGGCAGCATGTGAACCGAAAGCAATTCGCGCTCGACATGCTCCTTTCCAAGCTCTTGGATTGCAGCCCAATAGATTTTATCCAAGAATCGTAACCCGGCTTCAAATTTAGGGATCACTGTGTTTGGTTTTGGGAGCGCCTTAGATACTCGTACAGATTTTCCTTGCTCCGGAATTCCACTGACTCCCTTCAAAATAAGTATGAAGGCAGCTCGCAGCTCAAGCATCGCAAACTCAGGAATATTCGGGTATTTGGTAAAGTCCATCCGATGCTTCACGCCACGAGTATGCCGAGATGCATTCGGATAGTCAGCATTAAAATCCCAGACCGGCGAAACAAAGGCGGAAAGCTTCGATACCTGTAATGACTGGATATAACTCAGAAAGCTCAGTGCTTCACTTGAAGCAACACCATTATCCTCTGACTTTGATTGGAGCAAGGCCGCAGATACGGCTTCACGGTATTTGGCAAAAGACAGAAGAGTTGCAAATTCGATCTGCTCCATAAATTACAACCCCACACCATCAATAAGAATGGTAGTATCTACAAACTCAGCGAATCGACGCCCCTCGGCAAGCTCTTCAGCAGTAAAATCAGATTTATCACCGAGGATACTTTCGAGCAGCGACAAATTCTCATGCACTACATGCCCATAAGGGGTATCCATGACTCGGCTGACCTCAGCAAGTTTTCGATAATCCCGCTCCATGGCAAATAGCTCAGGTAGGTTGGAAGCAGTGAGCAAAACGTTCTCACAGCCCAAGCACATGTTGTACATGGAGCATGGTCGCCCAGGTACATAAGTGCTCAACCTCTTGATGAAATCTGGGGGGTTGAAGATGTTTTTGCAACTTGCCAAGGGTGTCTTGAAGATCACCGCTGGCGCATCGATCTGTACGACCTCGATAAGATTTTCGAATTGTGTCTCGTGCTGCTTGGGCGCAATAGCCAGATCTGCCGCCTCAACCGCACGATCGTGGAGCTCCCGTAGCGCTACATCGAGCTTGACACGCGCGAAGGTATTGAAGTCCATGCGATCGAGGTAGGCTTGGGTAGTCTTGATGTTTTTGTGGCCCAAGATCAGCTGGATCTCACGAATCGGTACACCACGCTCTACAAGCTCGCTGATAAAGCTCGGACGCAGGCGCGCAGGTGTCAGGTTCAGCGGGGTGCCTTCATCGCTGAGGATGCCTTTACGTTGCGCGTAGCTGTTGAAGACAGACGTTACGAACCCGTTCTTACCCGTGGTAAACGACTTAACCTCAAGGAAAGCGCCGGGCGAACTCGATTGCCAGATGAATAGGCTGTTTCTCGCTTTCTCAGGCGCAGCGCCACGGAACCCCTCAGTGAGGGCCTCCACGTCCTTGAAGACCTTCGCTACCGCTTCAGCCTGAGAAGTGGTGAGCCAAGTGATATCCGCATCAAAGAGATCAACGGGCATCACCTTTCCGCCACCTGAGCGCTCCTTCCAATATTTCAAGCAGGCACGCCCAGTCAGCTCATGCTGCGGCTCGAAGTCGCCTAAATTCAGATATTTTAGCGAATCCGCATTAAGACCCGTTATTTGTCCCAATTTAATCGCAAACGGTGCGATAACTTGGTTATCAATAACATAATGCGTACCCCAGCCTTCCAAGACTTCACGAAGACCTATACCAGACCGGTCAACGATCCTCCAAAACGCATCGATATAAATATCACCACTAGACCTTGTGTAAGTCCTGGTTCCAACCACACTGCAATTAAGTTTGTTTTCAAATATCCATCGGGCGTTCTCGAGCGTACTAAATCCTTTCTTCACTTGGCCGTTGGCACCGACTGGGTCTTCACCGACACCGGATAACAGATAGGGCTGCGCGAGCGCGTTGTTGCGCAAGATGTCTTCATCTACGCATGCGGCGATCCGTCGACGCTCGGAACTGGTATACGGACGGTACTGATCCGTGACTCGATCAGCATCGAACCCCTGACAGTTCATAAAGTCAGGCCCAGCGTAGCCCTTAAGATTCTTGATGGTGGTGAGCGTTTTGCGGAACGCACTGAGCAAGGTATTGGCAAAGGTTGGAGACAACTCTCCACGAACTATCATCTGCTCCAGATGGCTGTAGACACGGGGAAGGATGAAAGCATCCAAGGTGACAGCTATGGGCTCGCTTCCGGTGAGCCCCCGCTCAAGGAAAAACCGCGACAGAAGGTTAAATGCGTCGAGGTAGTTCTGCTCGCCCGAATCGCTCGCCGTTTTCAACGAAGCAATTGCAAATGCATGCTTGAGATCATTGAATGGCTTAACCTCTGAGGCTGCCTCAAGGTCGGCTACGGTCACGAACTCTTTCATTCGCAGGCGCTTAAAATCAACGAGGATAGGTTCCTGAGGAACGTATTCTTCTTTGTTTTCGCGCCGCTCTTTGACAGTTTGGTAGTCGCTGGAGATTACTCCAAGGCGCTGCAGATCTTCGTTGATTTCATTATAAGCGCTGGCAACGCTAGCGTAGCGACTCAGGTGGGACTCAATGCCCTCTAAGCCTGGCACCAATGTAAGACCGCGACGAATGCTCAGCTTGTTGCCGAAAATAGGAAGCTTGCGCTTATCCTCCTCTGGAAGGCTCTTGTACCAACCCAAGACCTTGAGGCGCCAATTGCACCCCGCAGCAGACTCACCAAGATGGATTGCGCCACTGATGCACATATCCAAGATGATTTTCTGTTCCGCCAACTCGAATACTTCAAGTGACGGGTTAAGATCTTTGCTTGCAATATAAGAAGCACTCAGCGTGAGCGGAGCATACATTCCGCTATCATTATCACTCAGTTCGATCTCGTAGTAACCGTGCGGATCCTCTTCCAGCTCCTTCAACCAGCTGTATACCCGCATGCCTCCGATGGCGCGCTCATGAGTAGTCATTTTTTATCTCCCAAACGGATTTTGAGCGCGGTCTCGGCAGCGAGGGCCGCCATGCTACTTGCCTTAGTTGCTATCTTTCCATTAGAGGAGTGGCAGATGCGGAAGACTTCTTGCGGAAGTTGAAGGTAATGCCTTTCGGTAGTGGCGCTGCTGCTATGCCCCAACGACAACTGAGCCGCGACCAGATTATCCAAATAGGTCTTACCCAAGTCAGGGCTGGTCATGATTTCGTACCCATGTCCATGGCGAAGCTTGTGCGGAGAGACACTGCGATCTAGCCGCTTACTTTTTATAGCTCGCTCCGATACCCGCTCAAGCAGTTTGCTGACAGAATCAGCGTTGAATGGAGAGCCCTCTGAGTTGAAAAAGCAGGGAGTGACATCGGCGGACTCATACTGTCTCGCGTATTTTCGGTACAAAGGAGTAGCATGATAGCGCTTGATACGTTCAAGCGTAGACTTACTCACAATTGCATATCGCTCTTTAAGCTCTTGCCCGCGCCCCTTGCTACCCTCGATGAAAAGTGGGCAATAATCGGGATGTATCCACTCAATATCGTTTTCACCGATGAAGTTAGCGCGGGAGAAATCCAGGGCTTTGTTGACCGCACCAAGAGTAATCCTGCCAACCTCGCTCCGACGAATACCCGCATCAAAAATTGTCTGCAGGAGAACCCGTTCCCTTTCACTTTCAGTGCTCAAGATGAGTGCCTTCAGATCTTTGAGCGAACATGGCTCGATCAGTTTCTTCTTCGGCGGCGGGGAAATGAATCCAGCTGCATACGGATTATCTTCTCGCAGAGCGGGTTGATGATTGCGGCCAACACACAAGAAGTCGTTGAATAGGGCAGCGTAACAACCATCTCTGTTCCGGATAGTTACCGACGACAAACCTTCAACCTCGCGCAGATGAATGAAGTATCTGGCGATTCCCTGCTGGCTTACATTGAGGAGGATTTCATCCCAAGATGAATTGTGGAACGTGGTAGTTCCTTTAAGGTTTTCGAGCAAGTAGCCGATATTTCGCCCATATGTTTCCGCAGAAGCAAAGGAGAGATTCGCGGTTTTAATAGCTTGGGTGAGGTACTCACTTACAAGCGGAACGAGCCTCTCTTCTGAGTCAAAAAGCCCCACCGCCGTCACGGATGCCAGGCCTGCTGCGTGTGGCCCGTCTTCGTTGAGCATCGACCCGCCTAGGTCGATCGTTTGATTTTGTGTGACTACAACCTTCACCGACTACCCCCTTTTGAAGGCCGCCCATCCTATGCAGAATGTGCAACTTGTCAAGGTCAAGATAAAGTCGGCAGAGAGGCAAATTTTTTTACGCTGCTAGCACGTACTGTGCGTTATTAGCGTAAGGGATCCATGAACACCACATTCAAAGCCGACAGTTGATCCCTGAAGCT